>CALMIL010000042.1 GCA_937864005.1 uncultured Burkholderiales bacterium
GGCCAATCCGGCGGACGGAACGGTCCCCAGCGGCGGCTCGACGACGTTCGTCTTCGCGATCGTCAACAATGGCCCGGCGCAGGCAAAGGACGTATCGATCGTCAATGCGCTCGGCCCGAATCTGACGCTCGCCGGCCCGATCGATTGCATTCCCGCGGGGGGCGCGGCCGCTCCCGTGATGCAGCCCGACGGCAGCCTGCTGTCAGCCTCGATTCCTCCGAGCGGGACCTTGACCTGCAACGTGCCGGTGACCGTGGCGACCGGGATCACCGGCCGCGTCAGTTCCACGATGACGGTCGCGGCGGCGGCGGACCAGCACAGCGGCGACAACAGCGCAACGGCGTCGATCGTTGCCGTGAGACCATGATCGTGCTTCGCCCTGCGTGAGGCATCGAGGATCGCAATGACCTGCAACCACATCGTCTTCATCGTCATGGACAGCTGCCGCTACGACAGCTTCGTCGCCGCGCGCACGCCCAATATCGACCGCATCGGGCAAGCCGAGCGGCGCTACTCGTACGCGTCGTGGACCGCGCCGTCGCACCACGCATTCGCGATGGGGATGATGCCGCACGCGAGTCCGAAGGAGGTATTCGCCTCCGAGGTCTACAAGGAAGAGTTCGCGCTGTGGACCGAGCGCACCGGGCATGCCGGCATCCAGTTCAAGGAATTCCTGCCCGATCTTTCGCTGCCGAAGGTGCTGCGCAATATCGGCTATCGCACGGTGGCCAAGGTGTCGCTGCCGGTACTCAACAAGAACACGCTCATCAGCCGCGATTTCGACGACTACAAGCTGATGAAGAATCACAACGACTTCGCCGGCATGATCGACGAGATGGAGTTTCCGGACGAACCGCACTACTACTTCCTCAACCTCGGCGAGACGCACTATCCGTACATGCTCTCGGGCGACAGCCTGCCGCACATCTCGGGTGTGCACGGCGCGCTGAAATCGATGGACGACGCGCCGGCGCACGCCGAGAAGCAGACCTTCGATGCAGCGCAGATGCAGATGCTGCGCCAGCAGCAGGTGAAGTGCGTCGAATATATCGACGGCCAGATCGGCCGCCTGATGGCGCAGACGCCGCCGAACACGCATTTCATCGTCACCGCCGACCATGGGGAGCTGTTCGGCGAGGATGGCTATTTCGGCCACGGCCCGATCATGCACGAGAAGTGCTTCGAGGTGCCGTTCGTCGAGGGCCGCCTGGCTTGAAGCGAGTCGCCCGATGGCCGATCCGCTCTTCCTGCTGGCGCCGCCGAGGTCGTATACCTCGCTCGTCAACGCGATGCTCGGGCAGCATCCGCAGGCGTTCGGGCTGCCGGAACTGTGCCTCTTCAACGTCGACAAGCTGATCGACCTGTGGCGCGGTTCGAAGGGCGAGATCTCGGAGAACGGCGCGCTCGTGCGCCACGGGCTGCTGCGCGCCGTCGCCGAAATCTATTGCGGCGAGCAGCGGGCGACGACCGTCAACATGGCCCTGACCTGGCTCGCGCAGCGCGAGCAATGGGATACCGGAGTGATCTTTCAGGAACTGGTGAATCGGATCGACCCGCTGGTCGCGGTCGAGAAGAGCCCTTCCTACGTGATGTCGGTCAAGCGCATGCAGGCGATCCTGCGCGCGTTTCCGAATGCGCGGTTCGTGCATCTGGTGCGCCACCCGATCGCGCAGGGCAAGTCGCTGATGGTGATCAACGACGGCGCCTTCTGCCTCAAGGTGGAAGGCTTCGAGCTGGGCGCGGACTATGCCCTGATCGAGCCGCAGATCGCCTGGCACGATATGAACATGAACATCCTCGACTTTCTCGACGAGGTCGCGCCCGAGCGGCAGATGCGCCTGCGCGGCGAAGACGTGATGGCCGAGCCGCAGCGCTATCTGGCCGAGATCGCGCGCTGGGCCGGATGGCGCGACGACGACGAGGCGATCGATGCGATGATGCATCCCGAGCGCTCGCCGTTCGCATGCTTCGGCCCGATCAACGCGCTGTTCGGCAACGACCCCAACTTTCTCGCCGGGCCGACCTTTCGGCCGCACAAGCCGAAGCTGCCGTCGCTGTCCGGTCGCCTGCCGTGGCGCACCGACGGCAAGGGTCTGTATCCCGAGGTGATCGCGCTTGCCAACGAGTTCGGCTATGTCTAGTGCAGTGTTTCACGCTGTTCAGCACATAGAACCGCGTCTTTGCCCCCGTGGCGGCGTTGCAAATCCTCGCCATACCACTCGGTATGGCTGCGGTTTGCGCCTTGCCACGAGGACAAATCCATCGGCTTTCTTAAGTGCATCACAGCATGAAACACTGCACTAGCAGACGCACCCGCGGCGAAGGGATGAATCGATGAATGCACCGCCGCCGTCCGGCAAGGCGCCGCGCAAGCGCCTGTCGCCGGTACCCGAGGATCCGCAGACCGGCAGACCCGATGCGGCCCTGCTGTCGCCGCAGCAGCGCGCGCTGCGCACGGCGATGATCGATGCCTATGCAGCGAAGAAGGCGCGCCGATTTCTGGAGCGCCAGGTCGAGCACATCAATGTCAAGCGGGAACTGGCCGACGGAATCAAGTTCCTGTTCGACGAGCATGGCCGCCCGCCGCCCAACGCGCCGCTGGAGGACATCGTCGACGAGCGACGGCGCATCGAGTACCAGATCAAGTGGTTCGAGGGCATCCTGCTCGAGTTGAACAACCGCCTGATCCGCGTCAAGGAAGTCGAGGACTACGCATTCGAGATGCTGTCCCGCGCTTCGCCCGACGAATGATGAAAGCGAATCCGCTGATCGAAGGGCCAATCCGGCCGGCCCGCCCGGGCGGGCGACGCGGCGTGCCGCGCTGGGGCGCCTGCATCTGCCTGATCGCGATCGGCCTGTCCGGATGCGTGCTGGGTCCCGACTACAAGCGCCCGGACGTTCCTCTGCCCAAGGCCTGGCGCGCCGAACCGCTCAACACCGCGGACCTGGCCAACACCGATTGGTGGAAGGCATTCGACGACGCCGACCTCGATGCACTGATCGACGCCGCGCTCGAGGCCAACAAGGACCTGAAAATGGCAAGCCTGCGCGTCGGCGCATTCGACGCCCGCCTGCAGGTGAGCCGATCGGCGAACTATCCGCAGATCGGCTACACGACCGTCGCGCAGCGTCGGCGGTTCAGCGAAGAGCAGCCCACAGGCGGCGGCGGCCTGCAGGCGGGGG
>CALMIL010000043.1 GCA_937864005.1 uncultured Burkholderiales bacterium
GCCTCTTCATCGGCGGCGGCTTTCCCGAGACCTGCCTCGATGCGCTCGAAGCCAACGCGCCGCTGCGTGCTGCGATCCGTGAGCAGCTTGCCGCCGGGCTGCCGGCGTACGCAGAATGCGGCGGGTTGATGTACCTCGCGCGCAGCATCGAATGGCGCGGACGCAGGGCAGAGATGGTCGGCGCGATCCCCGGCGACGTCGTCATGCACGAGCGGCCGCAGGGCCGCGGCTACGTGCACCTGCGCGAGACGGCGGCGATGCCGTGGCCGGGCTTGACGGATGCGAGCCCGGCGCCGGGCGCGCTGCTGCGCTGCCACGAGTTCCACCACTCGACCCTCGAGAATCTCGAGCCCGGCGTCGCCTTCGCGTACCGCGTCGAACGCGGGCAGGGCATCGACGGCGCGAACGACGGCGTCGTCTGCGGCAACCTGCTCGCGTCGTACGCGCATCTGCGCAGCAACGCCGGAACGCACTGGGCGCAGCGCTTCATCGCTTTCGCCCGCGCCTGGCGCGACCGGATGAACCTTCGATCGCGTCCGGCCGGCGCGCGCGCCGCTTGACGACTACCCGGGTGACGACATGAAGAAGACGACGGCACGACACCACATCAAGGTCGACGGCAGGGATATCGCGACCGACAGCGAGGGCTATCTGGTCGATCTCGGCGACTGGTCCGAGGCCTTCGCGCAGGCGCTCGCGCAGCAGGAGGGGCTCGTGCTGACCGACGCCCACTGGGAGGTGATCCGCTTCCTGCGCAGCTACTACCACGAGCACGCGGTGCAGCCCCAGGTGCGCGTGATGATCCGCCACTTCACGAAGGTCTGGGACGCCGAGCGCGGCAGCAACCACCACCTGCACGACCTCTTCCCGCGCGGCGGCCCGCAGAAGCAGGGCAATCGGCTGGCCGGACTGTTGCGGACCAAGGGCGAGCACTGAGGCAGCCGCCGTTTGACGGGCGCGCGCGGCCGGGACCCGCAGCGCGCCGCGCCGCACGGATGGCAGGGTCGATCGTGATGCCGCGGAACGCGCTCGCGTCAAGCGTGTATGGTGTTCGTGTCGCGGCCGGCATCGGCGCCTGGCCGCTGCACAAGACGAGGAGGCGATGGCGATGCTGCGGCGGCTGCGGCCGGTACCGATGGCGGCATGGGTGCGCAACGTCGCGTTGTGGGCCTGGCTGACGCTGTTCGCCGCGGCGTTCGCGTCGGCCACGCCGGTGCTCGTGCTGCAGGTGCATGACGCGATCGGCCCGGGCAGCGCCGACTACATCATCCACGGCCTCGAGCAGGCGCGCGAGCAGGGCGCGCCGCTCGTCGTCATCGAGCTCGACACCCCCGGCGGGCTCGACAGCGCGATGCGCGAGATCATCCAGGCGATGCTCGCGTCGAGCGTGCCGGTCGTCGTCTACGTCAGCCCGGAAGGCGCGCGCGCGGCGAGCGCCGGCACCTACATCCTGTATGCGGCGCAGGTCGCGGCGATGGCGCCGGCGACGACGCTCGGCGCGGCAACGCCGGTTGCGATCGGCATCGGCGCCGCGCCACCGGCCGCCCCGGCCTCGGCCGCGAGCGGGGCGCAGCCGCCCACCGACGCGCTCGAGGCCAAGCGCGTCAACGATGCGGCGGCGTTCATCCGCGGCCTGGCGCAAAAGCACGGCCGCAATGCGCAGTGGGCCGAACGCGCGGTGCGCGAGGCGGTGAGCCTGACCGCCGCCGAGGCCTTGCAGCAAAACGTGATCGACGTCGTCGCGGTCGACGTGCCGGACCTGCTGGCGCAGATCGACGGCCGCAGCGTGCGCGTGCGCGACAAGGAACAGGTGCTGCACACCCGCGGCCTCACGCTGCAGGTGCTGGCGCCCGACTGGCGCCAGCGGCTGATGTCGGTGATCGCGAACCCGAGCCTCGCGCTGGTGCTGATGATGATCGGCATCTACGGCATCGTCTTCGAGTTCGCTTCCCCCGGCTTCGGCGTGGCCGGCGTCGCCGGCGCGATCTGCCTGCTGCTGGGGCTCTACGCGTTGCAGATGCTGCCGGTCAACTACACCGGCCTCGGCCTGCTGCTGCTCGGGCTGGTGCTGTTCGCCGCCGAGCTGCACGCGCCGACCTTCGGCGTGCTCGGTGCCGGCGGCGTCGTCGCATTCATCGCCGGCGGCATATTGCTGTTCGACAAGGCGCAGCCGGGCTACGGCGTGCCGCTGTGGCTCGTCCTCGCGCTCGCCGCCAGCTCGGCGATTGTCGTCCTCGGCGGCGGCAGCCTCGCGATGCGGGCGCACCGCCGGCCGGTCGTGGGCGGGCTCGACGACCTCGTCGGGCTGCGCGGCGAGGTCGTGCACGCCGACGCCGGCCACGCCTTCATGCAGCTGCGCGGCGAGACCTGGGAGGTGCGCAGCGCGTCGCCGCTGCGCGCCGGTCAATCGGTGCGCGTCGTCGCGCGCGACGGATTGCTGCTCGACGTCGAGCCCGATCCGGCGGCGGCCAACGACAAAGGAGAAGCGTGATGGCAGGCATACCGTTCGGTTTCGGCATCGTCATCGTCTTGCTGCTGGTGCTGCTCTTCAGCTCGCTGAAGATCCTGCGCGAGTACCAGCGCGGCGTCATCTTCCAGCTCGGCCGGTTCTGGAAGGTCAAGGGCCCGGGCCTCGTCATCGTGCTGCCGGGCATCCAGCAGATCGTGCGCGTCGACCTGCGCATCGTCACGCTCGACGTGCCGCCGCAGGACGTGATCTCGCGCGACAACGTCTCGGTCAAGGTCAACGCGGTCGTGTTCTTTCGCGTCGTCGACGCCGAGAAGGCCATCATCCAGGTCGAGCAGTACCTCGTCGCGACGAGCCAGCTCGCGCAGACCACGCTGCGCGTCGTCCTCGGCAAGCACGAACTCGACGAGATGCTCGCCGAACGCGAGAAACTGAACATGGACGTGCAACGCATCCTCGACGCCCAGACCGCAGGCTGGGGCATCAAGGTGACGAACGTCGAGATCAAGCAGATCGACCTCACCGAGTCGATGGTGCGCGCCATCGC
>CALMIL010000044.1 GCA_937864005.1 uncultured Burkholderiales bacterium
CATCAGCTGATGATGCGCGCCGGCTTCATCAAGCGCCTCTCCGCGGGCATCTACAGCTATATGCCGATCGCGCTGCGCGTGATCCGCAAGGTCGAGGCGATCGTGCGCGAGGAGATGAACCGCGCCGGCGCGATCGAACTGCTGATGCCGGTCGTGCAGCCGGCCGAACTTTGGCAGGAAAGCGGACGCTTCCAGAAATACGGCCCCGAACTGCTGCGCCTGAAGGATCGCCACGAGCGCGATTTCGTGATCCAGCCGACGAGCGAGGAAGTCGTCACCGACATCGCGCGCCAGGAGCTGCGCAGCTACCGGCAGCTGCCGAAGAATTTCTATCACATCCAGACCAAATTCCGCGACGAGCGCCGGCCGCGCTTCGGCCTGATGCGCGGGCGCGAATTCACGATGAAGGATGCGTACTCGTTCGACCGCGACGCGGCGAGCGCGGCGAAGAGCTACGAGACGATGTCGCGCGCCTACTGCGCGATCTTCGACCGCTTCGGGCTGCGCTACCGCGCGGTGGGCGCCGATTCGGGCGCGATCGGCGGCGACCTCTCGCAGGAGTTCCAGGTCATCGCCGATACCGGCGAGGATGCGATCGTCTACTGCCCGGACTCCGACTACGCGGCCAATATGGAGCTTGCCGAAGCGCTCGCGCCGGCCGCGCCGCGCGCCGCGCCGGCGCAGCCGATGAAGCTCACGCCGACGCCCGGCAAGAGCACCTGCGAGGACGTCGCCGCGCTGCTCGGCATCCCGCTTGCCGCGACCGTCAAGTCGCTCGTCCTCGCGACCGACAGCGTGGACGAGGCCGGCGCCGTGACGGCGACGACGATCTGGCTGCTGCTCGTGCGCGGCGACCATTCGCTCAATGAAGTCAAGGCCGGCAAGCTTGCGGGGCTGAAGTCCGGCTTTCGTTTCGCGACGGCGGCCGAGATCGAGGACCACTTCGGCTGCAAGCCGGGCTACCTCGGCCCGATTGGCACCAGGAAGCCGGTCAAGATCGTTGCCGACCGCACCGTCGCCGCGATGAGCGATTTCGTCTGCGGCGCGAACGAGGCCGACGCTCACCTGACCGGCGTGAACTGGGGGCGCGACGCTTCAGAACCCGATCTGGTGGCCGATATCCGCAATGTCGTCGCGGGCGATCCGTCGCCCGACGGCAAGGGCCTGCTCGCGATCCAGCGCGGCATCGAGGTCGGCCACGTGTTCTACCTCGGCACCAAATATTCGAAGGCGATGAACGCCACCTACCTCGACGAGAACGGCAAGCCGCAGCTGATGGAGATGGGCTGCTACGGCATCGGCATCACCCGGTTGCTCGGCGCCGCGATCGAGCAGAACAATGACGAGCGCGGCATCGTCTGGCCCGACTCGATGGCGCCGTTCACGGTCGTCCTGTGCCCGATCGGTTACGACCGTTCGGCCGAGGTGAGGGCAGCCGCCGACGCCTTGCACGACGAGCTTGCGGCGGCCGGCGTCGACATCATGCTCGACGATCGCGGCGAACGACCGGGGGCGATGTTCGCCGACTGGGAGCTGATCGGCATCCCGCACCGGGTCGTGATCTCCGACCGCGGCCTGAAGGACGGCGGGCTCGAATACCAGGGCCGCCGCGATGCCGCCGCGACGCGCGTCGCGCGCGCCGAGGTGGCGGGTTTTCTGCGCGGCAGGCTGGTCTCATGATCGCCCGCCGCGGCCTGCTCGCATTCGGCCTGCTGCCGGTGCTGCCCAGGCCCGCGCACGCCGGCACGCAGATCGAGGAGCCGCTCGCCGACGCGGTGCGTTCGGCGCTGTCCAGGGCGGTCGCCAACGATGCGCCACCGCGACCCGCGTTCGACACGATCGAGGAGCGGCTCGCCTACCTCAAATGGCTGGGCACCGCGAGCGAGCGGCTCGAGCGCCGCGAGGCCGAGCATCAGACCCGGGTCGAGTTTCTCGAGACGCTGTGGTACGAAAGCAAGCGCGCCGGGCTCGAGCCATCGCTCGTGCTCGGGCTGGTGCAGGTCGAGAGCGGCTTTCGCAAATATGTCGTCTCGAGCGCCGGCGCCCGCGGCTATATGCAGGTCATGCCGTTCTGGGCGCGCCTGATCGGCGACGGCAACGCGAGCCGACTCTTTCACATGCAGACGAATCTGCGCTTTGGCTGCGTGATCCTGCGCCACTACCTCGATATCGAGCGCGGCGACATGTACATGGCGCTCGGCCGCTACAACGGCAGCAGGGGGCGCAGCGTCTACCCGGACGCCGTCTTCGCCGCCCGCAGGCGCTGGGAAATCGACGTCAAGCGGCTCGGCTGAACCGCTGCCGCACCGGCGGCGCGGCGCTTCAGGCGTGCAGCAGCGTCTGCAGCTCGCCGGCTTGGTACATCTCCATCAGGATATCCGAGCCGCCGACGAATTCGCCCCGCACGTAGAGCTGCGGAATCGTCGGCCAGTTGGAATACTCCTTGATGCCCTGGCGAATCTCCTCGTCCTCGAGGACGTTGACGGTGAAGCACTCGCCGACATTGCACGCCTTGAGGATCTGCACCGAACGGCCCGAGAAGCCGCATTGCGGAAAGTCCGCCGTGCCCTTCATGAAGAGGACGATGGGATGCGACTTGACGATCTCGTCGATGCGCTTGTGCACCTCGGACATGGAATCTGTGCTCATGGTCGAAACCCCGGGGCGGGGCGGCAATTGAGGATCGGCGGCCAGTTTAGCGGCAATCGCCGATCGCCCGGCCGGACGCCCGCCAAGCCCTTGCCGGGTTCCGCCGATTGCGCACCCGCGTCAGAACGAATACGACACGCCCAGCTGCAGGATCGGCGACAGGCGAATGTCGCGCAGCGTGTCCTCCAGGCTCGGCCCGCCCGCGCCCAGGCCGCGGCCGAAGCCGGCAACGCCTCGCGGGTTGAGCGCCATCAGGCCCAGATCGGCGCTGAAGCCCCATCCGCTCTTGACCGACGAGAGGCTGTAGCCGACGCCGAGGTAGGGCACGGTGCCGTCATCCGAGGTATCGGCCGCTGGCAGCGCCGGGCTGCTTGCGAGGCTGAAGCGGTGCGTTTCGACCAGGAAGGCGCTTGCGCCTGGCGCCGCAAGCGCCGGCCCGCCCCACGATCCGGCGCGCGAGCCGAGCAGCACGCCGCTCGTGACGCGAAATCCGAACGTCTCCGCGGCCTGCGGTGCCGAGCGCAGGAAATAGTAGTCGCCGAGCACGCTTGCCGCGCTGAGGCGCCCGATGCCGGCGTCCGCGCCGGCGTCGAGCGGACCCGCCGGCACGCTCATGCCAAGCCGGATCCGGCCCTGGAACTGCGGCATCGTCAGGCCGTCGGCGCCGGGCGTCTGCGCGGTGGCCGCGGTTGCGAAGCTCAAGGCACCCACCATCAACCAGGCTGCAATGCGCATGACGACCTCCGGCAAGGGCGACGCTTTCGCGTCGGGAAGCTCTCGGGCTCGCGACGAGCCTTTGGCGCATCGTAGAACCTTGCCGGAAGGTTGACGAGCCGAAGTGTCGTGCGAAGTGCAGGCAGTTGCCGCTTTCGGGGTTTTGCCACACCCGTTTCGTCACCTTCCTTGCAGGGCCTCTCAAGCAAATGTGGCTTTGCCACTTTGCTTGATCCCCCACGGGGGCGGGCCGGGCTTGGCCCGGCCCTGGGGGCGCTCAGAGGGTGTTTCCCAAATGAATGCACCCACGTTTCTGCTCGCAATGCGCGCAGACAAGGCGCGGCGCGCAGCCCAGGCCTACCCGCCCCGAATCCAGCGTCCGGCCGTGCATCGCGGGCGCCCGCCGAGGTCGGCCCGGGTCTCGATCGCGCCGAAGCCGGCCGCGCCCAGCATCGTCTGCACCGCACCGGCCTGGTCGTGGCCGTGTTCCAGCAGCAGCCAGCCGCCACCGTGCAGGTGGGCGCCGGCTTGGGCGCCGATCGCGCGCAGCGCCGACAGACCGTCCGCGCCCGCCGCCAGCGCGCCCTGCGGCTCGTGGCCGAGGGCGGCGAGGTGCGGATCGCCGGCCGCGACGTAGGGCGGGTTCGAAAGCACGAGATCGAAGCGCCGGCCGGCCACGGCCGCCCACCAGTCGGCGTGCAGCCATTCGACGTCGACGCCGAGCCGCGCGCCGTTCGCGCGTGCGACCGCCAGTGCGCCGGCGCAGATATCGGTTGCGCAGACCCGGGCCGCGGGATGAGCGTGGGCGATCGCGAGCGCGATCGCGCCGCTGCCGGTTCCGAGGTCGAGCACCTCGGGCCGGGCCGGCCCGTTGCGCAGCAGTTCGAGCGCCCAGTCGACGAGGGTCTCGGTATCGGGCCGCGGCACGAGCACGTCCGGGCCCACCTTGAGCGTCAGGCCGTGGAATTCCTTCTCGCCGAGCAGATAGGCGACCGGCTCGCCGCGTGCCCGGCGCTCGCAATGCGCGGCGAAGCGCTCACGCTGCGCCGCAAGCAGCACGGCGTCGTCGTGCGCCAGCAGCCAGCAGCGCGGCTGGCCGAGCGCGGCGGCGAGCAGCAGCTGGGCGTCGAGCCGGTCGACGCCCTGCGCGCGGGCTTCGCGCAGCGCCTGCGCGACCGTCGGCGCGGTCATGCCCGCCTCGCATCCGGCGCCACCGGCCTCACGCGCCGGCTTCCAGCGCCGCAAGCTGCTGCGCCGCGCGCGCCGCCTGCAGCGCGGCGACCACTTCGTCCAGGTCGCCGTCGAGCACCGACTGCAGCCTGTACAGCGTCAGGTTGATGCGGTGGTCGGTGAGCCGGCCCTGCGGGAAGTTGTAGGTGCGGATGCGGTCGCTGCGGTCGCCGCTGCCGATCAGGCCCTTGCGCGTCGCCGCCTCCTTCGCCGCGCGCTCGCTGCGCTCCTTCTCCTGCAGGCGCGCGGCGAGCACCGCCATCGCCTTCGCCTTGTTGCGGTGCTGCGAGCGGTCGTCCTGGCATTCGGCGACGATACCGGTCGGCAGGTGCGTGATGCGGATCGCGCTGTCGGTCTTGTTGACGTGCTGGCCGCCGGCGCCGCTGGCGCGGAAGGTATCGATGCGCAGTTCGGCCGGCTCGAGTGTCACCTCGTCCGCCTCGTCGGGCTCGGGCATCACGGCGACGGTGCAGGCGCTGGTGTGGATGCGGCCCTGCGCCTCGGTTGCCGGCACGCGCTGCACGCGGTGGCCGCCGGACTCGAAGCGCATCTGCGCATACACCGCGTAGCCCTCGAAGCGCAGCACGCATTCGCGGTAGCCGCCGAGATCGGAGACGTTCTCCGACATCACCTCGGTGCGCCAGCCGCGGCGTTCGGCAAAGCGCAGGTACATGCGGACGAGGTCGGCGGCAAAGAGGGCCGACTCGTCGCCGCCGGTGCCGGCGCGGATTTCGACGAAGGCGTTGCGCTCGTCGTCCGGGTCGCGTGGCAGCAGCGTCGCCTGCAGTTCTGCGTGCAGCCGATCGAGGTCCGCTTGCGCCTGGGCGATCTCCTCGCCGGCCATCTGCGCCATCTCGGGATCGTCCAGCAACTCGCGCGCCGCGGCGAGATCGCGCTCGCGCTGCTCGTAGCGCCCGAACATGGCGGACACGTCGTGCACCTGCGCGCGCTCGCGCCCGAGCGCTCGGTAGCGCTTCATGTCGGCGGCGACGCCGGGATCGGCGAGCATGGCGTCGAGTTCGGCGAGGCGCAGCGCGAGGCGCTGGAACTGCTGGCGTAGGGATTCTTTCATCGGGACTCGCAGGACGGAACGTGGCGACGGCGTGCGCCGCGGCGGGCGCTGGCGGCAGGGCCGCCGCTAG
>CALMIL010000045.1 GCA_937864005.1 uncultured Burkholderiales bacterium
GGTCGCGCTCGTGACGGGCGCCTCGCGCGGCATCGGGCAGGCGATCGCGCGCACGCTCGCCGCCGCCGGCATGACGGTCATCGGCACTGCGACGACCGATGCCGGCGCGGAGTCGATCGGCAAGGCGCTCGCCGGCTTCGACGGCTGCCGCGGCATCCGGCTCGACGTCAACGACGGTGCGGCGCTGGAGGCGGCGATCGATGCCATCGTCGGCACCGACGGCGGGCTGCACGTGCTCGTCAACAATGCCGGCATCACGCGCGATGCGCTGGCGATGCGGATGAAGGACGATGCCTGGGACGCTGTGCTCGACACCAACCTGAAGGCCGTCTTCTGCGCCTGCCGGGCCGCGATCCGGCCGATGATGAAGCAGCGCTTCGGCCGCATCGTCAATATCACCTCGGTCGTCGGTGCCAGCGGCAATGCCGGGCAGGCCAACTACGCCGCGGCCAAGGCGGGGGTCGCCGGCATGACGCGGGCGCTGGCGCGCGAGCTCGGCAGCCGCAATATCACGGTCAACTGCGTCGCGCCGGGTTTTATCGCGACCGACATGACCGACGTGCTTCCCGAGGCGCAGAAGGCGGCGCTGCTGGCGCAGATCCCGCTCGGCCGCCTCGGCCAGGCCGACGAGATCGCCGCGGCGGTCGAGTTTCTCGCCTCGCCGCGCGCGGGCTATATCACCGGCACCGAACTGCACGTCAACGGCGGCATGTACATGAATTGAGGGGGCTGGCGCCAGCGCGGGCGAGCGCGAGGCAAGCCTTAGAATCTCGGCCTGTTCAAGGCAACACTCCAGGAGGAGACATGAGCGATATAGAAGCACGCGTCAAGAAGATCATTGCCGAGCAGCTCGGCGTCCCCGAATCCGACGTGTCGAACGAGAAGGCATTTGTCGCCGACCTGGGCGCCGATTCGCTCGATACGGTCGAGCTCGTGATGGCGCTGGAAGACGAATTCGGGATCGAGATTCCCGACGAGGAAGCGGAGAAGATCACGACCGTGCAGCTCGCGATCGACTACGCGGTCAACCATCAGAAGGCCTGACGGCCGCGGCCTCGAAAGCATTTGCGCATGACCCGACGCCGCGTCGTTGTCACGGGCCTGGGCGTCGTCTGCCCGGTCGGCAATACGGTTGCCGAGAGCTGGACCAATCTGCTCGCCGGCCGCTCCGGGATCGGCGAGATCACGAAATTCGACGCTTCCGGGTTTGCCTGCCGCTTCGCCGGCGAGGTCAAGGATTTCCCGCTGGAGGACTACATCTCCGCGAAGGATGCCCGGCACATGGATACCTTCATCCATTACGGGCTTGCGGCGTCGATCCAGGCGGTGAACGACGCCGGCCTGCCGACCGGCGATGCCCTGAGCGAAGAGCAGGCCGAGCGCATCGGCTGCCTGGTCGGCTCCGGCATCGGCGGCCTGCCGCTGATCGAACATACGCATGCCGAGCTCGTCGCGCGCGGGCCGCGCCGCGTCTCGCCGTTCTTCGTGCCGGCGTCGATCGTCAACATGATCTCCGGCCATCTCTCGATCCGGTTCGGCTTCCAGGGTCCGAATCTGGCGATCGCGACCGCCTGCACGACCGGGCTGCACGCGATCGGCCTCGCGGCGCGGCTGATCCAGGATGGCGACGCCGATGCGATGGTTGCCGGCGGCGCCGAGGCGACCGTCTCGCCGCTGGGCGTCGGCGGCTTTGCCGCGGCGCGCGCGCTTTCGCAGCGCAACGACGACCCGCAGGCGGCGTCGCGTCCGTGGGACAAGGATCGCGACGGCTTCGTGCTGGGCGAAGGCGCCGGCGCGATGGTGCTCGAGGAATACGAGCACGCGCGGCGGCGTGGTGCAAGGATCTACTGCGAACTGATCGGTTTCGGGATGGGCGCCGACGCCTATCACGTCACCGCGCCGAATGTGGACGGCCCGAAGCGCGCGATGCGTGCCGCACTGCGCAGCGCCGGCATCAACGCCGACGCGGTGCACTACCTCAACGCGCACGGCACCTCGACGCCGATCGGCGACGTGAACGAGACGAATGCGATCAAGCTCACGTTCGGCGACCATGCGAAAAAGCTGGTCGTCAATTCGACGAAGTCGATGACGGGGCACCTGCTCGGCGGGGCGGGCGGCATCGAATCGGTTTTCACCGCGCTCGCGCTGCACCACCAGGTCTCGCCGCCGACGATCAACATCTTCGACCAGGATCCGGAGTGCGACCTGGACTACTGCGCCAATACCGCGCGCGAGATGAAGATCGAGGTCGCGATGAAGAACAACTTCGGCTTCGGCGGCACCAACGGCACGCTCGTCTTCCGGCGTGCCTGAAGCGCCGGTTGCGGCGCCATCCGGATAGAGCGCTCGTGCCGATATGCGCACCGCACTGCAGCTCGAGATCGGCGTAGTGCGTTTTTGCGTCTGGCGATCGGCGACGCTCGCGCTGGCGGCGATCGTCTGGGCCGTGCTCGCCGCATGGTGGTGGGCGCATCCGGCGCCGGCGCCGGCCTGGGTCGGCGCGGTGGCTGTGACCGGCATGCTCCTTGCCGCCGCCGCGGCGCTGCCGTTGCGATCGGCGCGCCCGTTCCTGTTGCGCCGCGACACCCATCAGTGGCAGTTGTCCTTCATGGACGATGCGCGGGCTGCGCCGGCGGCGGGTGATCTGCATGTCGCGCTCGACCTCGGCGGCTGGCTGCTGTTGCGTTTCGTTCCCGATGCCGCGGGGCGCGGCGCAACCTGGCTCGCGGTGCAGCGGCGCGGGCTCGAGCCGCAATGGCACGCATTGCGCTGCGCGATCCATGCGCCGCCGCCGAAGCCGCCGCAAGCCGGCGCGACGGCCGATGGCTGACAAGCCCGAACGCGTCAACGTCGATGTCGATGCGCCGCTCGTCGAACGCGTCAAGCGCGGCGACCAGCGCGCCTTCGAGATGCTCGTCGTCAAATATCAGCGTCGCGTCGAGCGCCTGATCGGGCGCATGGTGCGCGATGCGGACCTGGTTCCCGATATTGCCCAGGAGTCGTTCATCCGCGCCTATCGGGCATTGCCGAATTTCCGCGGCGACAGCGCCTTCTATACCTGGCTGTACCGGATCGCGGTCAATACGGCGAAGAAGGCGCTGATGGAACTCAAGCGCGATCCGCTGGTCACTCAGGCAGCATTGGCGTCGCGCGAGGAGGAGGATGAAACTTCGCGCGTCGAGAACGAACTAAGCGACGGCGAGACGCCCGAGTCGCTGATGGCGAGCAAGCAGATCGCGCAGGAGGTGAATGCCGCCGTCGAGGCGCTGTCCGAGGATCTGCGACAGGCGATCACGCTGCGCGAGATCGAGGGTTTGAGCTACGAGGACATTGCAGAGGTCATGAACTGTCCGATCGGCACCGTCCGCTCCCGCATCTTTCGCGCCCGCGAGGCGATCGCCACGCGCCTGCGGCCGTTGCTGGATACGCGGCCGGGCGACCGGTGGTGAACGAAGCGGCGGACGGCAGCATCGGGCGGCAATTCGGTGGGAGGCAAAGCATGCAACAAGAAGACAAGGCAGGCATCCAGCAACGGCTTTCGGCACTCGCCGACGGCGAACTGGACTCCGAAGCGGTGCACGCGGCGTGCGCGGACTGGCATGCGGATGGCCAGGCGCGGATGCACTGGCACGCCTACCACCTGATCGGCGACGTGCTGCGCTCGGACGCGCTCGCCTCGAACGCGCGGCACGACGAAAGCTTCTTGCGCCGCTTGCGCGAACGTCTGGCGGCCGAACCGGCCGTGCTTGCGCCGCAGCCGCTGCCCTCGGTCGCGCCGGCCGCGGCCAGGGTGTCCGCGCGCTGGAAATGGCTCGCACCGGCTGCCGTTGCCGCCGGTTTCGTGGCGGTTGCGAGCGTGCTCGTCGTGACGCGCGGCACACTTCCCGCATCCGGTGGTGAAGGCGCGGTGCTGGCGAGCGCGACCGCGCCCGGCCGTGCGGTGATGGCGACCGCGGCGCCGGTGCGGGTCGCCGCCCCGGTCGTCGCCGGCGAGGGCCTGGTCGCACCGCAGGCAGTCGTCGACAGCCAGTTCGTGCGCGATGCCAGGCTCGACCGCTATCTTGCCGCGCACATGGAATTCGGCGGCAGTTCGGCGCTGGGTGCGCCGTCGGGCTTCCTGCGCGCGGCGACCGCGCGGAGTTCGGATCGCTGATGCGTTTCGTGCTGGGTCGATTGTTCGTTGCGCTGGCCTGCGCGGCGAGCCACTTCGTCGCGCTGGCGGATAGCGCAGCGAGCGCGCCGGCGAATGCGCAGGAAGTCCGCGCCTGGCTGACGCGGATCCACCAGGCGGCCGGCAGCCGCAATTTCCAGGGTACTTTCGTCGTCAGCGCCGGCGGTGCGATGTCGAGCTCGCGCATCGCGCACTACTGCCTCGGCGCCGATCAGTACGAGCGCGTCGAGGCGCTGGACGGCCTGGCGCGCAACGTCTACCGGCACAACCAGGTCGTCCACACGCTGTGGCCGCAGACCCGCGTCGCGCTGATCGAGCAACGCGACATGCAGGCGCGATTCCCGGCGCTGCTGCTGGCCGGCGGCGACCACATCGCCGAGCACTACGACGTGCGCGCGCAGGGCGCGCAGCGCGTCGCCGGCCGGGAAGCGAATGTGCTGCTCATCAGCCCGAAGGACGACCGCCGCTATACCTACCGGCTGTGGGCGGACCAGTCAAGCGGCCTGCTGCTGCGCGCCGAGGTGCTCGACGCGCGCGGCGTGGCGCTCGAGTCGGCCGCCTTCTCGCAGCTCGAGATCGGAGTGAAGCCGCATCCCGAGGCGGTACTGGCGCCAATGAACAAGCTGGCCGGCTATCGTGTCGTGCAGCAGCGCCTCACGCCGGTGAGCCTCGAGTCGGAAGGGTGGGCGATGCGCGAACAGATTCCGGGCTTCTCGCAGGTGGGCTGCGTCAAGCGTCCGCTGAACGCGCCGCAGGACGGAGCGAACGATGTCGCGCCGAAGGTCCTGCAGGCCGTCTACTCCGACGGCCTGGCGAGCGTCTCGCTCTTCATCGAACCTTATGATTCGGCGCGGCACGGCGGCGAGAGGCAAGCGTCGATCGGCGCAACACAGACGCTGGCCCATCGCGACGGCGACTGGTGGGTGACGGTGGTCGGCGACGTGCCGGCCGCGACCTTGCACCAGTTTGCCGCGGCGCTGGTGCGCAAGAAGTAGAGTGCTGCCCTCGAGGGCCACCGCCGTCGCGATTCGCGCCGCGTATTGCATGGCGCGAACGAAGCGCGAACGAAGCGCGAACGAAGCGCGA
>CALMIL010000046.1 GCA_937864005.1 uncultured Burkholderiales bacterium
GAGAACCCGAAGCGCGACGTGCCACTCGCCTGCATGTTCGGCACGCTCGGCGCGGCGGCAATCTACATCCTGTCGACCGCGGCGATCCAGGGCATCGTGCCGAACGCCGAACTCGCCGAATCGACTGGTCCGTTCGGCCTCGCCTACGCCAAGATGTTCAACCCGCTGGTCGGCCAGATCGTGATGGCGCTCGCGGTCATGGCCTGCGTCGGCTCGCTGCTCGGCTGGCAGTTCACGCTCGCCTCGACCGCCAAGGACGCGGCCGACTCCAAGCTCTTTCCGGGCATCTTCAGCAAGGCGACCGGCGCCGGCGCACCGATCGCCGGCATGGTGATCATGGGCGTGCTGCAGTCGCTGATGGCGCTGATGACGATCTCGCCGGATCTGAACGAGCAGTTCTCGGCGCTCGTCAACCTGGCGGTCGTGACCAACGTGCTGCCCTACGTCATCGCCTTGTCGGCGCTGTGGGTGATGATGCGCGACGCCAAGGTCGACCCGGGCAAGAGCAAGATGAACACCTTCGTCGCGCTCGTCGCGCTCGCCTATTCGATCTATGCGCTGTGGGCTTCTGGCAAGGACGCGGTGATGGGCGGCATGCTGGTGCTGGCCCTCGGCTATCTGGTGTGGGGCCTGATCGCGCCGCGCTTCGCGCCGGCGGTGGCCAAGAGCTGAACGGGAGGACGATACGATGAACCACCTCTCGTTCTTCCTTCGGTCGCTGCGCGTGACGCTGATTGCCGCCGGTCTCGTGCTCGGCGCGGCGTCGACCGCGGTGGCGGCCGGTGTGCTCGACAAGGCACGCGAAACGGGCAAGCTGACCTTCGGCTACCGCGCCGATGCCCGGCCCTTCGCGTATACGGACGCTGGCAAGCCGGCCGGTTTCTCGGTCGCGCTGTGCCAGAAGGTGGCCGATGCGGTGAAAGCCGAGTTGAATCTGCCGAACCTGCAGATCGAGTTCGTGCCGGTCACCGCGACGAGCCGCTTCGAGCTGCTGCAACAGGGCAGGATCGACCTGAGCTGCGGCACCGATACACCGACGCTGGCGCGGCGCGCGAACTTCGACTTCTCGCTGCCGATCTTCCTGGCCGGCACAGGCGCCGTGATGCGCATCGACGGCGACCGGCGTGTGCGGGACGTGCTGGCGGGCCGCGCCGAGCCGGCCAAGCCGCTGTGGCGCGGCAACCCCGGCGAACTCGGCCAGAACGTGACGGCGGCGGTCGTCGGCGGCACGACGGTCGAGGCGAGCCTGCTGGAGGCGCTGCGCCGACGCCGTGTCGAGGTCAATGTCGTCAAGGTGCCCGACTATGCCGCCGGCATCCAGATGGTGCTCGACCGCAGCGCGGTCGTGCTGTTCGGCGACCGGCCGGTGCTGCTCGACCTCGCGCAGCGCGGCCCCGGCGCGGGCCAGCTGCTGGTGATCGAACGCAGATTTACACGCGAGCCATTCGCGCTGGCGCTGCCGCGCGGCGACAGCGACTTGCGCCTGCTGGTCGATCGCACGCTGAGCCGCTTGTACCGCTCGCCCGAGATCGGTACGCTGTACACCACCTACTTCGGCGCGCCGGGTGCGTTGGCGAAAGAGTTCTTCCAGACGGTCGCGCTGCCCGAATGACGCCGCAGGAGACGAATGATGCAAGCACTGGGAGTTCATAGCGAAGTCGGCAAGCTGCGCACGGTGATGGTCTGCCGCCCCGGTCTCGCACACCAGCGGCTGACGCCGGGCAACGCCGAGGAGCTTCTGTTCGACGATGTGCTGTGGGTACAGGAGGCGCAGAAGGACCACTACGACTTCGTGCTGAAGATGCGCGAGCGCGGCACCGAGGTCATCGACCTGCACGAGATGCTCGCCGAGACGCTGGCCGACAAGGCGGCACGCGACTGGGTGCTCGAGCGGCGCGTGACCGTCAACGACGTTGGCCTCGGCATGGTCGACGCGATGCGCGCCTGGCTCGACGAGATGCCGGCGCAAAATCTCGCCGAACACCTGATCGGCGGCATCGCCATCCTCGACCTGCCCAAGAGCGAGCGCACGCAGATGCTGATCGAGGCATACGACGCCACCGACTTCCTGATCCCGCCGATCCCGAACACGCTGTTCCAGCGCGACCCGTCGTGCTGGATCTACGGCGGCGTCACCTGCAACCCGATGTACTGGCCGGCGCGCCAGCCCGAGACGCTGCTGCAGCGCGCGGTCTACAAGTTCCATTCTCGATTCAAGGATGCCAACTTCAATATCTGGTGGGGCGACAGCGACGAGCGCTTCGGCGCCTCGACGCTCGAAGGCGGCGACGTGATGCCGGTCGGCAAGGGCGTCGTGCTGATCGGCATGGGCGAGCGCAGCAGCCGCCAGGCGGTGTTCCAACTCGCCAACGTGCTGCTGGCGCAGGGCGCCGCGACGCGCGTGATCGGCTGCCTGATGCCCAAGAGCCGGGCCGCGATGCATCTGGACACGGTATTCAGCTTCTGCGACCGCGACCTCGTCACCGCGTATCGCGATGTCGCCGACCAGGTGCGCTGCTACAGCGCGCGCCCCGACGGCAAGGGCGGCATCGAGGTGCATGCCGACAAGGGGCATCTGTTCGAGGTCGTCAAGGAAGCGCTGGGTTTGCCGGAGCTGCGCGTCGTCGAGACCGGCGGCAACGCCTGGCAGGCGCAGCGCGAGCAGTGGGACGACGGCAACAACGTCGTCGCGCTCGAACCCGGCGTGGTCGTCGCCTACGATCGCAACCCGCACACCAATACGCTGCTGCGCAAGGCCGGGGTCGAGGTCATCACGGTACGCGGCAGCGAGCTTGGCCGTGGCCGCGGCGGCGGGCACTGCATGACCTGCCCGATCTCGCGCGATCCGGCGTACTGAATGGCCCACCCCCGTGAAGCGCCTGCGGCGGCCCGGCGAAGCCGATTCCGCGGCGGCCGCTTGCCAACGAAGGCTTCGTTCACTATCGTGGCCGGCCGATCGCCACCCGTCGTCCGACTCAAGGAATTCAGATGAGCTTCAACCTGCGCAACCGCTCGCTGCTGACGGTTCAGGACTACACGCAGCGCGAGTTCCGCTACCTGCTCGACCTGGCGCGCGACCTCAAGCGCGCCAAGTATGCGCGCACCGAGCAGATGCATCTGCAGGGCAAGGAGATCTGCCTGATCTTCGAGAAGACCTCGACGCGCACGCGCTGCGCATTCGAGGTTGCCTGCCACGACCAGGGCGCGAACGTCACCTACCTCGACCCGGCGGGCTCGCAGATCGGCCACAAGGAAAGCTTCAAGGACACCGCGCGCGTGCTCGGCCGCATGTTCGATGCGCTGGAGTACCGCGGCGCCAGCCAGAGCGGCGTCGAGACGCTCGCGAAGTACGCCGGGGTGCCGGTCTTCAACGGCCTCACCGACGAATACCACCCGACGCAGATGCTGGCCGACGTGATGACGATGCGCGAGCACAGCGACAAGCCGGTGGCGCAGATCAGCTACGCCTTCCTCGGCGACACCCGCAACAACATGGGCCACTCGCTGATGATCGTCGGCTGCCTGATGGGCATGGACGTGCGCATCTGCGGGCCGAAGAAGCTGTGGCCGGCGGACGAGTTCGTCGCCATCGCGCGCGATCTGGAGAAGAAATACGGTGCCACGCTGACGATCACCGACGACCCCAAGAAGGCGGTGAAGGATGTGGACTTCATCCACACCGATGTCTGGGTGTCGATGGGCGAACCGAAAGAAGTGTGGAAGGAGCGCATCAAGTTGCTGATGCCCTATCAGGTGAACGCCAAGCTGATGAAGGCCGCCGGCAACGCGCAGGTCAAGTTCATGCACTGCCTGCCGGCCTTCCACGACACCGAGACGACGCTCGGCAAGCAGATCGCCGAGACCTACGGCATCAGCGACGGCCTCGAAGTGACCGACGAGGTCTTCGAGAGCGAGTGGAACATCGCCTTCGAGCAGGCCGAGAACCGGCTGCACACGATCAAGGCGATCCTCGTCGCCACGCTCGGCGACTGACGCGCGCGGCCCGACGCCGACCCGATGGCCGCGACCGCCGAGCGCGCCAAGAGCCTGGGGCTGGCGGCGTGCGTCGCCGTGGTCGTCGGCAACATGGTCGGCTCGGGCTTTTACCTGTCGCCGGCCGCGGTCGCGCCTTACGGCATGCTCGCAGTGGTGATGTGGATCGTGATGGGCATCGGCGCGATCTGCCTGGGCCTGACCTTCGCGCGCCTGGCGGCGGTCGTGCCGGCGACCGGCGGGCCCTATGCCTACACGCGCATGGCGTACGGCGACTTCGCCGGCTTCCTGATCGCCTGGGGCTACTGGATCTCGGTCTGGGCCTCGCTGCCGGCAATCGCCTTCGCCTTTGCCGGCGCGCTGATGAACCTGCTGCCGGCGCTGAACAACAAGCCGATGGCTTTGACGCTGACGTTGGGCGCGATTTGGGCGGTGGTCGGCATCAACCTGCGCGGCGTGAAGGCGGCGGGCCTGTTCGCCGAGGTGACCACCTATGCCAAGCTGGTGCCCTTCGTCGGCATCGCGCTCGTCGGGCTGTTCTACGTGCAGCGCGAGAACCTGTCGCAGTTCAACCCCAGCGGCGAGCCGCTCTTGAGCGCCGCCGCGGCGCTGGCGCCGCTGACGATGTTCGCCTACCTCGGGCTGGAGTCGGCCACGGTACCGGCCGGCGACGTGCGCGACGCGGCGCGCACGATCCCGCGCTCGACCATCATCGGCGTCGCCATCGCCGCGGCGCTGTACGTGCTCGGCACGGTGGTCGTGCTCGGCGTCGTGCCGCGCGAGCAGCTGATGAGTTCGGTGTCGCCGTTTGCCGATGCCGCACGGATGATGTGGGGCGAAGGCGCCGCGCTGGCGGTGGCGCTCGCGGTCATCGTCTCGTCGATCGGCGCACTCAACGGCTGGACGCTGCTGATGGGCCAGGTGCCGATGGCCGCCGCGCACGACGGCCTGTTCCCCGGCGTCTTCGGCCGCCTGTCGGCACGCGGCGTGCCGGCGCTGGGCATCGCGATCTCGGCGACGCTGGCGACGCTGCTGGTGGCCTTCCAGGCCTCGGGTTCGCCCGGCGTGCGTGCGTTCTACAACCTGCTGGTGAGCTTGTCTACGATGACGGCGGTGGTGCCCTATGCCTTTTGCGCGCTGGCCGTGCCGCTGGTGGCCGCCTGGACC
The DNA here is from genome assembly GCA_937864005.1 of uncultured Burkholderiales bacterium. Classification (GTDB taxonomy): domain Bacteria; phylum Pseudomonadota; class Gammaproteobacteria; order Burkholderiales; family Burkholderiaceae_C; genus CAIKUF01. The sequence continues at coordinate 5,161 of CALMIL010000046.1, forward strand.
GGGACGCGCGGTGACCATGCACCGCGTGTCGGCGCAGTCGAGCTGATCGCATTCGTGTTCTCGCTGTTCACGATCTACGGCTGCGGCCCGCAGGCGGTGCTGTACGGACTGACGCTGTTGCTGCTCGGGCTGCCGGTCTACGTCTGGCAACGGCGCCGGGCGAGGAAGGAAGAATCATGCTGATCGTCACCGCCCTGGGCGGCAATGCGCTGCTGCGCCGCGGCCAGCCGATGACGGCGCAGAACCAGCGCGAGAACGTGCGCATCGCCGCGCAGGCGCTGGCGCCGGTCGCGGTCGCGCACGACCTCGTCGTCGGCCACGGCAACGGCCCGCAGGTCGGGCTGCTCGCGCTGCAGGGCGCGGCCTACGGCGCGGTCGAGACCTACCCGCTCGACGTGCTCGACGCGCAGACCGAGGGCTCGATCGGCTACATGATCGAGCAGGAACTCGGCAACCTGCTGCCCTTCGAGCGGCCTTTCGCGACGCTGCTGACGATGATCGAGGTCGACCCGCAGGACCCGGCCTTCGCGAATCCGACCAAGTTCATCGGCCCGGTCTACGACAAGGCCGACGCCGAACGGCTCGCCGCCGACAAGGGCTGGGCGATCAAGCCCGACGGCGACAAGTGGCGGCGCGTCGTCGCCTCGCCCGAGCCGAAGCGCATCTTCGAGCTGCGGCCGATGAAATGGCTGCTGGAGAAGCACACCATCGTCATCGCCGCCGGCGGCG
>CALMIL010000047.1 GCA_937864005.1 uncultured Burkholderiales bacterium
GTCTTCAACTTCGACGTGCCGTTCAACGCCGAGGACTATGTGCACCGCATCGGCCGCACCGGCCGCGCCGGCGCGTCCGGGCTGGCGGTGACGCTCGCATCGCGCGACGACAGCCGGCTGGTGGCCGATATCGAGAAGCTGATCAAGAGGAAGATCGACATCGAGCCGCTCGAGCTCGACGACGAGCGCCCGCCGCGTTTCGAGCGTCCGCGCCGCCGGCCGGACGACGATGGCGAGCGCGTCGAAGCGCGACGCGGCGGCTGGCGATCGGCCCCCGCACCGCGCCAGACGGTATCGAGCGATCCGTTTTTCGACCAGCCCTACGAGCCGAACGCTTCGACCGAGAAGCCGGCGTGGGAGAAGACCGCTGCCGCGCCGGTATTTCGCGGGCTGTCGCCCAACATCAAACCGAAGCGGCGCGTCGCGGCGCTCTTCAGCAGCAAGCCGGCCGATTGAGGGCGGGTGAGGGCGGGCTTCAGCCCGCCTGCAGCGCGAAGACGGCCGGCACGTCGGCCGGCAGCGGCATGGGCCGCGCGCGCCACGCCGCGACGCTGTCGCTGCGGTTCCAGCCGGCGGGCAAGGTGAGCCCGCAACCGACCGCCAGACGCGTCGATGGCTGCAGGTGCGCGAGCAAGGCCGAAAGAAGCGCCATATTCCGATACGGCGTCTCGATCATCAGCTGTGCCTGCGCGGCACGGCGTGAAAGGGCCTCGAGCTCGCGGATGCGCGCGGCGCGCGCCGCCTCGTCGATCGGCAGATAGCCGACGAAGGCGAAGCTCTGGCCATTCAGCCCGCTCGCCGCGAGCGCGAGCAGCAGCGAACTCGCCCCGGGCAAGGGGACGACCTCGATGCCGAGCCGGTGCGCCGCCTGCACGACGGCGGCGCCGGGATCGGCGATGGCCGCGAGCCCGGCTTCGGATACGAGGCCGATATCCTTGCCTTCGACGGCCGGCGCGAGCAGCGCGTCCGGCGGCGGTGCTGCGTCGGCGCGGGCGCCTTTGGCGGGCCGCGGCAGTTCGAGGATGGCGAGCGCCTGCAGCGGCAACGCGAGCGGCACGACGGCATCGACGCGCTTCAGAAAGGCGCGCGCCGTCTTCGCATTCTCGGCAATCCAATGCGACAACGACGCCGCGCGGCGGATCACGCCGAGCGCCAGCGTGTCCTGCAAGTCGCCGTGCCCGGCGCCGGCCGTCACGCCGAAGTCCAGCGGCGTCGGCACCAGAAAGAGCCGCCCCCGGCGGGGCTCGGCGATCGGACTCATGGCGCGAGCGGGTCGATGCCCACCGCGCGCAGCATCTCGCAGGTGCGGATCAGCGGCAGGCCGACGAGCGCGGTCGGGTCGTCCGATGCGACGGATTCGAGCAGCGCGATGCCGAGGGTCTCCACCTTCGCGCTGCCGGCGCAGTCGTAGGGCGTTTCGGTGCGCAGATAGTGCTCGATCTCGGCGTCGCTCAGCGTTCGCACGCGCACCGTCACCGGCACGCTCGCCCGCGCCTCGTAGCCGCGCTCGATGCAGACGACGGCCACCGCGGTCTGAAAGACGAGCGTCCTGCCGCTCATCGCCCGCAACTGCTCACGCGCGCGGTCGTGCGACCGCGGCTTGCCGATCGCCCGGCCGTCGAGATCGGCAACCTGATCCGAGCCGATCACGACGGCGCCCGGTTGCGTCTCGGCAATGGCGCGTGCCTTCGCGAGTGCGAGGCGGCTTGCGACCGCCGCCGGGGACTCGCCGGGGCGCACCGACTCGTCGACCTCGGGTGCACGGATCGAGAATGGCAGGCGCAGGCGCTCGAGGAGTTCGCGCCGGTAGCGCGACGTGGACGCGAGGATGAGTTCGGGCCGCTGCGGCATGCGGGCATTGTCGCCGCGCCGGCGCCACTACACTGTGCCGATGAAACCGCGTGAATTCGACCCCCGCCGGCTCGATATCGAGCGCTTCGCGGCCGAGGGCGGCGCCCTCGAAGGCGACTGGCCGCTGGCCGGGATGAAGCGTCTTTGCGATGCCTGCCATGTGGCGCCGGGCGCGGACGCGGCCGATCGCGTCCGCTGGAGCGCCGGCGGCGAGCAGCGCCGGCAGGCGGGGCAGGCAGCGCAGGCCTGGCTGCGCCTGACGATCGATGCGAAGGTCGATCTGACCTGCCAGCGCTGCCTGTCGGCGGTCGCCGTCGCGCTTGCGGTGGATCGCTGGTTCCACTTCGTCGATGGCGAAGAGCGGGCCGCCGCGCTCGACGCCGAGAGCGAAGAAGACGTGCTGGCGAGCAGCCGCACGTTCGACCTGCACGAACTCGCCGAGGACGAACTGCTGCTTGCCCTGCCGCTCGTTGCGCGCCACGAAGTCTGTCCGCAGCCGCTGGCCGCGCCGATCGGGAGCGGCGAGCTGCAGGACGATCCGGCTGCCGCCGAGAGCCCGTTCGCCGCGCTCGCCGCCCTCAAGCGAATGCCGCACTGAGCGCGGTTGCGCTGGCGCCGCGCGTACCGATCCACGATCCAGCAGCGGCGCCGCCGGATGCTAGAATCCACGGCTTTTCGCGGCCGGACCATGCAGGGAGACCTGCGCCAACGATCCGTCGCGCAATACGTTTCAGCACAGCCGAGGCGCCGCGGGCGCCTCGCGATCGGGCGGCGCGCCAGGCGGCGACCGGTCACAGGAGAATCTCATGGCCGTTCAACAGAACAAGAAGTCGCCGTCCAAGCGCGGCATGCACCGCTCGCACAATGCGCTGCCGACGCCGGGCATGGCGATCGAGCCGACGACCGGCGAAACGCACCGCCGCCACCACATCAGCCCGACCGGCTTCTACCGCGGCCGCAAGGTCCTGAAGTCCAAGGCCGACGCCTGAACCCGGAAGGCGGCGCACGCCGGCGCGCACCGGCCCGCACCGCGCTGCAGCGGATCGAAGCCGGCCCGTACAGCCCCCGACGGCGGTCATGACGACAGCCCCCAGCCCGATGCAGACGCCGGTGCGCATCGCCGTCGATTGCATGGGCGGCGACCACGGCACCAGCGTCACGCTCCCGGCGTGCCGCGCCTTCCTGGCCAAGCACGAGCAGGCCGAACTGCTGCTCGTCGGCCGCGCGGCCGAGCTCGCCGCCGCCGCGAAGTGGCCGCGCTGCAAGCTCATCGACGCGACCGAGGTGGTGCAGATGGACGACCCGATCGAGGTCGCCTTGCGGCGCAAGAAGGACTCGTCGATGCGGGTCGCGATCGCCCAGCTCAAGACCGGCGAGTCGGGCACCGCGGCGGCCGACGCGTGCGTTTCGGCCGGCAATACCGGCGCCCTGATGGCGCTCGCCCGCTACCTGCTCAAGACCATCGAGGGCATCGACCGCCCGGCGATCGCCTATGCGATGCCGAATCGGCGCGATGCGTTCACGACCGTGCTCGACCTCGGCGCGAACGTCGACTGCAGCGCCGAGCACCTGCTGCAGTTCGCGGTCATGGGCAGTGCGCTCGCGGCCGCGATCGACGGCAAGGACGAGCCGAGCGTCGGCCTCCTCAATATCGGCGAGGAGGCGATCAAGGGCAGCGAGACGATCAAGCAGGCCGGCGAACTGCTGCGCCGCGCGGCCGAGAGCGGGATGCTGAATTTCCACGGCAACGTCGAAGGCAACGATATCTTCAAAGGCACGACCGATATCGTCGTCTGCGACGGCTTCGTCGGCAATGCGGTGCTCAAGGCCTCCGAAGGTCTGGCGACGATGCTGTCGGACTTCATCCGCCAGGAGTTCACGCGCACGCTGGCGACCAAGCTTGCCGCGCTCGTCGCGCTGCCGGTGCTGAACCACTTCAAGGCGCGCGTCGATCCGCGCCGCTACAACGGTGCGGCGCTGCTCGGTCTGCGCGGCCTCGTCTTCAAGAGCCACGGCTCGGCCGATGCGTTCGCCTTCGAGCACGCCCTCGAGCGGGCTTATGATGCAGCGCGAAACGGCCTGCTGGCGCGCGTCCACGATCGCATCCACGACACGCTGCAGGCGCTTGCCGAAGCCGGCGAACCGCCGTCGGCGCCGAACTCCGACCTGACGCTTGTCGCATGACTTCCGCTTCGCCGACCCGCTATACGCGCATCGCAGGCACCGGCAGCCATCTGCCGCCACGCCGCGTCACGAACGACGATCTGGCGCGCGAGCTGGCCGGTCGTGGCATCGAGACGTCCGACCAGTGGATCGTCGATCGCACCGGCATCCGCGCCCGCCATTTCGCCGATGACGGCGTCGCCTGCAGCGACCTGGCGCTGGTCGCGGCGCGCCACGCGCTCGAAGCGGCGTCCTGCCGTCCGGAGGATGTCGACCTGATCATCCTCGCGACCTCGACCCCGGACATGGTGTTTCCGTCGACCGCGTGCATCCTGCAAGCCAAGCTCGGCATCACCCACGGCGGCCCGGCGTTCGACGTGCAGGCCGTCTGCTCGGGTTTCATCTATGCGCTGACGGTCGCCGACGCGATGATCCGCACCGGCGCGGCGCGTCGCGCGCTCGTCGTCGGCGCCGAGATCTTCTCGCGCATCCTCGATTTCGGCGATCGCACGACGTGCGTGCTGTTCGGCGACGGCGCCGGGGCCGTCGTCCTCGAGGCGAGCGACGCCCCCGGACTGCTTTCGAGCGAGTTGCACGCCGACGGGCGGCATGTCGGCATCCTGTGCGTGCCCGGCACGCTCGCCGGCGGCCGCGTCAGCGGCGACCCGCTGCTGAAGATGGACGGGCAGGCGGTCTTCAAGCTCGCGGTCGGCGTCCTCGGCGACGTGGCGAATGCGGTGCTCGCCAAGGCGGGGCGCCGCGGATCCGACATCGACTGGCTGATTCCGCACCAGGCCAATCTGCGCATCATGCTCGGCACGGCGCGCAAGCTCAAGCTCGCGCCGGACAAGCTGATCGTGACCGTCGACGAGCATGGCAATACGTCGGCGGCGTCGATTCCGCTCGCGCTCGACCATGCCATCCGCAGCCGGCGCATCGCACGCGGCGATACGCTGCTGCTCGAAGGCGTGGGCGGCGGCTTTACGTGGGGCGCGGTGCTGCTCGATTACTGATCGCTTCCCGCCGGCCGTTGCGCGGCGCGGCGAAGGCGGGCTGGCCGGCGCTTCTTCGGAGGCGACGCCGGCAACAACCGATGGACAGGAACTTGCAATGAACGCTTTCGCATTCGTCTTTCCCGGCCAGGGCTCGCAATCGGTCGGTATGCTCGACGCCTGGGGCGACCATCCGGCCGTGCGCCAGACGCTCGAGGAGGCATCGGCCGCGCTCGACGAGGATATCGGCGCGCTGATCCACGACGGCCCGAAGGACAAGCTCGACCTGACGACGAATACGCAGCCGGTGATGCTGACGGCGGGCATCGCCTGCTATCGCGCCTGGCTCGCCGAGACGGGTCTGGCGCCGGCCGTCGTCGCCGGGCACTCGCTCGGCGAGTACACCGCGCTCGTCGCCGCCGGTGCGCTCGCGCTGGCCGATGCGCTGCCGCTGGTGCGCCTTCGCGCGCAGGCGATGCAGGATGCGGTGCCGGTCGGCGAAGGGGCGATGGCGGCGATCCTCGGCATCGACGCACAGGCCGTGCGCGAGGGCTGCGAGGCGGTCGCCACATCCAGCGGCGAGGTCGTCGAGGCGGTCAATTTCAACGACCCGAAGCAGACCGTGATCGCCGGCAGCAAGGCCGGCGTCGAGCAGGCGATCGTCGCGCTCAAGGCGGCCGGCGCGAAGCGCGCGCTGCAGCTCCCGGTCTCGGCGCCGTTTCACTCCAGCCTGATGAAGCCGGCGGCGGAGCGCCTGAAGGGTCGGCTGATGACGACGCATTTTGCGCTGCCGTCGATTCCGGTCGTCAACAACATCGACGTGCGCGTCGAGACCGAGCCGCAGCTCATCCGCGACGCGCTCTACCGCCAGGCCTTCGGGCCGGT
>CALMIL010000048.1 GCA_937864005.1 uncultured Burkholderiales bacterium
CTCTCGTGCACGGCATCGCGGCGCAGGACGCCGGCAGCCGAACCGGCGGCGCGCCCTCAGGCATCGTCATGCCGCCATTGCCCCGGCGGCACGCCGGCCCGGCGCCGGAAGGCGCGGGTGAATGCGCTGGCACCCGAGTAGCCCAGGGTATCGGCGATGTCGTCCAGCGTCAGTTCGGTGGAGTCGAGCAACTGGCAGCCCGCCTCGAAGCGCACTTCCTCCAGCAGATCGCGAAACGTGGTGCCCAGTGCCTGCAGGCGGCGGTTCAGCGTGCGGCGGTGCATCGCCAGCAACTCGGCCACCGCATCGCCCGAGGCCACGCGGCTCTCCAGCAGCACGCGCAGCGAGCGCGTCACCTGCTCGATCAGATCGGGCTGGGCCTGCGCATTCGCCTGCGCCTCCAGGCGGCGCCGTTCGGCGGCGTCGGCACCGGGCACGGGCCGATCCAGCCAGCCGACGGGAAAGCGCATCGCATTGTGCTCGGCATTGAAGCGCACGGGGCAGCGAAACAGGCCCCGAAAGGGGCTTGGATCGGCCGGCGCGGCGTGGGTGAACAGCACCTCGCTCGGCACCCAGCCCGGCCCGCACAGTTCGCGCATGACGCCGACCTCGACGGCCAGCACGGCGCCGTAGATCTGGCGGGCGCCGACGATGCCACGCTGGTAGATGGCGTAGCCGATCTCCGCGGCCGCGCCGTGTTCGCGCAGGTAGACAACGCCCCCCTGGCTGTTGAGGTGATGATGCACGCACACCGCTTGTACGGCGTCGCGCACCGTCGCGGCGTGGCGCGCCAGTTGTCCCGGCAGCCCGAGGTGATGCAGCTCGAAGGCCTTGCCCACCAGCAGCCCGAAGTGCTCGCAGCCCGTGTGCTGCGCGGCGCCGTGCATGAACCTGCCCAAGGCGGCATAGGCGATAGTGTTCTCGGGAAGGTCGAAAGCCGATTCGTGCAGGCCCGCGGCGGCGAGCGCCGCGGTCGGGTCGACACCCATCTCGCGCATCAGCCGCAGCGCCGCCTGCAGCCGGCCCACGCGCTGGCGCCAGAGTTCTTCCTCCGCGGCGAAGGCGACGGGCCGCGAGCGCAGCGCGCCGTTGTTTTTCATGTTCTTCTTTGTGGCGAAGGGTATTGATCCAAGTCGAGAAATGTCAATTCGACGGTCGCAAAGTGTAGCGGCGACTGTCCCGAGCGGCGTTGGCGCCGCCTGCGGATCGCGCCTACAACATCGCTGCCGCAGGCAAGGTGCCGGCGGCGCGCGGCATGAGGGGTGGGCCCCGGCCGCCGCAGCGTACGCAGGCGCAGTGCCTCGCCCCGTCCCACCGCAGGAGCAACTACCGTGTATTTCACCGACGACTCCCTCTTCCCCGAGAACATGCAGCCGACGATCATCACCGGCGCGCCCTACGGCCCCGAATGGCTGCCCGGCGATGTCGACGAGTTGTCTGTCACCTTCGACCAGCAGGTGCAGGCGGCGCGCGACTGCTACAACGCCGGCGCGACGATGCTGCACTTTCACGTGCGCGACCCGAAGACCGGCGAAGGCTCGAGCAACTTCGACCAGTACAACGAGATGCTCGCCCGCGTGCGGCAGGCGGTGCCGAAGATGATCATCCAGGTCGGCGGCTCGATCTCGTTTGCGCCGCATACCGAGGGCGCGAAGGCGAAGTGGCTGGACTACGACACGCGCCACATGCTGACCGAGCTCGACCCGAAGCCGGATTTCGTCACCGTGACCACCGGCACCTCGCTGTGGGACATCACGCAGGCCTTCCAGCCGGGCGACGCCGACGGCACGCACCTGGCCGACCCGAAAGTTGCACAGGCGTGGAGCGGCATGGTCGTCGATTCGACGCCGGCCTTCTACATCGAGCATCTCAAGCGGCTGCGCAAGAACAGGATCCAGCCGTATTTCGTTCCCGGCCACGTGCACCAGCTCGAGATCATCGAGCGGCTGATCCGCAGCGGCATCCACATGGGGCCACTGAACATCGCGCTGTGCGGCTATGGCGGCGGTTCGATGGGCCGCAACCCCTTCGACTGGATGGAGATGCTGCGCCGCACGCCGCATGGCGCGTCGAGCGTCACGTTCTGGAGCAGCATGCGCGGCAATATCGCGATCCAGACCTTGGCGACGATCCTCGGCCAGAACGTGCGCGTCGGCAACGAGGACAACATCTGGGACATGCACAAGAAGCGCTGGTCGACGCCCAAGCAGATCGAATGGGCCGTGAAGCAAAGCGAGCAGTTCGGCCGCAAGGTGGCGACGGCCGAGGAGGCGCGCAAGATCATGAAGGTCGGCGTCTGGTACGACACGGTCGAAGAGACGCTCTTCAACCTCGGCCTGCCGCCGAACCGGCCCGAAGGCTACAAGGGCTTCCTGTCCTACAACACCGACGGCAAGCTGCCGAAGGCGGCGCAGGGCGGGACCAGTCCGGTCAGCATCCTGTAGCGGATGGCGCCAGGGATCGGGCTCGGCCAACCGGTGCCGGGCCCCATCGCACGGAGAACGTTCGCTTGGCTGACTTTGTCCGGGCAACGACGCTCGACCAGCCGCCGAGCGGCATCGGCACCACGGTCACCCTCGGGACAGCAGCGCGGCGCTGTTCCATGCCGACGGCGCGGTGCTCGCGCTCAACGAGAACTGCAAGCGTCTTGGTAGCCGTCGGTCGAGTCGGTCGCGGTCGGTCGCGGTCGGTCGCGGATGGCCGCGGACCTCTTGCGGATCAACGGCCCGACGGCCCGCGTCCCAATCGAACCTGCGAGGCAAAGCACAATGAACTTGCATCAACTGCTACTCGACCTGCCCAACTGGCTGGTCTTCGCATTCGTCGTCGTCAACATGCTGGCGCTCGGTATGGAATTGACGGTACGCAAGATCGTCGATCCGCTGCGCGACCTCAGGCTCACCGCGAAGGCGCTGATCGCCAGTTTCGTCCTCGTCCCGCTCACCGCCTACTTCCTGGTCAACAACCTGCGCCTGGAGCATGGCTTCGCGCTCGGCCTGATCCTGCTCGCCTGCTCGGCGGGCGATCCGTTCGTCACCAAGCTCACCCAGTCGGCGAAGGGCGACAAGCCATACTCGCTGGCGGTGATGGCGATGCTGAGCCTGGTCACGGTGGTCTATATGCCGATCGTCGTGCCGCTGTTGCTCCCCGGCACCAAGGTGGACCCGGTCGAGATCGCCAAGCCGCTGCTCGTGCTGATCATCGTGCCGCTGGTCGTCGGGCTCGTCGTGCGCGCCCGGGCCGCACAGTTCGCGCATACCTGGGCGCCGCGACTGGACCGGCTCGCCTCGTTCCTGGTCTACGCCGCGGTGATCCTGTTCGCGGTCGTCCACTACGCCGCCATCGCCGCGGCGGTCGGTGCCCACGCCATCCTCGCCGCGTGCGTTCTCGTATCGACGGGAGTCGTCTACGGCTACCTGCTCGGCGGCCCGAACCAGCAGCATCGGGGCGATCTCGCCATCAACACCGCCTGGCGCGGCGTGTCCGCCGGCATGGCGGTAGGCATCAAGAACTTCCCCGCCGAGCAGCACGTCTTCACGATGGCGATCATCGTGGTCATCATCTCTTCAATGATCCTGATGCCGCTGTCGGCGACTTACTTGCGCGGCAAGAATCTCGCGCGATCAGGTGCGGCCGCGTGATGATCGAAGCGCCTCCCGCGCCCAACACCGAAAACTTCGCTGCACAGTATGAAAGTCGGCACATGAGCAAGCCAGAAATGAAGAACCCGCGGACGACCCGCGTCGCCGACCTGAAACCCGGCCAGTACGCCGACGGCAGCCCGCTGCACGACGTTCAGTACCTGGAGTGCAAGCTGATCCTGAAGACCGACGAGTTCAGCTCGCCGGCCGGCTTTCGCAAGTACGGCAAGCTCGTCGCCCAGGCGGCAAAGGAATGCGGCGTCGGCTTCGACACGTCGGCGGCGAAGGGCGCGCGCCCGGCGATCCGCGAAGTGATGTTCCTCGACAGCGAGGACTTCCGGCTCTACAACAACGCCTTCATCCTGCGCCGGCGGGTGCGCTTCGAGGACGGATTTGCGGCCGATGAGCCCGAGGTCGTCTTCAAGTTCCGCCACCCGGACCAGCAGCAGGCGGCCGAAGTCGATGTGCGCCCGAATCTGCCGGGCGACTACCGCATCAAGTTCAAGGCCGAGGCCTTGCCGTTGAAGGACAGGCTGGGCGGCTATCGGCTGCTGTTCTCGCACAACGTGCAGTTCCCGCTCAGCCACGCGCCGAAGGAAGGCGACCGCATGGCGATGGCGCGGCTGGCCGAGGTCTTCCCGGCGCTGAAGGTCTTGAAGGCTTCGAAGACCGACCGCGTCTCGCTCGTCAACCAGACCATCGTCGAGGAGGTGCTGCAGGACCTGGGCACGCTCGACTTCGGCAAGGGCGTGACGGCGGACGCCAACGTCGCGCTGTGGCGCACGCGCGGCGAGCACCTGCCGCTGGTCGGCGAGTTCGCCTACCAGGTCAAGTTCAAGCGGCGCGAAGACGTGCACGACAAGGCGCGCGAGCGCTGCGCGAAGTTCTTCATCCGGCTGCAGCAGATCGGCCATGCGTGGATCTTCCTGGGTGCCACGAAGACCGGCATGGTCTACCGGCTCAACGGCAACCCGCCGCAGTCGCATGAGTGAAGGCCCGGCGGGCGGCACGCGCACGTGATGCGGATGGCACATGCCGTCGAACTATGCAACCTCGCTCGAGGAGGTGCTGTGGGGCATCGCCCTGGTAGCGATCACCGTGGCGATCCATGGCTGCGGCATGCTGGCGACGTTGTTCGTGAGCCACACGTTCGGCACGCGCGACGACAAGCTGCTGTCGTTCGTGCGCGGCGGGGCCGTGCTCATCCTGGCGAGCTGGATGATCGTGCTCGTCCACCTGGCCGAACTGCTGGTGTGGGCGCTCTTCTTTCTGTGGCAGGGCGCGATGACCGATGCCAGCAACGCATACTACTTCTCGCTGATGCAGTACACGACGGTGGGCAGCCGCTTCAGCCTGCCACCGCGCTGGCGGCTGCTCGACGGCATGCTGCCGATCGCCGGCTTGATGACCTTTGCCTGGTCGACCGGCGTGCTGTTCATGCTGGCGCAGGAGGTCCAGAGCACCCAGCTGGCCGCCATTCACGCGCGCCGGCAAGCGCGCCGGGCGGCCCGCGCGCCAGCCACGCGGCCGCCTGCCGGCGGTGACCGGCGATGACGCTGCGCGAGCGCTTCTCGCAAGACGACCTGCGCGGCGTGCGCTACGCCGCCAACGTCTTCCTCGCCACGACGGTGCTGTGGATCGTCGTCAAGGTTCACGGCGACTCGAATCCGATCTGGGCCATCAGCTCGATGGTCGCGACCAGCGATCCGCAGTTGAAGCAGTCGCTCGCGACCTTCCGCGGGCGGCTCGTCAACACCCTCGTCGGCTGTGCGATCGGCTTCGTGTGCATCGCTGTCGGCCGCACCGACTGGGAACTGCCGACTGCGCTCGCGCTGGCCGTGCTGGCATCGTCGTATCTGGTTCGCGTGCGGACCATGTGGCGCCAGGCGCCGATCACCGCGGCAATCGTCGTCGCCGGCAGCATGCAGCACCACGACAAGCTCGGCGCGCTCGAGCACGGTGCGGTGCGCGTCGGCGAAGTACTGTTCGGCTGCGTCGTCGGCATCGCAAGCGCCTGGCTGCTTGCCAGGCTGTGGCCGCTGCGCGAGGCGGCGCCTGCCAAGCAGAACTGAAGGCGTCGCGTGCGGTTGTCGTCCAAGCGGCGCGGCCCCGGCCGCAAGCGGGTGTCGCGCCGCGCCGAAGACGAGGCGATACTCGCCTCGATGGCCCGACTTCGCGGCCGCGGATGAGGCGCAATGGAGCATCGGGCGGACAGCACTTCGGCAGCAGGGCACAGTCCGGCGCGGCGCGCGGTGCTGCGCGCCGGCTGCCGCTTCGCGCTCGCGTCGATCGGCGCCAGTCTGGCGCCCGCGGCACCCGCGCAAGGCGTCGCCCGGCGCGTGCTGATCGTGCACTCCTTCGGGCGCGACTTCGCGCCCTACGACGCCGCGATCGCGGCCTTCAGGCGCGAACTGGCGTCGCGCTGGCCGGGGCCGGTGGTGTTTCTCGAAGCGGCGCTCGATGCCGGCCGCGTCGTCGATGCCGAGGAGGAGTCGGCATTCGTCGCCTATCTGGAGGCACGGTTCGGCCATCCGGCGCCGGACCTGATCGTCAGCTCCGCGGCGCCGGCCGCGCGCTTTCTGACGCGTCACCGCGCAGCGCTCTTCCCCGGCGTGCCGATACTGCTGACGGCGATCGACGCGCGTGCCGTGCCGCGCGCGGCGCTCGCGCCGGGCGACACCGCGATCGCCACCGTCATCGATCTGCCGGAAGCCTTCTCGACCGTCGTGCGCGTGCTGCCGCGCACGAGCACGATCGCGGTCGTGCTCGGCGCGACGCCGCTCGAGCGCTTCTGGCGCGGCGAGGTCGAACGCGAGACCGCCGGCCTCGCGGCCCGCGGCATCAAGTTCGTCTGGTTCGACGATCTGTCGCTCGAGCAGATGAAGGCGCAGGTCGCGTCGCTGCCGCCGCACAGCGCGGTGTTCTACGGCTTGCTCATCGTCGACGCGGCCGGCGTTCCGCACGAGCGGCTCGAAGCGCTGGCCGAGCTGAAGCAGGCATCGAATGCGCCGATCTTCTCGATCTTCGAGAACGAACTCGGCCGCGGCGTGGTCGGCGGCCCCTACCTCTCGCAGTCGCGCACCGGCTACACGGCGGCGATGGCCGCACTGCGCATGCTGACCGCGGCACGCAGCGCGCAACCGGTCATCGAGACCATCGGCATGCAGCCGCCCGTCTACGACTGGCGCGAGTTGCGCCGCTGGCGGATCGACGAGACGCTGCTGCCCGAGGATAGCGAGGTGCGCTATCGCGAGGCGTCGCCGTGGGCGCGCTACGGCCGGGAGATCGCCACCGTCGCGACGGTGCTCGTCATGCAGACGGCGCTGATCGCGGCGCTGATGGTGCAGCGCGCGCGGCGGCGGCGCGCCGAGCGCGAGGCGCGAACGCTGGGCGGCCGGCTCATCACCGCCTACGAGGACGAGGGCCGGCGCCTCGCGCGCGAACTGCACGACGACATCACGCAGCGGCTGGCCGGCGTATCGATCGAGGCCGCGATGCTCGCCCGGATCGCCGAGCCGGCGGCGCGCTCGGCGGCCGAAGCCGCCATCGGCAGCGAACTCGCGCAGCTCAGCCGCGACGTGCACGCGCTGTCGTACCGGCTGCACCCCTCGGCGATCGACGACCTCGGGCTTGCCGAGGCGCTGCGCATCGAGTGCGAGCGGGCGGCGCGGCGTGGCGGGGTTGCGGTCGACTTCGACGGCGATGCCGCAGATGGCGCCGATGGCGCCGAACGCGGCGAGCGTGCGCTGTGCCTGTTTCGCGTTGCGCAGGAGGCGCTGCGCAACGCGGCGCGCCACGCGCAGGCCAGGCACATTCAGGTGCGGCTGCAGCGCGAGCCGGGCGGCACGGCCGTGAGCGTGACCGACGACGGCATCGGCTTCGACGCATCGGCCGCGCGCGCGCGCGCCTCGCTCGGCCTCGCAAGCATGCGCGAGCGCGTCGCGCTGCTCGGCGGCCGGCTCGAGATCCGCAGCCGCTCCGGCGAGGGCACGCGCGTTGCCGCCTGGCTGCCGGCAGCAACGGCGGAGCAGGCGCCATGACCCGCCCGCGCGTGCTCCTTGCCGACGATCACCGCATCGTCGCCGCGGGCCTGCAAGCGCTCTTGAGCGCCGACTACGAGCTGGTCGGCCACGCGCAGGATGGCCGTTCACTGCTCGAGCTGGCGCGGCAGCAGCGCGCCGACTTCATCGTCGCCGATATCTCGATGCCGGGCCTGAACGGCATCGACGCGCTGCGCGCGATGCGCCGCGAGGGGCTGGATGTGCCGGTGATCTTCCTCACCATGCACACCGAACCGGCCTATGCCCGCCGCGCGCTCGAGGCCGGCGCCGCCGGCTATGTGCTCAAGCACGCGGCGCCGCAGGAACTGCTGCACGCGCTGCACGTGGCGGCGCAGGGCGGCGTCTATATCAGCCGCGAGATCGCCGCCGAGGTGCTCGCCGCGCCGGGCCAGCGCCCCGAGCGCGACCCGGCCTCGGGCCTCACGCCGCGTCAGCGCGAGATCATCGCGCTGCTCGTCGAAGGCCGCTCGGCCAAGGAGATCGCCCGCCTGCTCGACATCTCGCACCGCACCGTCGAGTACCACAAGTACCAGGCGATGGAGGCGCTCGGCGTCGCGAGCAATGCGGAGCTGATCCAACTCGCGATCCGGCTCCGCATCGCAGGGCCTTGAAGCTTCGGGAATCGGTGCCGCCCTCGTAGTCTTACGAGGTGACGCCGGCGCCTCGCGCTCGCACCATTGCGGCCACCCAAACAACGCAAAGGCCGTGATGAACACCTCCCGCAAGCTGACCGCCGTCGCCGCGCTGATGAGTCTTGCCGCCGCGTCGGCCCTGGCCCAGAACGCCGATCCGAAGGTCAAGGAGGCGGTCGATATCGCCACCGACGCCTACGTCTACGGCTATTCGCTGCTGACCACCGACGTGACGCGCATCCAGATGTCCAACGTCGACAAGCAGGGCGTGCTGAACGCGCCGCTGAACCAGTTCGCCAACGTGCCGCGCTATCCGCCGGCCGACTATCGCGGCGTCTCGGCGCCGAACGCCGACACGCTGTACTCGGTGGCCTGGGTCGACGTGAAGGAGCCGCAGGTCTTCAGCCATCCGGACATGGGCAAGCGCTACTTCCTGTTCCCGATGGTCGATCTGTGGATGACGATCTTCGACAGCCCCGGCTCGCGCACCACCGGCCAGAAGGCCGGCAACTTCCTGCTCACCGGCCCGGACTGGAAGGGCACCGTGCCCAAGGGCATGAAGCACATCACGGTGGCCACGCGCTACATGGTCATCCTCGGGCGCACCTACGCCGACGGCAGCGAGGCCGACTACAAGGCCGCCAACGCGCTGCAGGCGCAGTACAAGATCACGCCGCTTTCGGCCTGGGGCAAGCCCTTCACGCCGAAGGCGCCGCCGGTCGATGCCAACCCCGGCATCTCGATGACGGACAAGCCGCAGGACGTGCTCCTCGCGATGGGCACCGAGGGCTACTTCAACTGGCTCTCCAAGCGCATGTGCGACGCCGCGCCGGCCTACGCCGCCGATGCGCCGGCGCTCGCCAGGTTCGCCAAGATCGGCTTCGAGCCGTGCAAGCCGTTCGCGTTGTCCAAGCTCGATCCGGCGGTGCAGGCCGCGCTGAAGGATCTGCCCAAGACCGCGCTCGACAAGATCGACGCCAATCGCGAAGCCAGCATGGGCAAGATGGTCGACGGCTGGTCGATCACGAAGGGCCTGGGCGTGTACGGCACCGACTACATGAAGCGCGCCGTCGTCGCCGCCTTCGGCTGGCCGGCCAACCTGCAGGAGGACGCGGTCTATCCGTACACGCTGGTCGATCAAAACGGCGCGACGCTCAACGGCGCGCACAAGTACACGCTGACCTGGGCCAAGGGCAAGGAGCCGCCGGTCCACGCGTTCTGGTCGATCACGATGTACATGATCGACCAGGGCTGGTGGTTCGTGCCGAACAAGCTGAACAAATTCACCGTCAGCCCGCGCAACCACCTGAAGGCCAATGCCGACGGCTCGATCACGCTGTATTTCCAGAAGGATTCGCCGGGCAAGGACAAGGAAGCCAACTGGCTGCCCGCGCCGGAAGGCGACTTCATCCCGATGCTGCGCATGTACTGGCCGAAGGAGAAGGCGCCTTCGATCCTCGACGGTAGCTGGACGCCGCCGAAGGTGCAGAGGGTCGACTGAGCCGCACCCGCATGACACCCGATCGAAGGAGAACGCATATGAGATTCGTCGCATCGTCGCTGCTGCTCGCCGCCACCGCCCTGTTGTCGGCCTGCGTCTCGCAGGGCACCTACAACCAGGAGGTGGCCAAGGCCAGCACCTATCAGCAACTGGACGGCCAGCTCAAGGGCGAGGTCGCGGCCGACCAGGCGCAGATCACGCAACTGGACAACGTCGTTCGCGTGACGCTCGCCAACGGCATCCTGTTCGCCGAAGGCGGCTGGGAACTCAACGCTGCCGGCAAGGCAACACTCGCCAAACTCGCGCCGGTGTTGAAGACGCTGACCGGGCAGACGATCCAACTGAAGGGCTACACCGACAACGTGCCGATCGGGCCCGAACTGCGCAGCCGCTTCCCGACCAACGCCGATCTGTCGAAGGCGCGCGCGCAGGCGGTGGCGAGCGAACTGGTGAGCCAGGGCGTGCCGGCTTCGATGATCACTGTCGCCGGCCTGGGCGAGGCCGACCCGGTGGCGAGCAACGACACACCGCAGGGCCGGGCGAAGAACCGGCGCGTCGTGATGGACATCGTCGCCGCCAGGTAGGCGCCACACAGGCGCTCGAGCGAAGCCAAGGAGACCCGCGATGAGCAATCATTCTCTGCTGAAGCTGCTGGCGGGCGCCGCCGTGCTCGCGTTCGGCGTTCACGCCGCGGCCGACATGCCGCTCTTGAACATGGTCGCCGACAAGGTGATCCAGAAGTACCAGTCGGCCAGTTGCGAGCAACTGTGGGCGCAGAAGGCGCAGCCGAAGAGCGAGCAGGAGCAGCGCCTCGTCGGGCTGCTCAAGGGCGACCCGCAGTTGCGCACCGCGTTCATGAACAAGGTCGCCGGGCCGATCGCCAACAAGATGTTCGACTGCGGGATGATTCCGTGAAGCGATCGCTGTGGGTTCTCGCCGCGGCGCTGATCGCCGCTGCCGCGCCGCTCGCGCCGGTGCTGGCGCAGACGGCGGCTTCGGCCCCCGCCGCGAAGGCGCCGCCGGCGAAGAAGGCGCGCAAGCCCGCGCCGCCCGCGCCGGTTCTCGAGCCGCGTGCGGTCGACCTGCTGCGCGCGATGAGCCAGCGGCTGGGCGCCGCCAAGAGCATGTCGTTCACCGCCGTGGCGAGCTATGAATACCCGAGCCGCCTCGGGCCGCCGATCGTCTACACGATGCGCTATGACGTGGCGTTTCAGCGGCCCGACCAGTTGAAGGTCATCGTCCCCGGCGACGGGCCGGCATTCGAGTTCACGGTCGGCGGCGGCGAGATGGTCGCCTTCGCGCCGGCCGAGAACCTGGTCGCGGTGGCCGAAGCGCCGCCGACGCTCGAAGCCGCGCTGAAGAAGGCGTTCGACAGCGCGGCGATCTACTTTCCGTTCACCGACCTGCTGCTGCCCGATCCGTATGCCGCGATCAGCGACGGCGCGGTCCTCGCCTTCGTCGTCGGGCCGTCGATGGTCGTCGGCGGCGTCAAGACCGACATGGTCGTGTGGGCCAGCAACGAGGTCTTTTTGCAGTTGTGGATCGGCAGCGACGACAAGCTGCCGCGGCGCATCCGCGCGCAGTTCCGCGCCGACCCGAGCAATCTGCGCCACGACCTGGAGTTGAGCAATTGGCAGATCGACGCGGCGCTGCCGGCCGAGACCTTCAGCACCGCCAAGGCCAAGGCCGGCCAGCCAATGGCCTTTGCCGCGCCAGGCCGCAAGGTACCGATCGGCGTCAAGCCGCTCGCGATCGAGCGCAGCGCCAAGCCGGCGAACAAGACGCAGTGAGGCAGGCCATGAAGACATCGATGAATGCAACGCTGCTGGCCGCCGCGCTCGGCTGCGCATTTGCCGCGTGGACGCCCGAAGCGGCGGCCTGGGCCTCGGCGAACCGCTTCGGCGGCGCGACGCAGCACAGCTTCGGCGCCACGGCGCACGAGAACCGCTGGGGCGGCAGCAGCGAGCACGTCGCAGGCGAGGGAACGGAGCACACCAACGCCTACGGCGGCAACACCGCGCATTCGGCCTACGGCGGCACCGAACACACCAACGCCTACGGCCAGACCACCGTCGGCCGCGCCGGCTACGGCGCGGTGACGACGACCCCCGGCGGCGCGTCGTACTACCACCCGCCGGCCTACTCGGCCTATCCGGCGTATTCGGCCTATCACCCGCCGGTCGCGGTGCCGTATTACTCGAGCGGCTGCTATGGCTGCGCGGCGGCGGCCGGCGCCGTCGTCGGCATGGCGGCCGGCGCGGCGGTCGCGTCGTCGGCCAACGCCGCGGCGACTTCGAACGCCTATGCGGCCGGTGTCGCCACCGGCAGCGCGAACAGCGCTGCCGCCTACCAGTCTGGCTACGCCGCGGGCGCAACGACCGCCGCCGCGCCCGCGCACTGGGTGACCGGGGCAAGCTACGCAGCGCTGCCCGCCGGGTCGATGGCGGTGCAGAAGAACGGCACGACGTATTACTTGAACGGCAACACCTGGTTCCAGCCGGCCTTCGGCGCGAACGGCGTGCACTACACGGTGGTCGCGGCGCCGTGAAGCCGCATGCCGGCGGCGTGCTGGTGGGCCACGCGCATCAGCGCCTGTCCGAGGGGCTGCGCGGCTGGCTGCAGGCGTCGTTCGACGGCGTGTACATGGTGGCCGATCGCACGTCGCTGATCGAAGGCGCGCACCGGTTGCAGCCGGTGCTGGTGGTCGTCGACCTCGCGCTCGCCGAAGGCAACGTCGCCGCACTGCTGGCCGAGTTGCAGCGCGAGGCGCCGCACAGCCCGACGCTGCTGCTGAGCGACTACAACGATGCGCGCGTCGATGCCGCCGCGCTGGCTGCCGGCGCGGCCGGCGTGTTGCACAAGTCGTCGCTCGCGGCCGATCTGTCGGCGGCGGTCGAGGCGGTGCTCGCCGGACGGCCGTTCACATCGCCGCCGGGTCCGCAATGAGCGCGGCCGCATCGAGTGCGACCATGCGCGAGGGCCAACCCGTCAGCCTGAAGCAGCGCGCGCTCGCGGAGCTGAAGGCCTATGGCGTGATCACGCTGTACCTGTGGCTGTTCCTTGGCTGCTTCACCGTCTATCGCCGGCTGATCCTGGCCGAAACCGGCGTGAGCTACGTGCACTACGGCATC
The DNA here is from genome assembly GCA_937864005.1 of uncultured Burkholderiales bacterium. Classification (GTDB taxonomy): domain Bacteria; phylum Pseudomonadota; class Gammaproteobacteria; order Burkholderiales; family Burkholderiaceae_C; genus CAIKUF01. Next base: position 12,967 of record CALMIL010000048.1, read on the forward strand.
GCGCTGGTCGAGGCGATGGTGATTGCCAAGGTGGTGCTGATCGGCCGCATCTTCGGCTTCAGCCGCCGCTTCGAGGACCGGCCGCTGATCGTGCCGGTGATCTACAAGTCGATCGTGTTCGCGCTGCTGGTGATGGGGTTCGGCATCGTCGAGCATCTGGTCGATGGCTGGATTCATCACCGCGGCTTGTCTGATGGGCTGCGCGAGATCGCTGCCGGCGGCTTCTACGAGATCGGCGCGCGCATGCTGACGCTGACCGTCGCCTTCGTTCCGTTCTTCGCGTTCCACGAACTGGGCCGCGTGCTCGGCCGTGGACGGCTCACCGGCATGTTCTTCACACGGCCCGAACCAGCGGCGACGTCTGCGTGACGCAAGGTGACTCTGCTGGCCCACTCCCAACTTCGCAATGACACGATGAAGACGAACTCCCTGCTGCAACGGGCGGCCACCGCCGCATGCTTTCTCGCGGCCGCCCCCCTGGTTGCCGTCGCGCAAACGGCGCCGACCAAGGCCGACTGGCGCGAGACCTACGCCTACACGCAGGGCATGCAGGCCTTCGTGTTCGGATTTCCCTGGACCTTCCTGCCCGAGATCCGCTGGAAATGGGTGACGCAGGACCCGCACTCGCCCCTCGTGCCGTATGCGCCGCTCAACCAGTTCTTCAACTCGCGGCAGTTGACCACCGCCGAATACCGCGACGGCGGCTCGCCGAACAACGACACGCTGTACTCGGTGGCCTGGCTCGACCTGTCGAAGGAGCCGCTGATCCTGTCGGTGCCCGACGTCGGCGACCGCTACTACACGATGGAGATGGGCTCGCTCGACTCCGACAATTTCGCCTACGTCGGCAAGCGCACCACCGGCACGAAGGCGGGCCACTACGCGATCGTCGGCCCGAACTGGAAGGGCACGCTGCCCGCCGGCGTGACCGAACTGCCGCGCTCGCGCACCGATGCGGCGTTGATCCTCGGGCGCACGCTCGTCACCGGGCCGGACGACGTGGCGGCCGTCAACAAGATCCAGGACCAGTACAAGCTGACGCCGCTCAGCCTGTGGGGCAGCGGCAAGAGCGCGCCCGCGAGCCGCGACGTGCCAGCGCCGGCCAACCCGAAGGACGACCCGCTGGCGGCGTGGAAGACGATGAACGCCGCGATGGCGGCGAACCCGCCCGCCGGCGCGCAGGCGGCGATCGTGCGCAGCTTCGCCGACATCGGCGTCGGCCCGGGGCTGGACGTGACGAAGACCGATGCCGCGACGCAGGCCGGGCTGGCGCGCGCGGCGAAGGACGGCATGGCGCTGCTACGCGACGCGATGCCCAGCTTCGGCAAGCAGGTCAACGGCTGGAAATACCCGCCGCAGGCGATGGGCCGCGCCGGCCTCGCGTACGACTTCCTGCTGCGCGCGTCGCTGCAATGCCTGGGCGGCATCATCTCCAACGACACCGCCGAAGCGATCTACATGAACACCTTCACCGACGCGGCCGGCGCCACGCTGTCGGGGGCCCACACCTACAAGATCCGTTTCGCACCGGGCGGCGCGCCGCCGGTGGGCGCGTTCTGGTCGATCACGATGTACGGGCTTGACAACAACTTCGTCGCCAACCCGATCAACCGCTACAAGCTCGGCAGCCTGCCCGCGGGCAGCATCACGCCGGATGCGGATGGCGGCATGACGATCACGGTGTCGCACCAGCAGCCCGCCGCCGGCGCGGCGAACTGGCTGCCGGCGCCGGCGGGCGACTTCTATTTGGTGCTGCGCACCTACATGCCGCAGGGCAAGCTGCTCGATCAGAGCTGGGAGCCACCGGCGGTGAGCAAGGCTTCGTGACCGCGGGCAGCGATGCCGCGGCATCAGGCGAATGAGCACAACACGGCCAGGCGGCCGCAGGAGACGGGGATGATGAACAAGCAACGGTTCGGATCGGCACTGATGGTGGCCGCGGCGGCGACGGTCGCGGGTTGCGCGTCCGGCCCGCCCTTCATCGACCAGGCGCAGCCCGAGGCCATCCACATGGCCGAGCGGCGCGGCCAGTTCGAGATGAACTGCCAGCAGGTGACCTCGGACGTCGTCTCGCGCGAGAC
>CALMIL010000049.1 GCA_937864005.1 uncultured Burkholderiales bacterium
TAGGTCGCGGTCGTGATCACGCCGCGGCCGGTGTAGTGGCGCAACCTCGCGAAGCGCCGCGTGCCGTCGGCGAGCGTTCTCGGCGCGTGGTCGCGCCCGCCGCCGATGACAACCGGCTCGCCCTTCAGTTCGGGATAGCGCAGCAACTCGACCGACGCGTAGAACGCGTCCATGTCGAGATGCGCGATCAAGCGTTCGGACATGGTCGGGTTCAGCCGCGCTGCGAACTTCGTGCAACCCTGTACATAAAGACAGTGTAGCGGCCCGGCTGCTGCCTGCCAATCGTGCCCGGCAATCGAGTCCGGGTTCGCATTTTCCGCGCCAACAGCGATGATTGGCGCGATGGCCGGACCCCACACAGCGAATCGCGAAGCGGCACGCACCGCGCGCCTGACGTTCGAGCCGCTGCGCGCCGAACATGCGGCGCAGCTTTTTCCGCTGCTTGCCGATCCGCGTCTGTACACCTATGTCGACGACGAGGCGCGGGCGAGCCTCGCGCTGCTGGCCGCGCGCTTCGCCGAACTCGCGCGCGGCGCGCCGGCCGAAACGAACGAGACCTGGCTGAACTGGATCGTGCGGCGCCGCGCCGACGGCGCGGCGATCGGCACGCTGCAGGCGACGCTCGAACCCGGCGGCCGCGCGTGGATCGGCTACCTGCTCACGCCCTCGGCCTGGGGCCAGGGCTTCGCGACCGAAGCCTGCACGTGGCTCGTGGCCGAGCTCGCGCAACGGCACGGCAGCCGCGAGATTCTCGCCAGCGTCGACGCGCGCAACGCGAAGTCGATCGCGCTGCTCGAGCGTCTGGGCTTCACCCGCGCCGCGACCGGCGCCGCCGAACTGCATGGCGTGCCGACGATCGAGCATCGCTATCGGCTGTCCGTCGCCGCCTGAAGCGGGGCGCGGCGCCACAGCAGCACGGCGAGCGCCGCGGCGCTGAAGACGGCGCCGGCCGCGAATGTCGCGCCGCCGCCGATGCGGTCCCACAGCAGCCCGGCAAGCGTGCTCGCGGCGAGCAGCGCGACGCCGCTGGCGAGGTTGAAGAAGCCGAATGCCGTGCCGCGCAGCGCGGGCGGCGCGGCGCCCGCCACCATCGTCGCGAGCAGCCCCTGCGTGATCCCGAGGTGCAGCCCCCACAGAGCAATGCCGCAGCCGACCACCGCGCCGTTCGTGCCGAGCGCGAGCAGCACGTCGGCCGCGATCAGCACCGCCAGCCCGGCGGCGAGCAGGCGGCGGTGGCTCATCCTGTCCGCGAGCCTGCCGAACGGATACGCAACGAGCGCATAGACGAGATTCATGCCGACGAAGACGAGCGGCGTCCACGCCGTCGGCAGTCCGGCATCGACCGCGCGCAGCACCAGAAAGGCTTCGCTGAAGCGCGCCAGCGTGAAGACCGCGCCGATCGCGACGATCCACCAGTAGCCGGCGCCGAGCTGGCGCAGGCGGTCGCGCCGGATCGGGTTGACGCGCGGCTCGCTCGCAGTGCGCTCGCTTTCCTGCACGCCGAACGCGAGCAGCGCGACCGACAGCACGGCCGGTATCACGGCGACCCAGAAAGCGGCGCGCAGGTCGTTCGCCCACAGCAGCATCAGCGCGATGGCGAGCAGCGGACCGAGAAAGGCGCCGACCGTATCGAGCGCCTGGCGCAGCCCGAATGCGGCGCCGCGCACCGCGGGGGGCGCGAGATCGGCGACCAGCGCATCGCGCGGCGCGCCGCGGATGCCCTTGCCGACGCGATCGATGAGCCGCGCGGCGAGCACGAATCCGGCCGTCGGCGCGAGGGCAAAGAGCGGCTTGGACAGCGCGCCCAGGCCGTAGCCGAGGACGGCGAGCGGCTTGCGCCGGCCCATGGCGTCCGACAGCACGCCGGAGAAGACCTTCACGATCAGCGCCGTCGCCTCGGCCGCGCCTTCGATCAACCCGAGCGCGAGCGCGCTCGCACCGAGCGTGCCGACGAGGAAGACCGGCAGCAGGCTGTGGATCATCTCGGACGAGATATCCATCAGCAGGCTGACGAAGCCGAGCGCCCAGATCGCAGGCGGGATGCGGGGGCGGGGCTGCATGGGGCGGGCGCGGGCGCGCAACGAGACGAGGCCGGATCGTCGCACATCCGGCGGCGCCGCGAGCGCGCCGGATAATCGACCGATGCACTTGATGATCCCGTTCGCGTCGACGCTGTCCGAAGCCTGCGTCCATGCGCTGCGCGATCTGCAATTGCCGAATCTGTCGCGCCTGCTGGCGCGGCTCGCGCCGACCGCGCGCGAAGGTGGCGACGAGTACGCCTTGTCGATGCCGCACGAGCGCGCGCTCGCCTCCGCGCTCGGCTGGCAGGGCGCCGACGGCTGCCTGCCGTGGGCGGCGCGTCTGGCGCAGACGGACGGCATCGATACCGGCGGCGAGCTCGCATGGGGCCTGCTGACGCCGGTGCACTGGCATCTGGCGGCCGATCATGTCGCGCTCGTCGATCCGGCCGAACTCGATCTTGCCGATGCCCAGTCGCGAGCCTTGATGCAGGCCGTGCGGCCGCTCTTCGAAAGCGAAGGCTGGCGCATCGAATACGGTGCGCCGCTGCGCTGGTATGCGGCGCACGCATCGCTGCGCGATCTGCCGTGTGCGGCGATCGAACGCGTGATCGGCCGCAATGTCGATATCTGGATGCCGGCCGATCCGCGCGTCGGGCGCGTGCGCAGGCTGCAAAGCGAAGTGCAGATGCTGCTCTATACCGATGCGACGAACGAGGCGCGCGAAGCTCGCGGTGCGCTGGCGGTGAATTCGTTCTGGCTCAGCGGCTGCGGCGTGCGTCAGGCGCCCTCCGCCACGCCCGATCTGCGCATCGACGCTGCGCTGCGCGCGAGCGCGCTCGCCGAGGACTGGGCCGACTGGTCCGACGCGTGGCGCGCGCTGGACGCCGGGCCGATCGCCGAGCTGCTGCGCGCTGCCGGGCGCGGCGATCCTGTCGCCCTGACGCTGTGCGGCGAACGCCAAGCGCAGCGCTTCGAGGCGGCGCGGCAGTCGTTCTGGCAGCGTGCCGGCGCGGCGCTGCGCAGTCCGGCCGTGGCGCCGGTGCTGGAGGCCTTGTGACCGCAAGCCCGCAGCCGGACCCTCTTGCGCGCGGCGCTGGCGCGCCGACCCTGGTGCAACGCCAGGCCGAGCCGCGCGTCGCGTTCGCGCTCGAGGCGGCCGGCGTGCATCCCTTGCTCGCGCGGCTCTTTGCCGCGCGCGGCGTGCGCAGCGCCGACGAACTCGACGACAGCCTCGCGCGGCTGCTGCCGCCGCGCGGGCTGCGCGGCGCGGACGATGCCGCGCGGCTGCTGGCCGATGCGATCGCGCAGGGCAAGCCGATCTGCGTCGTCGCCGACTACGACTGCGATGGCGCCACGGCGTGCGCGGTCGCACTGCGCGGACTGGCGCTGCTCGGCGCGCCGCGCGCGTCACTGCGCTATGTCGTTCCCGATCGCGCGCTGCACGGCTACGGGCTGACCGCGGCGATCGTCGATCTGGCCTGCGCGCCGCAGGCGCCCGGGCTGCTGCTGACGGTCGACAACGGCATCGCGAGCCTGGAAGGCGTGGCCCACGCGCGCGCGCGCGGCATCGACGTGCTCGTCACCGATCATCATCTGCCGGCGCTCGCGGCCGGCGGCGTCGTGCTGCCGCAGGCCAACGTCATCGTCAACCCGAACCAGCCCGGCTGCGGCTTCGAAAGCAAATCGCTCGCCGGCGTCGGCGTGATGTTCTACGTGCTGCTCGCATTGCGCGGCGAGCTGCGCGCGCGCGGTGCCTTCACGGCGCGTGATCAGCCGCGGCTCGACGCGCTGCTCGATCTCGTCGCGCTCGGCACGGTCGCCGATGTCGTGCGCCTGGACGCGAACAACCGGCGGCTCGTCGCGCAGGGCTTGCGGCGGGTGCGCGCCGGCCGCCTGCAGCCGGGGCTCGCGGCGCTGTTTGCCGCCGCCGGGCGCGATCCGGCGCGCGCCACGGCGTTCGACTTCGGCTTCGCGCTCGGCCCGCGCATCAATGCGGCGGGCCGGCTGGCCGACATGACGCTCGGCATCGAATGCCTGCTGACCGACGATCACGCGCGCGCCGCCGAACTTGCACAGCAGCTCGACGCGATGAACCGCGAGCGCCGCGAGGTCGAGGCCGGGATGCGCGAGCAGGCCGAGGCGGCGCTCGAGGCGTCGCTGCCCGTCGACGCCGAGCCGCCGCCTGCGGTCGCAGTCTTCGATGCCGCGTTTCACGAGGGCGTCGTCGGCATCGTCGCGTCGCGCCTGAAGGATCGCCTGCATCGGCCGGCATTCGTCTTCGCGCCGGGCCGCGACGGCACGCTCAAGGGATCGGGCCGCTCGATCGCCGGCTTTCACCTGCGCGACGCGCTCGATCTCGTCGCCAAGCGCGAACCAGGGCTGCTGCTGCGCTTCGGCGGGCATGCGATGGCGGCCGGCTGCACGATTGGCGCGACCGGCTTCGCGGCCTTCGAGCGTGAACTGCAGCGCGTCGCGGCCGAGCAGCTCGACGCCGCGCTGCTCGCGCGCCGGCTCGCGACCGACGGCCCGCTCGGCGCCGAGCATTTCGAGCTCGACACCGTGCGCGCGATCGAGGCCCAGGTCTGGGGCCAGGGGTTCGATGCGCCGGTCTGGGAGGGCGAATTCGACGTGCTCGCGCAGCGCCTGGTCGGCGAGAAGCACCTGAAGCTGTCGCTGCGCCACGCCGGCGTCGTGCGCGAGGCGATCTGGTTCGGCCGCAGCGAGCCGCTCGCGGCGCGCGCGCGGCTCGCCTACCGGCTCGCGGTCGATACCTACAACGGCCGCGAGCGGCTGCAGATGGTCGTGCAGGCCGCGGGCTGAAGCCGTCGGCCGGTCGCAGCGGGGCCGGCCGGCCGCGGCGCGCTATTCGAGGAACAGCAGGCCCGGTGTCTCGAGCCGCGTGCGCAGTGCCTGCACGAAGCGCGCGGCGTCGATGCCGTCGACGACGCGGTGGTCGAACGACGACGACAGGTTCATCAAGAGCCTCGGCACGACGGCGCCGCCGCGCATCGTCGGCCGCTCGATCATGCGGTTGACGCCGACGATCGCGACCTCGGGGCGGTTGATGACCGGCGTCGAGACGATGCCGCCGAGTGCGCCCAGGCTCGTGATCGTGATCGTCGAGCCGGCCAGTTCGTCGCGCGTCGCGCTGCCGTTGCGCGCGGCGTCGGCGAGGCGTGCGACTTCGGCCGCCGCACCCCACAGGTCGAGCGATTCGGCGTGCCGCACGACCGGCACAAGCAGGCCGTGCTCGGACTGCGTCGCGATGCCGATGTGCACCGCGCCGTGGCGGGTGAGGGTGCCGGCGTCGTCGTCGAACAGCGCGTTGATCTGCGGAAACTCGCGCACCGCGAGCACGATCGCGCGCATCAGCAGCGGCAGCAGCGTGAGCCGTACGCGCTCGCCCTGCCACTTCGCATTGAGCGCGACGCGCAGCGCCTCGACTTCGGTCACGTCGACCTCCTCGACGTAGCTGAAATGCGGGATGCGCCGCTTGGCCTCCTGCATCCGCATCGCGATGCGCCGGCGCAGGCCGATGACCGGGATCACTTCTTCGTCGGTGCGCGCGGCGTCGCGGCTGGCCGCTGCTGCCGTCGGCGCGCGCCCGGTGCCGTGCGCCGCGGCGTGGGCGTCGAGGTCGGCCTGCATGATGCGGCCCGCCGGGCCGCTGGCGGCAACGCCGGCGAGGTCGATGCCAAGCTCCCACGCGCGGCGCCGCACCGACGGCGATGCGATCGGCCGCTCGGCGCTCGGCGCGACGCGTCGGGCCGCGGCTGCCGGGGCGGGGGCGGCGGGCGTGCTTGCCCGCGCCGGCTTTGCTGCGGGTGCCGGGGCCGCCGCCGGCGCAGCGGCGGGCGCCGCGACGGGTGCCGGCGCCGGCTGCGCGACAGGCGCCGCAATCGGAGTCGCCGGTGCCGCAGGCGCCAGGACGGGTGCGGCAGCGGGCGCAGTAGCGGGTGCAGCGACGGGTGCGGCAGCAGGTGCCGAGGTCACCGCCGCGCCGCCGCCGTCGGCACGCTCGATGCGGATCAGCTCGGCGCCGACCGCGAGCACCTGGCCGACCTCGCCGCCGAGCGCGAGCACGCGGCCGGCGACGGCGGACGGAATCTCGATCGTCGCCTTGTCGGTCAGCACATCGGCGAGCGCCTGGTCTTCGTGCACCTCGTCGCCGACCTTGACGTGCCAGGCGACAAGCTCGACTTCGGCGATGCCTTCGCCGAGGTCGGGAACCTTGATCGTATGTGCGCTCATCATGCCTCCATCGCGCGTTGGAAGGCCGCCGCGATGCGCGCCGGGCTCGGAAAATACGACCACTCCTGGGCGTGCGGGTAGGGCGTGTCCCAGCCCGTCACGCGCTCGATCGGCGCTTCGAGGTGATAGAAGCAGTGCTCCTGCACGAGGGCGACGAGTTCGGCGCCGAAGCCGCTGGTGCGCGTCGCCTCGTGCACGACGACGCAGCGCCCGGTCTTCTTCACCGACGCGACGATCGCCGGAAGATCCAGCGGCCAGATGCTGCGCAGGTCGATGATCTCGGCGTCGATGCCGCTTTCCTTCGCCGCTGCCTCGGCGACGAAGACCATCGTCCCGTACGCCAGCACGGTGAGGTCGCTGCCCGGCCGCACGACCGCCGCCGATTCGAGCGGCACGGTGTAGTGGCCCTCGGGCACCTCGCTTGCCGCGTGCTGCGACCACGGCACCGTCGGCCGCTCGTGGTGACCGTCGAACGGGCCGTTGTACAGGCGCTTGGGCTCGAGGAAGATGACCGGGTCGTCGCACTCGATCGATGCGATGAGCAGCCCCTTGGCGTCGTAGGGCGTGCTCGGCATCACGGTGCGGATGCCGCAGACGTGCGTGAAGAGCGCCTCCGGGCTCTGGCTGTGCGTCTGCCCGCCGAAGATGCCACCGCCGCACGGCATGCGGATCGTGATCGGCGCCGTGAAGTCGCCTGCCGAGCGGTGCCGCAGGCGCGCCGCCTCGGAGACGATCTGATCCGACGCCGGATAGAAATAGTCGGCGAACTGGACCTCGACGACCGGGCGCAGCCCGTAGGCGGCCATGCCGATTGCCGAGCCGACGATGCCGCCTTCGGAGATCGGCGCGTCGAAGACTCGCGAGCGGCCGTATTTCGCCTGCAGCCCTTCGGTGCAGCGGAAGACGCCGCCGAAATAGCCGACGTCCTGGCCGTAGATGACGACGTTGGCATCGCGCCCGAGCATCACGTCCATCGCGGAACGCAGGGCCTGGATCATGGTCATCGTCGCCATCTCAGGCTCCCTGTCCCGGCGCGTGCCCGGGTGCGGCGGCGAAGGCGCGCGCCTGTTGCAGTTGCTCCTGCAGGTGCGGCGGCATGTCCTTGTAGACATCCTCGAACATCGACTCGATCGGCGGTGTGTGGCCGTCGAGCAGCGCGCCGCCGAAGCTTTCGGCCTGCTTCAGCGCGGTATTGACTTCGGCTTCGCATTCCTTGCGCGTCTCGTCGTGCTGGACTTCGGACCAGGCGCCGATGCCGACCAGGTGCTGCTTCAGGCG
>CALMIL010000050.1 GCA_937864005.1 uncultured Burkholderiales bacterium
AACATCGGCAGGCCCTGGCCGGGGTCGAAGATGAAGGGGATGGCGGCGGCGGCGAGTTGCGCCGCGTGCTGCAGCATCGCGTCGCGGCCGTCGGGCGCGACGATCGCGATCCGGATGTCGTCGCGCGCGGCGATCGTCGTGCGGTGCGCCTGCTGCATCGCGCCGGGGTGGAAGGCGGTGATCTGGTTGTTGTCGGTATCGGTGATGATGATCGCCTGCGCGGTGTAGCTGTCCTCCACCGTGCCCACGAATCCGGTATCCGCGCCCCAGCCGCGCAGCCGCGCGATGTAGTCCGCACCGTCGGCGCCGACCGTGGCCATCACCAGCGGTTCGCCGCCGAGCTGGCGCAAGGTATAGGCGATATTTCCGGCACAGCCGCCGAACTCGCGCCGCAGCGTCGGCACGAGGAACGAGACGTTCAGGATGTGCAACTGGTCGGGCAGGATCTGCTGCGCGAAGCGGCCGGGAAAGACGGTGATGGTGTCGAAGGCGAGGGATCCGCAGATCAGGGCGGGCATGCAAGGCTCCAGGGTTGGGTGCGCCGGCGCACGGCGCTCAGGGGTAGAAGGGTTCGACGGTATAGCCGCTCGGCCGCCGGCCATCGACGGCCAGCACGAGCTGCAGCGGGGTCTCGGCGTTCGCCGCCAGCGTGGTGCCGGTCATCGCGAAATCGGCCGGCAGCAAGGCGCGGCGCGCGAGCAGCTGGCCGCCGGGGTCGGTCAGCGACAGCTCGATCGCCGGCAGCGCGAGCGGCAGCGGACCGCGGTTGCGCAGCACGACCGAAAGCCGGATCGCATCGCCCGACGGGGCGCCGGTGAGCGCGCTGCTCTCGATCACGATGTCCTCGATGCGGCGCAGCGGCTCGATGCGGCAGCCCGCCACTTCGCACAGTGCGAGCAGGGCAGGGCGTGTCTGCGGGTAGGTCGCGGCGACGAGGTCGCGAAAGTGATGCGCCACCTGTCCGGCCAACCCGAGCAGCAGGACGCCGCAGGCGGTCGCCAGCGCGACGGCGACCGCGGGCCGGTCCCAGCGGGCGCGCTGTTCGGCACGGCGCAGGAATTCGGGCCTGACGGCGCCTTCGTCCGGTTCGGCGGGTGAGACGCCGTCGACGAACGGATCGGCCGCGTCGGCCGTCGGCGCGCCGCCTTCGTCGGCGAACAATGCGCTGTTGAAGCGCGCATCCTCGAAGTCGTTGCGATCGCGGGTGTCGAGGCGCGACGCGGGGGAAGTCTCCGCATTGCCAAAGCCCGCTCGCGTCGTGGCGTCGAATGCGGGTGGCGGCCAGGCTGGAAGCGCGGCCGGTGCCGGTGCCGGCGGACTCGCCCGCGCCGCAGTCTCGGGCCTGGCCGCCGGCTCGGCCGGCAGGACCGCGCCGGCCGCCGAAGCGGCGTCGTTCGCGGCGGCGGCGGGCGATGGCGGCGCGGCTGGCGGCGACGGCTCGGGCGCGGCATCGGGCGTCGGGGACCCATCCTCCTTCGGTTCGACGACCTGCAACTCGGCAGCCGCGGTGCCTTTGCTTTCGGGCGCCGGTACGGCGTCGACCGCGGCGGCCGCGGGCTCCAGGTCGAACAGGCTCTCGAGCGCGTTGAAGACTTCGTGGCAGCGTCCGCAGCGCACCCAGCCTTCGGAGACCTTGAGCTGATCCTGGACAACACGAAAGACCGTGTTGCAGGATGTGCAGCGCGTTGCGAGGCTCACGTCGGCTGCGCGATCATGACGTCCGCGCCGTCATCAGAATCCAGCCGTCGTCGCAGTCGGCGATCTCGAGCGCGCAATGCGGTGCATAGGCGGCTTCGAGTTCGCCCGCCTGACGCTCGAGAATGCCGGCGAGGACCAGATCGCCGCCCGGCTCGACGTGCGCGCACAGCACCGGGGCGAGCAGCTTCAGCGGTGTGGCCAGGATATTCGCGAGCACCAGATCGAAGCGGCCCTGCGCCGCATCGGGCATCGCGGCATCGACGACGACGCCGTTCGCCGCCGCGTTCGCGCGCGTCGATGCGACGGCCGCCGGATCGATATCGACCGCCTGGACGCGCCCGGCGCCGAACAGCGCGGCGGCGATCGCGAGGATGCCCGAGCCGCAGCCGTAATCGAGGACGCGCGGCCACGGCGTCTTGCGCAGCGTCGCCTGGCGCGCGATCCAGCGCAGGCACATGCGCGTCGTCGGATGCGTGCCGGTGCCGAATGCGAGGCCCGGGTCGAGGCGGATCACGCGCCGCGCGGCGGCCGGCGGTGCATGCCACGACGGCACGATCCAGAATGCCGGCGTGATCGCGACCGGTTCGAACTGGGATTGGGTCAGGCGCACCCAGTCCTCGTCGGGCACCGGCGTGATGGACTGCTGCCGGATGCCGGCCGCGTCGTCCGCATCGAGCAGCTCCGAGGCGGCCGCGACGGCGGCCGATTCGGCCTCGAACAGGGCCGTCACGATCGAATGGCGCCAGCCTTGCGCCGCCGCTGGCAGGCCCGGCTCGCCGAAGATCGCGCTTTCCTGCGCGGTGCCGGCGTCGGCATCCTCGACCGAAACCGAAAGCGCGCCGAGCCGATCGATCAGCGCATCGGACGCCCATTCGACGCGGTCTTCGGGAACGAGCAGGGCAAGTTCGACCATCGCGCCCGGGCCCGGACCGTGCGCTAGCGCCGGTGGCTGGCGATCCAGCCTTCCAGGTAGTGGATGCTCGTGCCGCCTTCGTTGAACTTGGCGTCGACCAGCAACTCGCGGTGCAGCGGGATATTGGTCGAGATGCCTTCGATCACGGTCTCCGCCATCGCGAAGCGCATCCGCGCGATGGCCTGCTCGCGCGTATCGCCGTGCGTGATGATCTTGCCGATCATCGAGTCGTAGTTGGGCGGCACATAGTAGTTGGTGTAGGCGTGCGAATCGACGCGCACGCCGGGGCCGCCGGGCGGGTGCCAGCGCGTGATGCGCCCGGGCGACGGCGTGAACTTGTACGGATCCTCGGCATTGACCCGGCATTCGATCGCGTGGCCGCGCATCTGCACGGCGCGCTGCGTGAAGGGCAGCTTCTCGCCGGCGGCGATCCGGATCTGCATCTGAACGATGTCGATGCCGGTCACCATTTCCGTCACCGGATGCTCGACCTGGACCCGCGTATTCATCTCGATGAAGAAGAATTCGCCCTTCTCGTAGAGGAACTCGAAGGTGCCCGCGCCGCGGTAGCCGATCTTCTTGCAGGCGGCGACGCAACGGTCGCCGATGCGCTCGATCATGCGCCGCGCGATGCCCGGCGCCGGCGCTTCCTCGATGATCTTCTGGTGGCGGCGCTGCATCGAGCAGTCGCGCTCGCCGAGCCAGACCGCATTCTTGTGCTGGTCGGCGAGGACCTGGATCTCGATATGGCGCGGGTTCTCGAGGAACTTCTCCATATAGACCTCTGGATTGCCGAACGCCGCCGACGCTTCGGCGCGCGTCGTCTGCACCGCATTGAGCAGCGCCGCCTCGGTGTGCACGACGCGCATGCCGCGTCCGCCGCCGCCGCCGGCCGCCTTGATGATCACCGGATAGCCGATCGCGCGTGCCTGGCGGATGATCTCCTTCGGATCGTCGCCGAGCGCGCCTTCGGAGCCGGGCACGCAGGGCACGCCCGACTTGATCATCGCCTGCTTGGCGGCGACCTTGTCGCCCATGATGCGGATCGACTCGGGCGTCGGGCCGATGAAGGTGAAGCCGCTGCGCTCGACGCGCTCGGCAAAATCGGCGTTCTCCGACAGGAAGCCGTAGCCGGGGTGGATCGCCTCGGTATCCGTCACCTCGGCAGTGGCGATGATCGCCGGCATATTCAGGTAGCTCGCGCTGGACGGCGCCGGCCCGATGCAGACCGCCTCGTCGGCGAGCTTCACATATTTGGCGTCGCGGTCCGCCGTCGAGTAGACGACGACCGACTTGACGCCCAGTTCGCGGCAGGCGCGCTGGATGCGAAGCGCGATTTCGCCTCGGTTGGCGATCAGGACCTTCTTGAACATGAGATACCTCGGCTCAATCGCGCTGGCGGTCTGCGCCCGCCGCACGATTTGGCTTCGCCGAAGCGCCTGCGGCGCTTTCGCCTCGGTTGGCGATCAGGGCTTTCTCGAGCATCGTCGCCCCGGCCGCGGCAGTGACGATGCGCGTCATTCGAGGATCAGCAGCGGCTGGCCGAACTCGACGGCCTGGCCGTTCTCGCACAGGATGCGGGTGACCGTGCCGGAGCGGTCGGCTTCGATCTCGTTCATGATCTTCATCGCTTCGATGATGCAGATCGGATCGCCCTCCTTGACGACGCTGCCGACCTCGACGAAGGGATTGGCGCCCGGGCTTGCCGAACGGTAGAAGGTGCCGACCATCGGCGAGGCAACCGCATGCCCGGCCTCCTCGACCGGCTCATCTGCGACCGGGGCGGCGATGGCTGCCGCGACCGGCGGCGCTGCGGCGGCCGGTGCGGCAGCGACGAACTGCATCTGCGGCTGCGCGCGATTCGGGTCCGCCTTCACGATGCGGACCTTGCCTTCGGCTTCGGTGATCTCGAGCTCCGAGATATTCGATTCCGACACCAGGTCAACCAGCGTCTTCAGCTTGCGCAAGTCCATGGAGGTCTCCGGGATGTCGATGCCTGTCGGCGTCCGCATTTGCTGCGGTTTGCCGCCGTTGCCCTGATCCGTATCTGTATGTGTGTGCGTCCGCGAACTTCGTCGATCGGGCGCCCTATTGCTTCGATCCGACTCAGAACGACAAACTATAGTGGGTCGGCGGTGATCTGCCGGCAAATTTCAGCTGCGCTTCAGGGCTCCTCCGCAGCGCGGGACGATGTGTGCCGCGAACAGGGGTAAGCCCTTCAGTAAGCGACTATATATGCATTTGATAGATGTTGTATATATTTTACAGCGCATTAACGCGTGTAGTGCACACTTGCCGTCATCTAGGCGCGGTTGGCCCAGCCATTGAGTTCGTCCATCGTCAAGGCGCCGAGCTTGACGGTGATCACTTTGCCGGCGGCATCGTAGATGACGCTGAACGGCAGTCCGCCGCGCTGGTTGCCCAGCGAGCGAGCGATCGTCACGCCATTCGCACCGGCCAGCGCGATCGGGAAGTCGACCGGGCGGCGGGCCAGGAACTCGCGCACCGGCTCCGCGCTGTCGATCGCGAGCCCGGCAACTTGCCACCCGTTCTTGCCCTGGGCACGATGGAAGCGGTCCAGCATCGGCATTTCTTCGACGCAGGGCGGGCACCAGGTGGCCCAGAAATTGAGCACAAGCGGTCGGCCGCGCAAGTCGGCGAAGACGAGCTCGCCGCCTTGCGGACGCTCGAACCGCAGTGGCCAGATGTCGACCGGCGGCCCGACGCTGACCTGCTCGGGCGCGGGCGGCCGCTCGGCGAGCCAGCGCATCGTCCAGCCGAGCCCGACGCTCGCGAGGCCGACGCCGGCGCCCAGGAGTGCGACCGTGCGGCGCTTCATGGCAACTCCATCAGGCGGCGCAGCGCCGCGATGTCGCCGCGCTGCGTGCGCCCTCGAGCATCCGGACGCAAGAGCCCCCGCAGATCGTCGTGGTCGAGGATGCTCAGACAGACGGTGACATCGGCGCCGAGCGCCGCGCAGGGCGTTTCGAGCTTCAGCATGTCGACCGCCTGGCCACGCGGGCTGCGCCGCGCCTGGACCGAATAGTCGATATGCATGTCGATGAGCGCGATCTCGGCCGCCTTCGAATCGTCGCAGAAGAGTTCGAGATGCACCGGGTCGAGCCTGGTCGCGGTGCCGCGCCAGACGGCGCCGACGAGGTGCGGACGAAACGCGGCGAGGCGCTCCATCCACTGCACCGCGACGGCGCGCAGCGCGGCGAGTTCGGCCGGCTGCGATTCGGCGTGGAACAGTTGCAGGTAGGCGCGCACCTCGTCTTCCAGCCTCTCGTTGTCCGGCAGCGCGCCATCGCGGGCGCCGCGGCGGCCAAGCAGCTGCGCGGCCTTGCGTTTGGCCGGCCCGTATTCCATGCCTTCCTCGACCACCAGGCGTGCGGCGGTGATGGCGATTTCGGCGCTCGCGGTCGCATCGTTCACGCGCCGATTCTAGGAGGCCCGCGCCTGCGACCCGCGAGGCGGGCAGCGCGGCGCGCAGGCCGACCTACGGCAACTCGACGTCGCCCATGCGGGCGGCGATCGTCCCCGCGCGATCGAGGACATAGGGCGAGGCCGCCCGCTTCTCGAAGCGCTTCGGGGCCGGCAGCATCACCGCGAGGCGCGCCGCCTGCAGGTTGCCGAGCTGATCCGCGTCGACGTGGAAATAATGCCGCGCCGCGGCCTGGGCGCCGAAGATGCCTTCGCCCCATTCGACATTGTTCAGATAGATCTCGAGGATGCGCTGCTTGCCCAGCAGGTTCTCGAGCATCAGCGTGATCACCGCTTCCTGCCCCTTGCGAACGAAGCTGCGCTCGCCGGAGAGGAAAAGGTTCTTCGCCAGTTGCTGGCTGATCGTCGAGCCGCCGACGACCTTGACCTTCGCCGGCCGCGGCAAAGGCCGGCCCTCGGCGCCGGCCTTTGCCGCGCGCCGCTGCGCCTGCGCATCGAGCTTGTCGGCGCGCGCCTGTGCGCGCTGGTTGCGCTCCCACGCCGATTCGATCGCATCCCACTCGACGCCGCTGTGCTCGGCGAAGCGCGCGTCCTCGGAGGCGATCACCGCCCGCTTCAGCGGCGCGCCGATCTGCGCGTACGGGCGCCATTGCTGGCTCCAGGCGATGGACTGGTGTTCGGTCAGCAGGCGCCAGATCTCGGAGCGCTGAAAGCTCGTCGACTGCGGATCGACGACGATCATCATCGCGATCCGCAAGGCAAAGTAGAGCTGCAGCGCGAGCCCGCACAGCAGCACGAGCGCCACGAATCGCGCGAGCCGGGAGACGATCGCCTTCATGCGCGGGCCACGCTCGCAGGATGTGCGGCCCGCCTCACGCCGTCTCGTCCCAGCGCCGGCGCAGCGCGTCGAGCACCGGCGCGGTATCGGGCATGACGCCGCGCCAGAGCAGGAACGACTGCGCCGCCTGCTCGACGAGCATCCCGAGCCCGTCGCGGCCGGTTGCGCCGTGCTGCTCGGCCCAGGCGAGAAACGGCTGCGCGGCGGGCCCGTACATCATGTCGATCGCGAGCGCGCCCGGCCCGAGCACCCGCGCGGCAACCGGCGCCGCGGCGCCCTGCAGGCTGCTCGCCGTCGCATTGATGACGATGTCGAAGCCTTCGCCGCAGCGATCGAGCGGGGCTGCTTGCAGCGCGGCGCCGCTCGATCGGGCCGCCGCGCGGTGGCGGGCGACGAGGTCGCTCGCCTTCTCGAGCGTCCGGTTCGTGACCGTGAGCTCGGCCGGTGCCGCGGCCAGCAGCGCGCCGAGCGCGCCGGCCGCCGCACCGCCGGCACCGATCAGCAGCAGCCGCCGGCCGGCGATCGCGGCGCCCGCATTGCCTTCGATGTCGCGCACGAGGCCGATGCCGTCTGTGTTGTCGGCCAGCCAGCCGCCATCGTCGAAGCGCAGCGTGTTGGCCGCGCCGGCCAGTTCGGCGCGCGCCGTGCAGCGCGCGGCGAGGCGAACGGCGTCGAATTTGAACGGCAACGTGACGTTGCAGCCGCGCGCGCCGCCTGCGGCGAAATCGCGCAGCACGGCCTCGAAGCCGTCGATCGGACATTCGAGCCGGGTGTACTCCATCGCCTGCCCGGTGGCGAGCGCGAACGCGCGGTGGATGAATGGCGAGCGGCTGTGCGCGACCGGGTGGCCGATGACGGCGTAGCGATCGGCGGCCGGCGCCGGCGTCATGGCGTCGCGCTCAGGCTCGTTTCGAGCGCCTCGTCGCGCGTGAAGCGAAAGCGCGAGGTGATCACGAGCTGGTCGGCCTTGCGCCGCATCTCGGTCGTGAACGGGCCGAACGGCGCGGCAGCGTGCACGATCGCGACCGCGCGCTTGTCGAGCACCGGCGACTTCGAGCGGCGCAGGACTTCGGTCTCGACGACCCGGCCCTCGGCGTCGATCGTCACGTTCATCGTCAGCTCGCCGTAGAGCTTCTTGCCGTGCTGCTCGGGGAAGTTGCGCGTGCCGCGGTCTTCGATCTTGCGCCGCAGCTGGTCGTAGTACTGGGCATAGATCTCCTCGCGCGTCGCCGGGCTGATATAGCGCTTCTTGGGCCGCGCATTCTCCTCGTTGATGCGCTTCTCGATCTCGGCGAGCAACTGGATCAGGCGGCGGCGCCGTTCTTCCTGCGCCCGCGCCTCGGGCGTTCCGGCGTCACGCCGCGGTTCGGGCGGCGGCAGCAGCGCCATCTCGCGCCGCAGATGGGCGAGCAGCTGCTGCTGCGCCTGCTGCAACTGCTCGATCTGGCGCTGCGACTCTTCGCTCGCGTCGCCCGTCTCGAGCGTGGCCGACGGTGGCAGCGGCGAGGTCGCGCGGCCCTGCGCCGCGTCGCCGCCGCCGGAAAGGTTGGCCTGCGCGATCGCCTGCGCCTTGGTGGGCGCCTCGCCGGAGCGCGAATTGACGAGGATGACCTCGAGCGGCGTATCCTGAAACACGCGGTTGAAGCCCTCCGGATCGACGAAGCGCAGCGTCAGCAGTGCCGCATGCACGCCGACCGAGACGAGCAGCGCGATCTGCAGCGTCGACAGGCGCAGGCTCACCGCACGATCCGGCGCACCGCGCAGGGCGGAATCGGCATTCGCGAGCGGCCCGGCCTGCTCATGCCTCAGGCGGCCGCCTCGGGCGCGGTATCGACGCCGTCCTCGAGGTTCTGGCCGATATCGATTGCCAGGGTCAGCGGGCCGGCGCCCTCGGACTCGTCGCCATCCTCGGCATCGGTCGCTTCGGCGGCCGCCGCTGCCGTCGCGCCCGCGGCATCGAGCCGCGCGACGACGCTCGCGTGCAGATCGAGGGTCAGCAGGTTCGCCTCGCCCAGGCGCACGCGCACCCGCGCGCCGCGCGGCAGGCCCTCGGCACCCGCGGCGCGAAAGAC
The DNA here is from genome assembly GCA_937864005.1 of uncultured Burkholderiales bacterium. Lineage (GTDB taxonomy): Bacteria > Pseudomonadota > Gammaproteobacteria > Burkholderiales > Burkholderiaceae_C > CAIKUF01. Next base: position 8,966 of record CALMIL010000050.1, read on the forward strand.
GAGCGGCAGGGTATCGGCGCGTACCAGGCCGTCGTGCATCACGCCGGCCTCGAGCTCGTGCACGCCGTCCTGCGCCAGCGATCGCAGGGTCCAGTAGCGCTCGATCGCCGACTGGAAGCCGTTGTAGGCGGCGTAGGCGGCGTCGAACCCGGAGACGATCGAGAACAGTTGCGCATCGCGCGGCTTGAATGGCGCAGCGAGCGCCGCGGTGCGGCCGTGGCGCGCGCAGGCAATGATCTGCCACTGGTTGACGAGGTCGACATAGCGGCGCAACGGCGACGTCGCCCAGCTGTATTGCGCCACGCCGAGGCCGGCGTGCGGCGCCGGCTTCGTGCCCATGCGCACCTTCACTCCCGGCAGCATGCTCGCCTGGCTGCGGTAGATCGCGGGCACGCCATGCTCGGCCAGCCAGCCGCCCCAGTGGCTGTTGGCGAGGATCATCGCCTCGGAGACGATCAGGTCGAGCGGCGCGCCGCGCCGGCGTGTCGTGATCAGCACCTGCTCGTCGCCGCGCGGCGGGCATGCGTCGTCTTCGCGCACGAGCCGAAAGCTGTAGTCCGGGCGCGTGAAGACCTCCGGCTTGCCGCGCACCGCCTCGCGCTGCGCCTTCAGATGACGCGCGAGGCGAAATCCGAATGCGAGCTCGGCGCCATGCGCATAGTCGGCCGGCGCGCTGCCGGTGAGCGACGCTTCGGTGATCACGTCGTCGAGCCGGTCGTGGCGCAGGTTGTCGGCGATCATCACCCGCTCGAGGACGGTGCGGCTCGACTTGATCGCCAGGGTCTGCTCGTCGAATTCGGTATAGAGCGAGACGGCAGGGCAGGCCTGCCCTGCCGCGAGCGTATAGCGGGCGACGACGTCGTCCGGCAGCATCGTCAGCTTCCAGCCCGGCATATAGACGGTCGAGAGCCGCTCGCGGGCGATCTTGTCGAGCGCCGACTCCGGAGCGAAGGCAAGGCCGGGCGCCGCGATATGGATGCCGAGCGTGACCGTGCCGCTGCCCAGGCCCTGCACCGAAAGCGCATCGTCGATCTCGGTCGTCGCCGAGTCGTCGATCGAGAAGGCCGCGACCGGGGCGAGCGCGAGCTCCTCGGCGATCGCCGGCGCCGGCACCTGGGCAAAGCTCGCCCCGTTCGGGAAGTTCTCGAACAGGAAGCGGCGCCAGTGAAATTGATACGGGCTGTCGATCGCACCCGCCGCGGTGAGCAGATCGAGCGGCGCGCGCTGCGCGCGCCGCGCGGCTTCGACGACGGCCTTCGTCTCGGGCGCATTCTTGTCCGGCTTGAAGAGGATCTTGTAGAGCTGCTCGCGTACCGGCGCCGGGCAGACGCCTGCCGCCAGTTCGCCCGCCCAGGCATCGACCTGCGCCGCCTGCTGCTTCTTGCGCTCGATGCCGAGCAGCGCGGCCTTCACCGTCTCGGCCGGCGCCTTGCGGAAATTCCCGCGGCCCAGGCGCCTGAAATAGTGCGGCGCACCGAACAGCGCGAACAGCATCGCCGCCTGCTGCTCGGTCGTCGCGCCGGCGCTGAAATAGTCGCGCGCCAGGTCGGCAAAGCCGAAATCGCCGGCCGGAGCGAACTCCCATGCGATATCGAGATCGACCTCCGCCGCGAGCGCCTGCGCTGCCGCGATCAGGTCGGCCGGCGGCGGCTGCTCGAAGCGCAGCATCACCGACGCCGCCTTGACCTTGACGCGCTTGCCCGATTCGAGCTCGATCTGCAGCGACGCATCGGTTGCCGCAAGCACGCGCCCGGCGAAGAACCGGCCCGCTTCCTCGTAGAGGGCATTCATATCTGCATTCTCAGGTCATCGTGCGCCAGGCCGAGGAAGTCGAGGATGTCCGGCAGGTGGTCGTCGAAGTCCGAAAGCGCATGATCGCCGGCTTCGAGCAGCTTGACGCGGGCGGGTTCCACGCGCGCCGTCGTCTCGCGCCAGTCGAGCACCTCGTCGCCCTTGGCGATGACGGCAAGGTAGCGCTCGGGATGCGTGAGCGCGGCCGGGGTCAGATCGCGCAGCGCGTCCACATCGTCGGCGCGGAACTCGAAGCGTTCGTCGCTGTGCCAGGCCTGCAGTTCGCCGATATGTCCGGCCAGGTCGCGCGCCGGGTTCACCGCCGGATTGAGCAGCACCGCGCGACACGCCGGGCCGAGCCTTTCTGCGACCGCCATCGCATAAAAGCCGCCAAGCGAACTGCCGACGATGCCGGTCGTCTCGCGCGGCCAGGCCTCGACGTGCGCCAGCACGTCGCGCAGCGCGCCGCGCGGCGACGGCGGCAATTGCGGGCAATGCCAGTGGACGGCGGGTCGATGCGCCGCGAGCCAGGCCGCGATGCGCCGCGCCTTGAACGACTGTGGCGACGATCGAAAGCCGTGCAGGTAGAGCAGGTGGCTGACGGGCGGGCGCGCAGTCATGGGCGAAACACTCTCAGCGCTCGTCACCTGCGCGCGCCAAGCGCCGCAAGCAGCCTGGCGTGAATGCCGCCGAAGCCGCCATTGCTCATGCACAGCACATGGTCGCCCGGCCGCGCGGCGATCACCACCGCGTCGACCAGCGCGTCGATGCTGTCGCACACGCGCGCCTGGGCGCCGAGCGGCGCGAGCGCCTCGCCGGCGTCCCAGCTCAGGCCGCCGGCGTGGCAGAACGCGAGGTCCGCCTCTTCGAGCGCCCACGGCAGTTGCGCCTTCATGGCGCCGAGCTTCATCGTATTCGAGCGCGGCTCGAAGACGGCGAGGATGCGCGGGCGATGCGCAGAGAGGGCCAACTCTTCGGCGTCCACGCTGCGGCGCAGGCCGTTGATGGTGGTGCGCATCGCCGTCGGATGATGTGCGAAGTCGTCGTAGACCTTCACGCCGCCTGCTTCGCCGCGCAGTTCCAGCCGGCGCCGCACATTCTCGAAGCTCGCAAGTGCGCTCGCCGCGATCTCGGGCGCGACGCCGACGTGATCGGCGGCGGAGATCGTGGCCAGCGCATTCAACTGGTTGTGCTCGCCGAGCAGCCCCCACTCGACGTGCGCGATCCGCAGGCTGCCCCGCAGCACGTCGAAATCGTGCGGATCGCCGCGCGCGCGCAGCATGCCGGGGGCCTCCTTGCGGTCGCCGAAGCGCACCACCTCGCTCCAGCAGCCGCGCGCGAGCACGCGCGCGAGGCTGTCCTCGCGCGCGTTGACGACGAGCCGGCCGCTCGCCGGCACGGTGCGCACGAGGTGATGGAACTGGCGCTCGATGGCGTCGAGGTCGTCGAAGATATCGGCGTGGTCGAATTCGAGGTTGTTCAGCACCGCGGTGCGCGGCCGGTAGTGGACGAATTTGCTGCGCTTGTCGAAGAAGGCGGTGTCGTATTCGTCGGCCTCGATGACGAAGAGCGGCCGCGCGCCCTTGCCCGCGCCGCCCAGGCGGGCCGAGATGCCGAAGTTCAGTGGCACGCCGCCGACCAGGAAGCCTGGCGCGAGACCGGCCTTCTCGAGCACCCAGGCGAGCATCGACGCCGTCGTCGTCTTGCCGTGGGTGCCGGCGACCGCGAGCACGTGTCGGCCCTGGAGCACATGCTCGGCCAGCCACTGCGGACCGCTCGTGTAGGCGGCGCCGGCGTCGAGGATCGCCTCCATCAGCGGGTTGCCGCGCGTGACGACATTGCCGACGACGAACAGATCCGGCGCGAGGCTGAGCTGATCGGCGCCGAAGCCCTCGATCAGCTCGATGCCGAGCGCGCCGAGCTGGTCGCTCATCGGCGGATAGACGTTCGCATCGCAGCCGGTGACCCTGTGACCGGCTTCGCGCGCCAGCGCGGCGAGGCCGCCCATGAAGGTGCCGCAGATGCCGAGGATGTGGATGTGCATGACGCAATTCTAGGAGTCGCGATTGCGCGCCGGCCCTGCTAGGCTTGCCACATGACGCAGGAGGCGGAACTCTTCGACGGGCTGCGGCGCCTTGCTGCGCAGCCGTGGCTGTATCCGGCGCTCGAGATCGTCCATATCGTCGGCATCGCGTTGCTGCTGGGCTCGCTCGTGCTCGTCGAGCTGCGCGTTCTCGGGCTCGGCGCGGCGCTGCCGCTGCCGCCGCTCGCGCGCTTCGGGCTCGGCCTGTCGCTCGCCGGCTTCGGGCTCGCGGCGGCGAGCGGCCTCTCCATGTTCGCGACGCAGCCGGCGGAGCTGCTCGCCAATCCGAGCTTTCGCATCAAGCTCGGACTGCTTGCCGCGGCCGGCTTCAACGCCGCGCTCTTTCACCTGCGCGGCGGCCTCGTGCGCAGCGACCGCGTCGCGCGCGCCCAGACCGTGCTGTCGCTCGGGATTTGGCTTGCCGTCATCATCTGCGGGCGCTGGATCGCCTATGTCTGAATGCGGCGCGCCGCCGTTCGAGAGGAGATGACATGCACCGTCGACAGCTGATGATGTGGTTCGCCGCCGGCACGCTGCCGCTGCCGCCGCTCGCCCGCGCCCACCACGGCTGGAGCAGCTTCGACCCGTCGCGGCCGATCTATCTCGAAGGCCGTGCGGTCAAGGTCGCCTGGCGCAATCCGCATGCCGAAGTCGAGCTCGAGCTGGATCCGGACCTGAAGCTGCCGCCCGACCTCGCGCGGCGGCCGCTGCCGGCGCAGACGGCGCCGGTGGATGGCGCGCAACTGCTCGCCAAGGCCGTGCTGCCGACGCGCAGGGACCGCGTCTGGACGCTCGAACTCGCGCCGCTGACGCGGCTGCAGGCGTGGAAGGTGCCGCAGATCAAGCCGGGCGACCCGCTCGCCATGATCGGCTTCACCCATCCCGACGAGAAGGGCGAGCCGATCGCGCGCGTCGAATATCTCTTCTACGCTGGCGGGACCTACGGCCTGCGCTCTTCGCCGGCCTGAGCGGCGAAAGCGGCGACATCGGCGAGTGCTTCGCGCGCCGCGGCGTGCGTGGCGGCGATCTCCGCCTCACCGTGCGCGGCGCTGACGAATCCGGCTTCGTACAGCGCCGGCGCGAAGTAGACGCCGCGGTCGAGCATGGCGTGGAAGAAGGCGTTGAAGCGTTCCTTGTCGGTCGCCATCACCTCGCCATAGTTCTGCGGCAGCATGTCCTCGACAGAGCGGGTGAAGAAGAAGCCGAACATGCCGCCCAGGCTGTCGCCGCACATCGGCACGCCGGCGTCGCGCGCCGCGCCGAGCAGCCCGGCGACGAGCGCACGCGTATTGCCGGCGAGCGTATCGAAGAAGCCCGGGCGCTGGATCTCGCGCAGCGTCGCCAGGCCGCAGGCGGTTGCGACCGGGTTGCCCGACAGCGTCCCGGCCTGGTAGACCGGGCCGAGCGGGGCGAGGTTCTCCATGATCCTGCGCGACGCGCCGAAGGCGGCCAGCGGCATGCCGCCGCCGATCACCTTGCCGAATACGCTCATGTCGGGCACGAAGCCGGGCAGCGCCTGGGCGAAGAGGCTTTGCGCGCCGCCGAGCGCGACCCGAAAGCCCGTCATCACCTCGTCGAAGATCAGCAGCGCGCCGTGCGCGGTGCACAGCTCGCGCAGGCGCTGCATGAAGGGCAGGCTGGCGCGCACGAAATTCATGTTGCCGGCGATCGGCTCGACGATGACGCAGGCAATCTCGCTGCCCTGCAGCGCGAAGGCTTCGTCGAGCTGTTCGACGTTGTTGTATTCGAGCACGATGGTGTGCTGCACGACCTCGGGCGGCACGCCGGCGCTCGTCGGGTGGCCGTGTGTCGCGAGGCCCGAGCCGGCCTTCACGAGCAGCGCGTCGGCGTGGCCGTGGTAGCAGCCTTCGAACTTGATCAGCTTTGCCCGCCCGGTCGCGCCGCGCGCGAGACGGATCGCGCTCATCGCCGCCTCGGTGCCGGAACTGACGAGGCGGATCTGCTCGACGCTCGGCACGAGCTTGAGGATCTCCTCGGCGAGTTCGACTTCGCGCTCGGTCGGTGCGCCGAACGACAGGCCGTCGCGTGCCGCGCGCTGCACCGCTTCGAGCACCGCCGGGTGGCCGTGGCCGAGGATCATCGGGCCCCAGGAGCCGATGTAGTCGATATACCGCTTGCCGTCGGCGTCCCACAGGTAGGGGCCCTCGGCGCGCGCGATGAAGCGCGGCGTGCCGCCGACGGCGCGAAATGCGCGCACCGGCGAATTGACGCCGCCCGGAATGACGCGCTGCGCGCGCGCGAAGAGGGCGTCGCTCGCGCCGTGTCCGCCGCGATCAGTGGACATGGCGCGGATCGCGCGGCAGCGACTCGCCGCCGTCGCCGTCGTCGTCATCGTCCCGATCCTCCTCGTCCTCGGGCGCGAGTGCCCAGAAGAAGCGGTCCGGAATGACGTTGCCCATGCCCGGGCGAAAGCCGGCGTCGAGCGCCTGGTCGAGGAAGGCGAGCGCTTCGCCGACGGCGGCGTGCAGTTCCGCGCCGGACGCGAGCAGGGCGGCGAGCGCCGCCGCGAGCGTGTCGCCGGCGCCGACGAAGGCGACGTCGAAACGCTCGAACTTCTCGCCCGTCACCGCGCCTTGCGGCGACGCGAGCACATTGTCGACGTACTGCTCGGCGCCGGCGGCAGCAGGCAGCAGCACGCTCGTGACGAGCACGAAGCGCGCGCCGTGGCGGCCGGCGGCGACCGCCAGTTCGCGCGCCGAGGCCGGGCGCTCGGCGCTCCAGTCGGGCAGCAGAAAGTCGGTCAGCGTCTGATGGCTGCCGACGAGCACCTCGGTCTGCGGCAGGACGAGTTCGCGAAAGGCGTCCAGATAGGCCTGCTGCTCGTCCTCCTCGATCCAGGCGAGGTTGGGCAGATAAGACACGAGCGGCACGTCGGGATAGTCCGACAGCACCTCGGCGACCGCGCTGACCGCCTCCGCCGAGCCGAGGAAGCCGACCTTCCAGGCGCTGATCGTCACGTCTTCGAGCACGCTGCGCGACTGCTCGACGACGACTTCCGGGTCGAGCGTGCTGTGCTCGAAGATCTCGGCCGTGTCGCGCAGCACGACCGAGGTCACGACCGGCAGCGCATGCGCGCCCATCGCGGCGATCGTCGCGATGTCGCCGGCGATGCCGCCGGCGCCGGTTGCGTCGCTCGCGTTGAAGCTCATCACGCAGGCCGGCGGCGGTTGCTCTTGAAGCGCGGGCGCGCCGGCGTCGTCGGCTTCGGTGGCGGGGGTGGGTGGCATGGCAGGCGGCTCTGGGGTCGGATCGGCGGCGCGCTTGCGCGTTCCGGCGGATGGGAAAAGGTCCGGCAATCCTCCCCTGCGAACGTCTAGCGAATGGTGAGGAATGTTGCCTATGTCTCTACGACTGATTGATTTTTTGCAGAGTGCCGTGGCTACAATCTTTTCCCATTGTAGTGAAGCGGCGGTAGCGACGTGAGCGAATATCGGACCTGGATGTGCCTGATCTGTGGCTGGATCTATGACGAGGCGGTGGGCGATCCGGAACATGGCGTCGCCCCTGGAACGCGCTGGGAGGACGTGCCGATGAACTGGACCTGCCCGGAATGCGGCGCGCGCAAGGAAGATTTCGAATTGGTTCAGATTTGACGCGACGCTGCCGATAACAGCCCAGGAGGGCGCGCCAGGGGGCGAGCCTTGTGTCCGTCGAGGAGGATGTCCGGTGAGCAACGAAGCGTCGGCTGCAGCGCCGATCCAGGCCGCCCGCGTGCTGGTCATCGATGACAGCAATACGATCCGGCGCAGCGCGGAAATCTTCCTGCGCCAGGGCGGTTACGAAGTGTTGCTCGCGGAGGATGGGTTCGACGCCCTCTCCAAGGTCAACGATCACGACCCCGACCTGATCTTCTGCGACATCCTGATGCCGCGCCTGGACGGCTATCAGACCTGCGCCATCATCAAGCGCAACCCGCGCTTCGCGGCGGTGCCGGTGATCATGCTGTCGTCCAAGGACGGCCTCTTCGACAAGGCGCGCGGCCGCATGGTCGGCTCCGACGACTACCTCACCAAGCCGTTTACCAAGGACCAGTTGCTGCAGGCGGTCGAGCAGCACAAGCGTGCCGCCGTCGCCTGAGCGAGCCTCGACCGACACGACCCGAGCACGCCCGCCAGCGCCAGCAGACCGAGGATACGAAGCCATGGGAATCCAGAAGATCTTGGTGGTCGACGATTCGAAGACCGAACTGCACTTTCTCTCCGACGTCCTGACCAAGCGCGGCTACCAGGTGCGCACCGCCGAGAACGGCGAGGACGCGATGCGCCGCCTCGGCGAGGACAGGCCCGACCTGATCCTGATGGACGTCGTCATGCCGGGGCAGAACGGTTTTCAGCTGACGCGCTCGATCACGCGCGACGAGCGCTTCACCGGCGTGCCGGTGATCATGTGCACGAGCAAGAACCAGGAGACCGACAAGGTCTGGGGCATGCGCCAGGGCGCGCGCGACTACATCGTCAAGCCCGTCGATGCCGACGAACTGGTGAAGAAGATCAAGGCCTTTGACTGATCGCCCCGCAGCGCAACCGACGAGCCCCCACCAGCCGACCGATTCGATGGCCAACAAGGAAGCCCTGCGTGAACTCCAGACCCGCCTCGCCGAGCGGCTGAAGTCGGTGCGTGCGGAGGTTCCCGGCATCTCCTGGCTCGCCGTCGAATGCGCCGGACGCGGCTTCCTGCTGCCGCTGCACGAGGCGGGCGAGATTTTCGCGATGACGCCCATCGTCCCGGTGGCGCACGCCAGGCCCTGGTTTCTCGGTGTCGCCAATCTGCGCGGCGGACTGCACGGCGTGGTCGACCTGGCGGCCTTCCTCGGGATCAAGGGCGCAGGGCGCCCGGCCGAGGTGGCACGCGAGCGCGTCCAGCTCGTCGCGTTCAACGCCGCGCTCGACGTCAACTGCGCGCTGCTCGTCGACCGGCTCGCCGGCTTGCGCCGGGCGACGCAGATGACGCCCGAGCCGGACGCGCCATCGGCGCGGCCCGATTTCGTCGGCGCGCGCTATCGCGACGACGCCGGCCGCGTCTGGCAGGAACTGCGGCTTGCCGAACTTGCGCGGCATGAATCGTTTTTGAGGGTCGTCGACTGATCCCCCGGGGTCGGGTCGACGCGAGCACGAGGACTTCGACATGGGTCTGATGGACAGGATCAAGCGCTTGGGCAACGGCGGTGCGCGCAGCGGCGCGGGCGCGGGGCTGGCCGGCGGATTCAGCGAATCGCAACTCGTCGGCGTCGGCGTCGGTGCCGTTGCGGGCGGCGGTGGCGGCGTGCTGCTGCATGCGGCGCGCGCCGAGGCCGAGGCCTACCAGGCGCACGCCGGGGCGACGCTGCAGGATACCGAGGCGGCCGATACGTCGATCATCACCGAAGCGGCGCCGAGCGAGCTGAATGCCTACGCCGATGCCGCCGATTCGCTGCCGGCCGCGCCGGCCGAGGTCGGGGCCCTGCCCTTCATCGGCAACAAGCCGCTCGCCGCGCAGCAGCGCATCCTCGGCGGCACGGTCGTCGTCGGCATCGCCGGGTTGCTGCTGATGATGTTTCTGGCGCTCAATTCGGCGAGCCGGAATGCAACCCAGCTCAATGCGAGCGGGCAGGCGCTGATGCAGTCGCAGCGCCTCGCCAAATCGGTCTCGCAGGCGGCGATCGGCAACGAGAAGGCGTTCGGCGAGGTGCGCGAGAGCTCCGAGGCGCTGGCGCGCACCGTCTTCGGCCTGCAACGCGGCGACGCCGAGATCGCCGCCGCGCCGCAGGAGGTGCAGGAGGCGATCGCACCGCTCGTGCCGCTCGTCGAACGGGCGAGCGCCAATGCCGGCGTCGTGCTCGCGCACCAGCAGGTGCTGACCCAGGTCGGCCAGGCGCTGCAGGCGATCAACCGCCAGACCTCGGCGCTGCTGCAGACGGCCGAAGGCATCTCGCTCATCAAGCTGCAGCAGGAAGCCTCGGCCTCCGAGCTGTCGGCCGCCGGGCAACTCGTGATGCTGACCCAGCGCATCGCCAAGAGCGCGAACGAATTCCTGACCGCCGACGGCGCGAGCGCCCAGGCAACCGAACTGCTCGGCAAGGACCTGGCGTCGTTTCGCGCCATCGCGCACGGCCTGCTCGAAGGCAGCGGCGAGCTGCGCCTGCCGCCGGCACGCGACCCGCAGCTGCGCGCGAGCCTGGGCACGCTCCTGAAGCAGTACGAAGAGACGCGCGCCCAGGCGGCGCCGATTCTCGACAACCTGCCCGGTCTGCTCGCCGTGCGCAAGGCGCAGGCGGCGATCGTCGCCGAGAGCGAGGGCCTGCGCCAGGGGCTCGAGGTGGTGCAATCGCAGTTGAGCGGGCAGGGCGGCTTCTCGGGCCCGAAGGTGCTCGCGATGGCGGCCTTCGCGTTGCTGCTGCTGGCCGGCGGCTGGGGCTTCCTGCGCCTGTACATGTTCGACCAGTCGCAGCGCGCCGTGGTCGCCGAGACGCAGCGCCTGCAGGCCGAGCGCCTCGAGCAGGAGGCCAAGCGCGTGAACGACGCCAACCAGGCGGCGATCCTGCGCCTGATGAACGAAT
>CALMIL010000051.1 GCA_937864005.1 uncultured Burkholderiales bacterium
CCGGCGGCAGGCTGCTGAAGGACTATGCGAGCGTCCCGCAGATGGTGAAGGCGGCGGGCGGGACGATCTGGGCGCCGGACCACCGCGATATCGGCGAGCGCGATATCGCCGCCGCGCATGCGCTCGGCCTGCAGGTGGTCGTCTGGACCGTGAACGACGCCGCGGATGCCGAGCGCCTCATCGGCTGGGGTATCGACGGCCTGATCAGCGACCGTCCGGATCGCATGCGCGAGGCGATGCAGCGCCGCGGCGTCGCGCTGCCGGCGCCGCTTGCGCCGCTTGCGCCGCTCGCGCCGCGCTGACGCGGCGATGTCAAGCGCCGCCCGGCGGCCGGGTGTCGCCCAGCGCGGCGATCGCCGCGCGCAGCCGCTCGCGGTTCGCGGCGCCGAGGGCGTCGCGGCCGAGCGCCGCGACCAGCAGGTCGTCCACCGTGTGCGGCTGCGGCGCGCCTGCCGAACGTGCTTCGAGCGCGGATTTCATCGCCTGCAGCTTGAGTGCGCGGCGCGCGGCCTGCCACGGCGGCGGCGAGTCGATGCCGAGCGATGCCTCGAGGTGCAGCAGCAGATCGTCGTCGCCGAGCGAATCGGCAGGCGTTGCCCTGTGCTGCCGCGCGAGTGCGCTTTCCCATCGCGGCGGCAAGGTCTGCGCGGCGGCCTCGGCGTTCGCGCCTGCATCGCCGGGTGCGCCGTCACGCGCGTCGAGCCGTGCGGCAAGCGCGTCGCACTGCGCGCGCCAGCGCCGCTGCGCCGCGCCGGACAGCCGCGCCTGCGCCGCCTCGCGCGCGTCGCGCCAGCGGGCGTCGAGCGCCCCGGCTTGCGCGCGCGGCGCGGCACCGGCCTGCCGCCAGGCGGCATCGACCTCGGCGAGCGTGCGCCGGATCGCATCGGGCGTCGCGTCGGGTGCCTCTTCGGAGGCGATCACCTCGATGCGGGCGAGCAGCGCCTCGCGCTCGTCCAGGCTCGCCTTGAAGGCCGCATCGCGCGCCGCGACCTCGGCCTGCCGGGCGCCGTAGACGGCATCGATGGCGGCCCTGAACTCGGCCCACAGCGCATTCTCGACCGCGCGCGCGAGCGGCAGCGACCGCGCCGCGTCCTGCCAGCGGGACTGCAGCGCGCGCGCCTGGTCCAGACTGTCGCGTGGCGCCGCGGCACCGGCGAGCGCACGGGCGCTTGCGATCAGCGCCTCGCGCTGCGCCTGCGCGATCTGGCGCGCCGCGCCGAGCGGCGTTTCGACGCGCTCGACGGCCGCCTGCATGCGCGCCTGCAGCGGCGCGCGCTCGGCGCGTGCCACCGCATGTTCGAGCGGCCCGAGCTTGCGCCAGGCGGAATGGAACTCGGCCAGCGCGGCGCCGAGCGCCGCCGCCGCCGGCGCACGCGCCGCGCCGGCTGCTTCGGGCCCGGCATCGTCGGGCGCGCCGGCATCCTGCGCAGCGCCCGGCAACGCGACCGCTTCGAGCGCGGCCAAGAGCGCGGTGCGCGCCTGCAGGTTGTTCTCGCGCGCCTCGCGCTGTGCCTGCGCCTGCGCGGCGACCGGTGCGTGGGCCGCATTCAGCGCGCCGTCGAAGCGCTGCCAGAGCGCGCGCTGCGAGGCGCCGCCGTGGCGGTCGAGTTCCTTCCAGCGCGCCCGCATCTCGCTGATCAGCGCCGCGCGCTGGCGCGTCGTCAGCCGGGCGACGTCGGCGTCGGGCGCACCGGCATCGGCGGCGGCGAGCGCCTCGGCCTGGGCGACGAGTTCGTCGCGCGCCCGCGCGCTGCCCCAGTGCTGCCAGCCTCGGAGCCGGGCTGCCTCGGCGTGCAGCCGATCGATGCGCGCGCGCAGCGCGGCCGGCATCGGGCCCTCGCGGGCGAGCGAATCGATCGCCGCGAGGGGCGCGCCGGCGGCGGCCAGATTTCCTTGCTCGAGCGCCGCTTCCGATTGTTCGACGCTGCGCGACAGCTTCTCGAGCCGGACGCCGTCGTCGGGCACGGCGGCGGCCGCCACCGGCGCCGGCGCGCGCTCGGGCATCGACCTGCGCTGCGCGTGCTGCCACTGCGCGAAGCGCGCGGCGAGCGCCTGCGCAAGCGCGGCATCGGCGAGCGGGGGGAGTGCATGCCAGCGTCGCAGCGCGTCGGCCCTGCCTTGCGAGGCGGCGTCACCGGACGCGGCTTCGGGTGCCGGATCCGCCGCGCCGTGCGGCCCGGACGGCGGCGCTGCCTGCAGCAATTCCTCCAGCGCCGCGAGCCGCGGCGAAAGCGCGTCGGTGCTCGCCAAGGCCACGCGCAGCGCCTCGCACGACGCCGTGGCATCGGCGCCGTGCGGCGCGCCGTCGAGCACCGCCCGCGCCTGCGCAACGGCGGCGGCGAGGGCGTCGCGATCGATCGCGCCGGCCGCCGCCCGCTCGCACGCCGATCGCAGATCGGCCGCTGCAGCTTGCGCGGCGGCGCCGAGGCGTTCGGCGTCGAGCGCACGGTCGGCACGTTCACGCACGAGTGCGGTGAGCTGCTCGAAGAGCGCGGCGAATGCGCCGGCCTGCGAATCCTCGAGCAGACGCGGGTCGAGGGCGTGCCAGGCGCGGTCGAGTTCGACGAGGCGATTCGCGGCGATCAGCGGTTCGCCGAGCAGCGCCTGCGCGCGCGCCGTCAATTGCGCCGCCTGGCTGCGCGCCGCGCGCCGCGCGAGCAGTTCGGCAAGGCGCTGCTTCGCGAGCCGGTGGACGCGGCGGTCGTGCTTGCGCAGGTCGCGCTCGGCGCGCCGGATCGCTTCTTCGCTCGCGAGCGCGCCGACCGCGGCGAGCTTGACGTCGATCGGCGCCGAACCGCTGGCGAGCGCGAGCAGCGCCTCGTCGTCGCCGGCCGCCGCTGCCAGCCTGGCCGGCCAGTCAGCGGCAGGCGGTGCAGCCGGCGCCGGCGCCGGGCGAGCGCCGGGCGAAGCCGCGGCGACCGCCTGCGCGCCTTCGGGCCGCGGCGACGGCGTCTTCGTCTTCTTCCTCTTGAACAGCCAATCGATCATGGGATGGGTGCGCTGTGGGCGGGAGCCGCATTGTGCGGCGCCGCCGCCTTCGCCCCGCGCCGCCCGCGCCTGCGACAGCGCCAGCGACCAGCGACCAGCGCCGGCCCGTCGCCGGCAAGATCGCCGGCAAGATCGCCGGCAGCGCCGCAGATCGGGCCCGGCGCCGGCAGTCCCCGAACGAGCGCCGGCGACATCCCGGCGGCGCGCTGCGCTACGCCGGCGGCAAATCCTCGTGGATGCACAGGACGTTGCCCTCGGGATCCTTGAACCATGCGGCCTTCTCGGCGCCGAGCACGCAGACGTGGCCCACCGTCTTCAGCCCGGGGAAGTCATAGTCCTCGAAGACCACGCCGGCGCGCTCGAGCTGCGCGATGCTCGCCGCGATATTGGCGACCCGGAAGCTGATCGCGGTGTGGTCCGCCTTGGTGCCTTCGGGCTTCGGGAAGAGCGCGAGGGTGCTGCCGCCGACGGTGTAGACGAGCTTGCCGTCGGGCTTGAAACCGCCTGGTTTCAGGCCGAGGCATCCTTCGTAGAAGCGGCGGGCGCGATCCACGTCCCGGACCGGCAGCATCGTCGTGACGTTGGCATCGGACAACATGGGACGTCCTTTCGCGGTTCGGGCGCCGGCCACGCCGCCCGGCGACTGCCGGGCCGCGCGCCGTTGCCATAGCCTATGCCGGCGCCCGCCGCGGCGCCAGCGCGGCAACGCCATCTCGGGCCGGTTCGGTGCGTCGTGCAAGCTTTCGCCCGGCGCGCCGCCCGCATCGCGGCACGGGCGCGGGCGGCGGCAAAGTGTGGTGCCTTGCGCCGCGACCTAGAATGAACCTTCGAGGGCGCGGCCCGGTTGTTTTTCTGGAAGGCAGATCATGCGCGACTATCTGAAGTTCTATATCGATGGCAAGTGGGTCGACCCGGTCGTCCCGAAGACGCTGGACGTCATCAACCCGGCGACCGAGGCCGTCGCCGGCCATATCTCGATGGGGTCGGCTGCCGACGTCGACCGCGCGGTGCAGGCGGCGCGCAAGGCGTTCGCGAGCTATTCGCGGACGACGGTTGCCGAGCGCATCGCGCTGCTCGAGGCGTGCATCGCCGAGTACAAGAAGCGCCTGGCCGATATGGCGGCGGCGATCACCGAGGAGATGGGTGCGCCGGCGAATCTGTCGCAAAAGGCGCAGGCGCCGCTGGGCATCGGCCACCTGCAGGCGGCGCTGAACGTGCTGAAGGACTACAAGTTCGACGAGATGCAGGGCACGACGCGGGTCGTGCGCGAGCCGATCGGCGTCTGCGGCCTGATCACGCCGTGGAACTGGCCGATGAACCAGGTCGCGTGCAAGGTCGCGCCGGCGCTCGCGGTCGGCTGCACGATGGTCCTGAAGCCTTCCGAGATCGCGCCGTTCTCGGCCTGGATCTGGACCGAGATCCTCGACGCCGCCGGCGTTCCGGCCGGCGTATTCAATCTCGTCAACGGCGACGGCCCGGGGGTCGGCGCGCCGATCGCGAGCCATCCCGAGGTCGATATGGTGTCGTTCACCGGCTCGACGCGCGCCGGCATCGAGGTCGCGCGCAATGCGGCGCCGACCGTCAAGCGCGTGCACCAGGAACTCGGCGGCAAATCGCCCAATATCATCCTGCCCGATGCCGACTTGAAGCGCGCCGTCACCGGCGGCGTGCGCGGCGTGATGACGAACTCGGGCCAGTCGTGCAACGCGCCGACCCGCATGCTCGTGCCCAACGCGCTGATGGACGAGGCGCTCGCGATCGCGAAGACGGCGGCGGAATCGATGAAGGTCGGCGACCCGGCGAGCGACGCCGCGATCGGCCCGGTCGTCTCCGCGGCGCAGTGGGACAAGATCCAGACCTTGATCCACAAGGGCATCGACGAGGGCGCGACGCTCGTCGCCGGCGGCCCCGGCAAGCCCGAGGGGCTGGAGAAGGGCTACTACGTGCGGCCGACGGTGCTCGGCAAGGTGACGAACCAGATGACGGTCGCGCGCGAGGAGATCTTCGGCCCGGTGCTCGTGATCCTCGGCTACGACACCGTCGACGAGGCGGTCGCGATCGCCAACGATACGCCCTATGGCCTGGCGGCCTATGTATCGGGCACCGACGCCGAGGCGACGCGCGCCGTCGCGTCGCGCCTGCGCGCCGGGCAGGTGACGCTCAACAACGCGGCGCCCGACCTGATGGCGCCGTTCGGCGGCTACAAGCAGTCGGGCAACGGGCGCGAATGGGGCGAACACGCATTCGCCGAGTTCCTCGAGACGAAGGCCGTCATCGGCTTCGCGCCGAAGGCGGCCTGATCCAACGCCGGTCCGGCGCGATTCGCGCCGCCCGGGCACGCAGCCGCATGAGACCGAACGGCGAATCCGCGAGCGATGCGCCGTTCAGTGCGGCGGCCGACCGCAACAAGGCGCCGATCCTCGAAGTGCTCGCGATCGCGCTGCCGGCGGATGCGAAGGTGCTCGAGATCGCGAGCGGCACCGGCCAGCACGCGGCGCATTTCGCCGCCGCGCATCCGCGCTGGGACTGGCAGCCAAGCGACATCGACCCGCGCGCGCTCGAAGGCATTGCGGCGCGCTGCGGCGGGCTGCCGAACGTGCGGCAGCCGATCCTGCTCGACGTGCTCGCACCGCCCGCCGCGGGCCGCCTCGGCGGCCCGTTCGACGCGGTCTTCTGCGCCAATATGATCCACATCGCGCTGTGGACGACCTGCGGTGCGCTGATGCGGCTCGCGGCGCGCGAACTGGCGCCCGCAGGGGTGCTCGTCCTCTACGGCCCGTTCATCGAGGAGGACATTCGCACGGCGCAGAGCAACCTCGCCTTCGACGCCGACCTGCGGTCGCGCGATCCGCAGTGGGGCTTGCGCCGCATCGCCGAGGTCGACGCCGAGGCGGCGCAGGCCGGCCTGCGGCGCACGCAGCGCCACCCGATGCCGGCGAACAATCTGGCGCTCGTGTACCGCCGCGACCCTGGCTGATCGCAAGGGTCGTTCGGCCAACGGCCGCGCCGTTTGCGTTCAGTCCCGCGTGTCGCGCTTGCGACGAACCACGAAGGCCAGCGCGGCGAGCCCGGTAAGCATCAGCGCGTAGGTCTCGGGCTCCGGAACGACGTTGACGCTGCCGACGAAGGTGAGCAATGCGGTCGCGACGGGCGGGAAATTCCGCCGATCGAGCAGACCGCGCTTCATCAGCTCGCCGCTCGCGCCCGCGAAGTCGCCGCTGCCGCCCGTCACGACGAACAGGCCGTCGATATTGAAGACATTCGGCGTGCCGCTCTCGGTCAACTCGCTGAACGTCGTGCCCCAGATCGAGCCGCCGGCGAAGTCCATGCTGAACAGTCCGTCGAACGTCGACGTCGGTGGCGGCGGGTAGATGCACTCGCTCATGTTGAAGACGAAGTTGCCGAGGTTCGACAGTGTCGTCGTGACGTTCTCGTTCGTGATCGTGATGGCCGGCGCGCATCGCCCGTTGGGCGATGCGCTGGCGCCGCTGATATAGATGGTCCCATCCAGGTCGATGACCGCCGCCGCCGAAGGCAAGGCGGACATGAACCCGGCGACCGCGACGATCGTGGCCGCCACGGTCCGAAGAATCTTGTCGTTCATCGCGTTCTCCATGTATGCGCCAAGACGGCGCGAAGGGCAGTTTCTGCCGCGTCGCGGCCGGTGTCCACGGCCCGCAGGTGATGAATCGGTGATGGCGGGCTGATTTGTGTCGGCTCAGACCGGCGACAGGCCGTGGCCGAAGCGGTCGAGTCCCAGCTTCTTCATCAGGGCGACGAAGCGTGGCTGGGTACGCAGTTCGCGCCAGTGCGGGTCGTCCTTCAGGTAGATCAGCCGCGTATCGCGAACGCTGTCGGCCCGTTCCAGTTCGGTCAGCGCCGCATCGACTTCGCCGAGCGCGGCATGCAGCGCCGCCAGCGACGTGGGCGGGACGAAGCGCGTGCGGGCCCTGGCCTGCACGTGGGCCAGCGTCTCCCGTGCCTCGTCTTGCCGCCCCATGGCAGCAAGCCGCACACCCAGCACGGCCTGCGGCCGCGAGATGTCGCCGCCCAGATCGGCGGCCGTTCGAAGCGCGGCCAGACCCTCGTCGAACTGCTTGCTGGCCACCAGCAGCATGCCCTGAACCACGTGCGAGAGCCAGAGCCGGGGCGCGATGTCGAGCGCCCGCTGCAAGCGGCTTTCGGCCTCGGCGAGCCGACCGAGGTCGAGCAGGAAGCTCGCTTCGATCGCGTTGAAGACGGGCGACAGCGGGTCGAGCTCGCGGGTCAGGCGCATGTGGCGCATGCCTTCGTCGATCCTGTCCTGCGTCAGCAGCAACTGCGCCAGGCCGAAATGGGCCGCCGCGACATTGGCGTTGGCCGCGAGGGCGGCCCGGAATTCGCGCTCGGCGGCCTGCCAGTCATAGCCGTACCAGTACGCGCCGTAGCCGCGCTCGGCGCGCGCATTGGCAAGCGCAGGCGCCAGTTCGAGCGCGTGGGCCAGGGCAGCGTCTGCCGGCGTGAAGACGCTCGACGGCTCGGCGTCGATCCACAGCCTGCGCCGGTGCGTCCAGGCGAGCCCCACCCAGGCCAGCGCGTAGGAAGGGTCGAGCGCGAGGGCCTCTTCGAGCAAGCGCAGGGCGAGTGCAATGTCTTCGGCGCGTTGCCCCTGCGCGCGCCACATCGCCGCCAGATAGAGCTGATACGCCTGCGCGTTTCGAGTGCGGCCGAGCTCGCCGTGTCGCTGCGGTACGGCGACAAGCTCGGTGCGAAGCACAGGTGCGAGCGCCTGCGTGACGCGCTGCGAGATCTGGTCCTGCAGTTCGAAGACGCCCGTGAATGCCTCGTCGAAGCTGCCGCTCCAGACCGCGACGCCGTCGGCCCGGCGCAGCAGGCGGGCCGTCGCGCGAAGCCGATCGCCGCTGCGCTGCAGCGAGCCGTCGACGATCCAGTCGACGTCCAGTTCCTGCGCCGCGAGCAGCGGATCCTGCTCGGGCGCGGCAAAGCGCAGCGCCGAAGCGGTCGAACGCACGACGAGCCCGGGTACGCCGGAGAGTCGCGCGATCAGGCTGTCGGCCATCCCGATCTCGAGCAGCTTGTCACGCCCGTCCTCCGTCAGCGCCCGAAACGGCAATACGGCGAGCGTGGCGCCCTGGATCGGCGCAGGAGCGGCCACCGGGCGGCGCAACGCCCACCAACCGGTGGCGGCCAGACCTGCGGCGGTGCATGTGCCGAACGCCAGATGCAGCCAGCGCCGCCGGCGGATCGGAGCCGAGGGCGCTACCTCCGGCTCGGGGCGGGTTTCGGGTTCGTTCGACGCCGGGTCATCGTCCTGCCCGGGGTCGCCGGCGGCGGCGATCCGGCCGTGCGCTGCCACCGCAACGCTCAGACGGTAGCCCACCCGGGGGACGGTCTCGACCTCGAAACTGCCGTTTCCCAGTGTCGCGGCCAACTGCCGAATGCGATAGACGACACGGTTGATCGCGCTGTCGCCGACGACGCGTCCCGACCAGCAGTGCTCGATCAGTTCATCACGTCCTACGACTTCGCCGCGCGCCTTCGCCAGCACCACGAGCACCTGCATCACGCGCGGCTCGACGGTCATGGAACTGCCGTTGCACCGAAGCTGCAGGCATGACGGCCGCGCAACGACTTCGCCGAGCTCGAAGTCCGGTTCCTGCGCCAGCAGTACCGGTCCGGTACGGCTCCGCACAGACGCAAGCGCGCCGGTTCGATCGTCCATGCCCGCCCCTCCAGGGTCGAGCCGGAACGCTAGCACGCCGCCGCAGCGGGTTCAACCGGGATTCAGGATCAAGGGGCAGGCGGGGCGCGGCCCGCCGCCGGCGGCACTTCAGCCGTGCAGCGCGTCGTACTTCGCCTGCAGCTCCTCGCGGCTCTCGACGTGGTTGGGGTCGGGGAAGATGCAGTCGGCCGGGCAGACGAGCTGGCACTGCGGTTCGTCCTCGGCGCCGACGCATTCGGTGCAGCGCGCCGGGTCGATCACGTAGATCGGATCGCCGGAGGCGATCGCTTCGTTCGGGCACACCGGCCTGCAGGCGTCGCAGGCGGTGCAGTCGTCGGTGATATAGAGGGCCATGGCGGATTCTCCTTCAGTTCAGGCCGCGGCGGTTTCCAGCTCCTGCAGCTTGGCGTGGCGAAACGCGCCCCACAGGGCGGCGCCGATCGCGCCGGCATAGATCGAGTCGGGGTGCGAGACGGTCGTCACGTTGACCTTCTCGGCGACCATTTCCTCCTGGATCGCGGCAAGCAGACCGGAGTCCAGCGCGAGCCCGCCGGTCAGCAGCACGGTGCCGGTCTTGATGCCGGTGACCTTGAGCAGCTTGACGATGCGCGACGCCATCGACAGGTGAATGCCCTTCAGGATATCGGGCGTCGCGATGCCGCGGCTGACCATATTGATGACGTCGGTCTCGGCGAGCACGGCGCAGATCGAGCTGACCTTCTCGGGGTCCTGCGCGCTCTGCGACAGCGGCCCGATCTCCTCGACCGCGACGCCGAGGTAGCGCGCGATATTCTCGAGAAACTGGCCGGAGCCCGACGCGCACTGGCTCGTCATCTTGTAGGACAGCACCTTGCCGCGCTCGTCGACGTAGATCGCGCGCCCGTTCAAGGCGCCGATATCGACGATGCCGCGCGCCGCGGGTTCGAGGTAGACGCCGCCGCGCGCATGCGTCGTCATCGAGTAGAAGTGGCCGGTCGCGAACTTCACGTTCTCGCCTTCGCCGGTCGTCGCGATGTAGGCGATATCGTCCTGCGTGAGGCCGGCGTCCTCGAGCACCGCCTCGTAGCCCTGGCGCGCGAGCGTCATCGGGTCGCGGCTGCGGATGCGCTCGCAGCGCTTGGCGATCCATTCGGGCCGGCCGTCGCGGTCGTGGCGGAAGAGGACCGACTTGATCGCGCCGGAGCCGATATCGATGCCGATGGTGTGGATCATGATGATGTGTCCCTGGGTGAAGGAATCGTCATTGCCGCGGGCCGACTAGGCCCTGTTCTCGGCCGTCTTGCCTTCCTCGACGACCGCACGCCAGGCGAAGGTCGCGCCGCCGAGCGCGCCGGTGTAGATCGAGTCGGGGTCGATATTGAGCGTGACGTCGCCGTAGTTCTCCTTCACGAGTTCCTTCAGCGATTTGACCGCCGCCTCGTTCTTCGCGACGCCGCCGGTGAAGGTGAACTGGTCGCGCACGCCGCCCGAGCGCGCGAGGATCGACATCGCGCGCAGGATGATCGCGCGGTGCAGCCCGGCCATGATGTCCTCGCGCTTGTCGCCGAGCGAAAGCCGGTCGCGCAGCTCGGCGCCGGCGAATACGGTGCAGGTCGAGTTGATGCGGATGTTCTTGGTCGACTTCATCGCCATCGGCCCGAGCTCGTGCAGGCCCATGTTCATCTCGTCGGCGATGTAGCCGAGGTAGCGCCCGCAACCGGCGGCGCAGCGGTCGTTCATCTGGAAGCTCTCGACGATGCCGGCCGGATCGACCTGGATCGCCTTCGTATCCTGGCCGCCGATGTCGAGCACGGTCGCGGTATTCGGATACATCACGTGCGCGCCGAGGCCGTGGCACAGGATTTCCGAGCGGATGTGCTCCTTCGAGAACGGCAGCCGGGCGCGGCCGTAGCCGGTGCCGACGATATAGACCTCTTCCAGCGCGGTGTCGAGGATGCCCTTGACCGGCGCCTCGACCTGCGCGCGCCGCGCTTCGGTCTCGGGCATCGCGACGAAGGTGCGCTCGAGCGCGGCGAGCAGGTGGCGGCGGATCGAATCGGAGTAGACGCGGTTCTCGACCTCGATGATCGAGCGGTCGAAGACGTTGAGCAGATAGTCGTAGCGCGTCGCCGCCTCCTTCGCGACGGCCTCGCCGGTGGCAAGGTACTGGCTGCCGGCGATATCGCGGAAGAAATCGCTCTTGCGCTTGGCGCCGGGTGCGAAGAGGCTCGGCGCCTCGGCCTTCAGGCGTACGAAGACCTCCTTCAGCGCCTCGCCGACGGCCGCGGCATCCTTGCCGAAGTTGGCGGTGGCGAGGCTGCGCTCGCAGGTCTGCTCGAGGTCGGCGAGCTGCTCCATGTACTGCTCGGCGCGAAAGTCGCGCTCGAGCTGGGCGAGGAAGCCGTCCAGCGATCCGTTCAGCGCCTTGGTATCGGCGAGCGCCTGGCGAAACAGGAAGAAGCGGCTGTTGACGAGCGCCTCCTGCTTGGCGATCGTCGCCGCGGTGTCGTAGTTCGAGCGCGAGTTCGTGATGCCGCGGCCGAGGATATTCTGGTCCTCGTCGATGACGACCGCCTTGGTGGTCGTCGAGCCGAGGTCGATGCCGATGAAACAACGCATGGTGTGCGCTCCTCGTATCAGTTGATTGCCGCGCCGGAGATGACCATCGGCTTCTCGCTCGGTGCGCCGCCGCCGGCGCCGCGCTTGGCCTTGACCATCTGGAAGTAGCTCTCGAGCCGGTTCTTGACGTTCGCCGCCGAGAAATAGCGCGGGTCGACGAGGTCGGTCTCGATGAACGCGCCCGGCCGGCCGGTGCGCTTCTCGACCTCGCGCATCATCAAGAGCTGGCCTGCCGAGAAGCTGTTGCAGCTCTTGATCGAGTTGATCAGCAGCCCGTCGGCCTGGTACTCCTCGATGTATTTGCTGATCATGTCGACGCGCGACGGCAGGTTCAGGTTGGTGTAGCAGCCCAGGCAATACTCGGCGAGCGACTCGAGCGGCCGGTCCGGGTCGTGGCGGAAGCCGAAGTCGTACAACCCGCCGACCTTCGAGTAGGTCGACGCGACGACGACCGCGCCCTCCTCGTAGAACATCTTCCAGAACTCGCGGAAGTGGGTCCAGTTCGGCGGCCCCTCGACGACGAGGCGGTATTTCTCCTCGCCCATCGGGCCGTCGGGCGTGACCGGCCCGAGACCCAGGCGCACGCGCTCTTCGATCTCGGAGCGCAGCGTGCGGTAGTACTGGGTCGCCTCGGCCGTGCCGCGAAATGCGGTGAAGATCGGCCCGATGTAGTAGACCGATCCGAAATAGCCGTCGATCGGGCTCGGCTTGTTCTTCGCCGTCTGCAGCACGGCGACCAGATCCTCCTCGGCCTTCGCCGATTCCTTCATGTACTGGCGCAGGCGGTCGATGTCGAACTTGACGCCCGAGACGCGCTCGAGCGTCGGGATCACCGTCTCCTTCAGCTGGCGCACGACATAGTCGCGCATATTGGGCGCGATGTGGCCTTCGCCCTGGTAGGGCACGTGCAGCATCACCGTCTCGCAGCCGTACTTGTGGCGGATCAGCTCGAACCACTTCATGAAGGTGAAGCAGCCGGTGTAGGACAGCAACAGCACGTCCGGGCGCGGCATCGGGTCGCCGGTGGGGCCGACTTCGCCGCCCATCATCATGCCGAGGTCGGCCTTGACGTAGGTGCAGACGTCCTCGCTGTGGCCGTCGCGCTCGGCGTCCATGATGAACTTGCCGCTCTTCTTGCGCATGCCGTTTTGCAGCGCATTCGTCTCCGGCAGGCTGCGCGCGAAATCGAAGCACATCAGCAACTCGTTGAGGTTGCCGGGAACGAAGGTCGCCGAGACCTTTCGGTTGTTCTGGCGCGCATTCGCCAGGTCCATGTAGTTGCTGTTGATGAGCTCTTTCTGGAGCCACATCGAGTCTTCCTTCTGGACGTTCTGCAGCTTCTTCGCGGAACCGGTCGGCGCCGGCATCGTGACGGTGGCGTTCATCGGTTGTTTCCTCAGGCTGCGTTCCAGAGCTTGATCGAATCGGCAAAGGTGCCGGACTGTTCGCGGATCGGGGCCATCTGGCCGGTGTTCTCGGCGTATTTGAAGGCGGTGTACGGGACGCCGTGCTTCTTGAGCACGTCCTGCAGCATCGGCCGCTCGAGCAGCGCCGGGTCGCAGAACGACGGCGCGGCGAAGATCACGCCCTCGGCGCCGCGCGTCTTCACCTGGTTCATTAGGTAGACGCCCTTTTCCTCGCGCGTCGCGTCGTATTTGGCGGCGGTCGCCGCCGAGCGGTGCAGGAAGGCCTTGGAGAGCTCCTCGAGCGGGTTCCTGTCGGCCGGCACCTCGTCGAGCAGCCAGCGCGTGACGAGCATGAAGTCGTCGTCGACGATATAGCAGCCCGACATCTCGACCGACTTGATGAGCGCGAGCGGCGGCTGTTCGCAGAACGATCCGTTGATGACGACGCG
>CALMIL010000052.1 GCA_937864005.1 uncultured Burkholderiales bacterium
CGACTTCAAATCGCTCGCCAACAAGGGATCGCGCGTCATCACGCGGGCCGAGAATATCTATCTCTGGGACAGCGACGGCCACAAGATCCTCGACGCGATGTCGGGGCTGTGGTGCGTCAACGTCGGCTACGGCCGGCGCGAGCTGATCGACGCCGCCACAAGCCAGCTCGAGACGCTGCCCTTCTACAACAGCTTCTTCCAGACCGCGACGCCGCCGGCGATCGAACTCGCCGAACTGCTCGCCGAAGTGACGCCGCCGCAGTTCGGGCATGTCTTCTTCTCGGGCTCGGGCTCCGAAGGCAACGATACCGTCGTGCGCATGGTGCGCCGCTACTGGGACCTCCAGGGCCAGCCCGAACGCAGCGTCATCATCAGCCGGCACAATGCCTATCACGGCTCGACGATGGCCGGCGCGTCGCTCGGCGGGATGAGCGGCATGCACGCGCAGGGCGGGCTGCCGATACCCGGCATCGTGCATATCGGGCAGCCGTTCTGGTTCGAGCTCGGCCGCGGCATGACGCGCGACGCCTTCGGCCTCGAAGCGGCCGGCTGGCTCGAGAAGAAGATCCTGGAGGTCGGTGCCGACAAGGTGGCCGCCTTCATCGGCGAACCGGTGCAGGGTGCGGGCGGCGTCATCATCCCGCCCGCCACGTACTGGCCCGAGATTCAGCGCATATGCGACAAGTACGGCATCCTGCTCGTCTCGGACGAGGTGATCTGCGGGTTCGGGCGCACCGGCAACTGGTGGGGCTGCGAGACCTTCGGCTACCGGCCCGACCTGATGACGTTCGCCAAGGGCGTCACGTCGGGCTACATCCCGCTCGGCGGCGTGATGGTCGGCGACCGGATCGCCAGGGTGCTGATCGACGAGGGTGGCGAGTTCAACCACGGCTACACCTACAGCGGCCATCCGGTGGCGTGCGCAGTGGGGATCGCCAACCTGCGTCTGATCCAGCGCGAGCGCCTGGTCGACAAGGTGCGCGACGACCTCGGCCCCTACCTCGCCCGGCACTTCGAGACGCTTGGCGAGCACCCGCTCGTCGGCGAGGCGCAAAGCGTCGGCCTGATGGGCGCGCTGCAACTCGTCGCCGAAAAGGCGAGCGGCAAGACCTTCGACGCGGTGCGCGAAGTCGGCATGCTCTGTCGCGGCCACTGCTTCGGCAACGGGCTCATCATGCGCGCCGTCGGCGACCGCATGATCATCGCGCCGCCGCTCGTGATGACGCATGCGCAGATCGACGAGATGGCGGCGCTGATCCGGCGCTGCCTCGACCTGACATTGGCCGACGTCACGGCGCGCGGCTGGCTGTGACAGCGCCGCCCGCGCTGAAAGGGAGTTGCCGCGGGTTTGCGAGCAAGCGGCCCCAGGTCGGCGCTCGATAGACTCGCACCACTTCACCAATCCAACCCCCGCCTCTACCCGCCGGAGACTTTTCCATGACACCGAAGTCGACCCTTCCGGTCCTTTGTGCATCCATCGCGTTCGGCGTGGCATCCATCGCCTTCGCGCCATCCGCAACGGCGCAAGAAGAGGAGAAGGTGCTCAACGTCTACAACTGGTCGGACTACATCGCCGACGACACGATCGCGAATTTCGAGAAGGAAACCGGCATCAAGGTCCGCTACGACAACTTCGACAACAACGAGATCGTCCACGCCAAGCTCGTCGCCGGCAAGACCGGCTACGACATCGTCGTGCCGTCGTCGTTCTGGGCCAAGATCCAGGCCGACGGCGGGCTGCTGCGCAAGCTCGACAAGTCGAAGATCCCGAACCTCGTGCACATGGACCCCGAGGTGCAGAAGACGATCGCCAAGATGGACCCGGGCAACCAGTACATGGTCGACTGGATGTGGGGCTATACGACGATCGGCATCAACGTCGACAAGGTCAAGGCCGCGCTCGGCGGCCTGCCGATGCCCGAGAACGCGTGGGACCTGATCTTCAAGCCCGAGTACATCTCCAAGCTCAAGTCGTGCGGCGTGAGCTTCCTCGATTCGCCGACCGAGGTGATCCCGGCCGCGCTGCACTACCTCGGCAAGGATCCGTCGAGCAACAACCCGGCCGACTACACCGGCGTCGCACCGCTCCTGAAGAGCATCCGGCCCTACGTGACGCTGTTCAGCTCGTCGGGCTACATCAACGACCTCGCGAGCGGCTCGATCTGCGTCGCCCTCGGCTGGTCGGGCGACATCAACATTGCCCGCCAGCGCGCGATCGACGGCAAGACCGGGCAGAACATCGAGGCGCTGCTGCCCAAGAACGGCGGCCTGCTGTTCTTCGACGTGATGGTGATCCCGGCCGACGCGCCGCACCCCGAGAACGCGCAGAAGTGGATCAACTACATCCTGCGCCCGGAAGTCGCGGCGAGCCTGACGAACAAGGTCTTCTACGCCAATCCGAACAAGGATTCGAAGAAGTTCGTCAAGCCCGAGGTGGCGAACAATCCGACCGTCTTCCTCTCCGACGCCGAGATGAAGAAGATGATCCCGCCCGGGCCGCTGAACAACGACACCCGGCGCACGATGACGCGCCTGTACACGAGCTTCAAGACGGGGATCTGACGCGGGCGGCGCCGCCGCAGCGCGATGTGCGGCGCGGCACGGGCCATCACAGGACGACAAGCCCATGAGCAGCGCAGCGCGCGACGCGAGCGATCCGGCCGGCAAGCCGGCCTTCCTGCGGATCGACGACGTCGTGAAGGACTTCGGCGGCGGCACGCTCGCCGTCAACCACGTCAGCATCGACATCGCGCAGGGCGAGATCTTCGCGCTGCTCGGTTCGTCGGGCTGCGGCAAGACGACGCTGCTGCGCATCCTCGCCGGCTTCGAGACGCCGACCTCGGGCCGGGTGCTGCTCGAAGGACAAGACATCGGCGGCCTCGCGCCGTACGAGCGGCCGTTCAACATGATGTTCCAGTCGTACGCGCTGTTCCCGCACCTGACGGTGTGGGACAACATCGCCTTCGGCCTGAAGCGCGACGGCACGCCCGCGGCGCAGATCGGCGAGCGGGTCGGCGCGATGTTGAAGCTCGTGCAGCTCGAGCGCTACGCGAAGCGCAAGCCGCACCAGCTTTCGGGCGGCCAGCAGCAGCGTGTCGCCCTCGCCCGCTCGCTCGCCAAGCGGCCGCAGATGCTGCTGCTCGACGAGCCGCTGGGTGCGCTCGACAAGAAGCTGCGCGAGCAGACGCAGCTCGAGCTCGTCAACATCATCGAGGAGGTCGGCGTCACCTGCGTCATGGTCACGCACGACCAGGAAGAGGCGATGACGATGGCCACGCGCATCGCCGTGATGAGCGAGGGCCGCGTGCTGCAGATCGGCGCGCCGGGCGATGTCTACGAGACGCCGGCGACACGCTTCGTCGCCGACTTCATCGGCAACGTGAACCTGATGGAAGGCAGCGTCGAGGTGGACGAGCCGGACCACGCCGTCGTGCGCTGCACCGATTGCACGCACTATGTCGGCCACGGCATCACCGGCACGATCGGCATGGCCGTCGGCGTCGCGGTGCGGCCCGAGAAGATCAGCCTGCATGCGGCCGAGCCCGCCGGCGCGCACGATCCTCACAACAAGGTGAAGGGGCGGATCAAGGAACTGTCCTACTTCGGCAGCTTCACCGTCTATCACCTCGAACTGCAAAGCGGCGCGGTGCTCAAGATCAGCGAGAGCAACGTCGCCCGCCACCGCGAGAACGCGCTGACCTGGGGCGATACCGCATGGGCGAGCTGGCCGCCGACGGCGCAGGTCGTGCTGACGCAATGACCGGCGACTCGACGCTGTCCGAAGCGGCGTCCGGCGCACGCGGCGCGCCCTGGGCAGCGCGCCATCCGCGGCTCGCGCGCTGGTTCAGCGGCCGGGTCGCGGTGATCGGCGTGCCCTATCTGTGGCTGCTCGTCTTCTTCATGCTGCCGTTCCTGATCGTCCTGAAGATCAGCGTCTCCGAGATCGACGGCGTGCACTTCAAGGATGTGCTGACCTTCAAGGACTCGGTGCTCGCGCTGTCCATCAGGCTCGGCAACTACGTCTACATCACGCAGGACGACCTCTACTTCCTGACCTACCTGTCGAGCCTGCGTTACGCAGCAATCACGACGCTGCTGTGCCTCGCGATCGGCTATCCGTTCGCCTACTTCATGGCCCGCGCGAAGGCGACCCTGCAGCCCGCGCTGCTGATGCTCGTGATGCTGCCGTTCTGGACCTCGTTCCTGCTGCGCGTCTATGCCTGGAAGGGCCTGCTCAGCGAGAACGGGCTGGTTGCCAATGCGCTCACCGCGCTGCGCATCGATCACGTGCTGCTCGCGGCGGGCCTGATTCCGGCGCTCGACAAGTACATGAACACGCCGTTCTCGCTCGTCCTCGGCATGGTCTATACCTATTTGCCCTTCATGATCCTGCCGCTCTACGGCAACCTCGCGAAGATGGACCTGCGGCTGCTCGAGGCCGCGGCCGATCTCGGCGCGACGCCCTTCGTCGCATTCTGGCGCGTCACGGTGCCGCTGTCGAAGGCCGGCATCATCGCCGGCTCGATGCTCGTCTTCATCCCCTGCGTCGGCGAGTTCGTGATCCCCGAACTGCTCGGCGGCCCGCAGACGCTGATGATCGGCCGCGTGCTGTGGGACGAATTCTTCAGCAACAACGACTGGCCGATGGCATCGACCGTCGCTGTCGTGATGATCCTCCTCATCATCGTGCCGCTCGCGGTCTTCAACCGCTACCAGGCGCAGGCGCAGGAGCTGCGGCGATGAGCGCCGCCGGGCCGCTCCCAAGGCGCTCGCTCCCCACGGGCCGTGCCGTGGCCCGTTCCGGGCCCTGGGGGACCAGTGCGCAGCGCCGCAGGGGGCATCCATGACGCGGCGCTCGACCTTGTTCGATGCCGGCTTCAACCGCCTGTTCGCGCGCGGCTGGCTCGCCGCGGGCTACCTCTTCCTGTTCGTGCCGATCGTCGCGCTGGTCGTCTATTCGTTCAACGCATCGCCGCTGCCCAATACCTGGAGCGGCTTCAGCCTCAAGTGGTACGTCGCGCTGCTGAACGACCGAGAGCTGATCGACGGCCTGTGGTTGTCGCTGCGCATCGCCGTCTTCACCGCCTGCGGTTCGGTCGTGCTCGGCACGATGGCCGCCTTCGCGCTTGTCAAATACCGCCGCTTCGGCGGGCGCACCTTGTTCTCCGGCATGGTCAACGCGCCGCTCGTGATGCCCGAAGTGATCATCGGCCTGTCGCTGCTGCTGATGCTCGTCACGGTGCAGCGCGCGGTCGGCTTCCCCGAGCGCGGCGTGCTGACGATCTGGTTCGGCCACCTGCTCGTCGGCATGGCGTACGCGACGGTGATGGTGCAGTCGCGGCTGCAGGACTTGAACCCCCAGCTCGAGGAGGCGGCGATGGATCTCGGCGCACGCCCCGGCCAGGTGTTCGCGCTCGTGACGCTGCCGATGATCGCGCAGACCCTGGTGTCGGCCTGGCTGCTGACCTTCACGCTCTCGCTCGACGACGTCGTGCTCTCGGCCTTCCTGTCGGGTCCGGGTTCGACGACCATGCCGCTCGTGATCTTCTCGCGCGCCCGGCTCGGCCTGAATCCGAGCGTCAACACGATCGCCGCGGTGACGGTCGCCGTCGTCTCCATCGGCATCGTCGCCGCGAGCCTGATGCTCGCGAGGGCCGAGCGCAAGCGCGCGGTCGACATGGCGGCGGCAGCACGGGGCGACGAATAGGCTGAACTTTCGACCCCTTCGCGCCGACAAGCACACGTAGTCAACGGCAAACCAAAGCACACGAGGAGAACCCCCATGAACCCCTGGCAACCCACCGCAATCGCACTTGCGCTCGCCGCCGGCTTTGCGCCCCAGGCCTTCGCGCAGTCGAACGAGGAACTGCTGAAGGAACTGCGCGAACTCAAGGCTCGCGTGCAGGAACTCGAGGCCAAGCAAAAGGCGATGGAGGCGAAAGGCGACAGCGGCCAGTGGGGCATGACGCCGGCGCAGCAGGCCGATCTCAATCGCGTCACCGTCAAGACCGAGGCGATCGAGGACGAGCGGGAATCCAGCGGCCAGCACGGCCTGAAGATCAGCGGCCAGATGCAGGCCGCCTACATCTACAACCAGGCACAGAACATGGCCGGCTTCCAGTTCCTCGACTCGGTCGCCGACTACGGCTACAACTACGACAACTCCTACATCGGCATGGCGATCATCTCGTTCGAGAAGGAGATGGAAGGCGGGACGATCTGGAAGCTCTCGCTGGCGCCGCAGCGCGGCGTCGGCTCGGTGATCGACGGCTACTCCGTGGTGCAGGAGGCGAGCGTCTCGATTCCGCTGACCGATCTGCAGACGCGCTTCATCGCCGGCCAGATCCCCGACTGGTCGGGCTACGAATACCTGGAGCCGACGAAGACGCCGCTCATCACGCACAACCTGCTGTTCGACTTCACGCTGCCCACCGGCTATATCGGCGCCGGTTTCGACATCGTGCGCGGCAAGTGGCAGACGAAGGCGATGCTCGCGCAGATGAACCAGAACGCAAACCACGCCCGGCGCCAGGGCTCGGTGGGCGCGTTCCGGGTTGACTACGCGAAGGGCGAATTCGATGGGTTCGGCGCCGCCGGCGTGTACGGCTCGACGCCGAATCTGGTGAACGGCCTGCAGCCCGACGGCACGTACAACAACTCCAACGTGGGCCTGATCGAGGTCGACGGCTACTTCATCCGCGGCGACTGGACGCTGCAGGGCCAGTTGAGTTATGGCAAACAGAAGTACGCCGCGATCACGCGAAACCCGGTGACCGGCGCTTTCCAGGACGCCTCCTGGTGGGGCCTTTCGGCGCTCGCCGCCTACAGCTTCACGCCGCGCCTGCAGGGTATCGCGCGTTTCGACTATATCGACAACTCGAAGAACGGCGGCGGTTTGCTCGGCTACGGTGCCGACAACGTCAACGGCATCGGCCCCGACGCCAATCTGGACTGCGCCACGGCCTATGTGAGCGGCTGCGACAAGGGCGCGAACCGCTACGCGCTGTCGCTCGGCCTGAAGTACGTCTTCAACGAATTCGCGAGCCTGAAAGCCGAATACCGCTACGACTGGTCGAATCTCAACGTCTTCGAGAACGTCAGCAACGGCACCTACCGCAAGAACAACAACGTCTTGGGCGCCGCGGTCGTTGTCGGCTTCTGATCCTGCAGACCGCGGCGCGCCCGATGGCGTGCCGATGGCCGCGCGATGGCTTCGCCGCGCCGCACGGATCGGCGCATGATCGGAACCGCCCGCTACGAACGCAGATGCACTGCGCAGCTTGGCGCATGAAGGACTCGCCATGAACCCATCCGCACCCGACTGGCATGCCGCAGCGCGCGCGCTGCGCATCGACGGCCACGCCTTCATCGCCGGCGCGCGCGTCGCCGCGCACGACGGCGCGAGCTTCGACTGCCGCTCGCCGATCGACGGCAGAAGCCTCGCGCAGGTCGCGCGCTGCGGCGCGGCCGACATCGACGCCGCCGTCGCATCCGCGCGGCGCGCATTCGACGACGGCCGCTGGTCGCACCGGCCGCCCGCCGCGCGCAAGAAGACGCTGCTGCGGTTTGCCGAAGCGATCCTCGCCGCAAAGGATGAACTCGCGCTGCTCGAGACGCTCGACATGGGCAAGCCCATCCAGCAAAGCCTCGCCGTCGACGTCGCCTCGACCGCGCGCTGCATCGCCTGGTACGCCGAGGCGGCAGACAAGCTCTACGACGAGATCGCGCCGACGCCGCGCAGCGCGCTCGCGCTCGTCACGCGCGAGGCGATGGGCGTGATCGGCGCCGTCGTGCCCTGGAACTATCCGATGATCATGGCCGCGTGGAAGCTCGGCCCGGCGCTTGCGGCGGGCAACTCCGTCGTCTTGAAGCCGAGCGAGAAATCGCCGCTGACGGCGCTGCGCCTGGCCGAAATCGCTGTTGCGTCCGGCCTGCCCGAGGGCGTCTTCAACGTCATTCCCGGCTTCGGCGACGAGGCGGGCGAGGCGCTCGCGCTGCACATGGACGTCGATGCGATCGGCTTCACCGGCAGCACGCGCGTCGGCCGCAAGATGCTCGAATATGCCGGCCGCAGCAACCTGAAGCGCGTCTACAACGAACTCGGCGGCAAATCGGCATTCGTCGTCTTCCCGGACTTCCGCGACATCGCGCGCGCGGCGCAGACGGTTGCCGCGAGCATGTTCTTCAACCAGGGCGAAAGCTGCAACGCCCCATCGCGCGTCTTCGTGCACCGCAAGGTCGCCGACGAGTTCCTCGCCGTCGTCGCGCAAGAGGCGCCGAAGTATGCGCCCGGCGACCCGCTTTCGGGGCACGCCGAGACCGGGGCGATCGTCGACGAGACGCAGTTGCGCACCGTGCTCGGCTATGTCGATGCCGGCCACGCGGAAGGCGCGACGCTGCGCGCCGGCGGCCGCCAGGTGCGCGCCGAGACGGGCGGCTTCTTCGTCGAGCCGACGGTATTCGAAGGCGTGACCAACGGCATGCGAATCGCGCGCGAGGAGATCTTCGGACCGGTCATGAGCGTGATCACCTTCGAGACCGAAGACGAGGCGATCGCGATGGCCAACGATTCGAGCTACGGCCTGCAAGCGAGCGTCTGGAGCCACGATATCAACCGCGCGCACCGCGTCGCGCGCGCGCTCAAGGCCGGCACCGTTCACGTCAACCAGTATGACGAGGACGACATCACCGTGCCCTTCGGCGGCGTCAAGCAAAGCGGCAACGGCCGCGACAAGTCGCTGCACGCCTTCGACAAATATACCGAGCTGAAGACGACGTGGATCCGGATCGACGCCGAGTGAGCGCGCATCCGCGATGACGCCGGCGCGCGACGCGGGCCCTGCGCAGCGCGCGGCGCACGCACCCTGGTGGGCCTACGCCAGCCTCGCGGCGAGCATGACGCTGGTCGGCAGCTACGTCGGCCTGTCCAAGCTGCTCGTCGCGGTATTTCCGGTCTTCCTTCTCGCCTGGCTGCGCTTCGCGATCGCGGCCGTCGCGATGTTCGGCTGGCTCGGGCGCGGGCCAGCGGATGCGCCGCTCGACCGCCACGACCGCCGCCTGCTGTTCTGGGAGAGTTTCCTCGGCAACTTCCTGTTCTCGATCTGCATGCTGTTCGGCATCGCCCTCACCTCGGCGGTCGCCGCGGGCGTGATCATGGCGGCGATCCCGGCCGCGGTCGCGCTGCTGTCGCGGCTCTTCCTCGGCGAGCGCATCGCCCGTCGCGTGGCATTCGGCATCGCCTGCGCGATCGCCGGCATCGCACTGCTCGCCCTCACCCGGCACCCCGACGCGGCAAGCGCGCAAGCGGCGGCGGCATCGGCGACAACCGGCGCATCGCGCTGGCTCGGCAATGCACTGCTGCTCGGCGCGGTGCTCTGCGAGGCGAGCTACGTCGTCATCGGCAAGCGGCTCACCGCGCGCGTCTCGGCCAGGCGCATCAGCGCGATCGTCAACCTGTGGGGGCTCGCGCTCGTCACGCCGTTCGGCGCGTGGGCCGCGCTGTCGTTCGACTTTCCAGCCGTGAAACCCGCGATGTGGGGCCTGCTGCTCTTTTACGCGCTCGCCGCGAGCATGGTGACGGTCTGGCTGTGGATGACCGGCCTCAAGCACGTGCCGGCCGCGTCGGCCGGCGTCTACAGCGTGATGCTGCCGGTCAGCGCCGCCGCGGTCGGCGTATTCGTGCTCGGCGAGCCTTTCGGTAGCGCGCATGCGATCGCCTTCGCGCTCGCGATCGCCGGCGTCGTGCTCGCGACGGGGCGCGACGCGGCGCCACCGCCCTGACCCGAAGTGCGCGCCTCGCACGCGATCGCCGCCACCTTGCGCGGCGGCTCGAGCTTGAGACGGTGGTCCGACCAGACCCGCCGCCAGCGGCGCGCGCCGGGCTCGCCGTTCCACAGGCCGAGCGCATGGCGCATCGCGTGCGGCCACGGCTTGCCGGCGGCGTGCAGGCGGTCGAGATATTCGACCCACGCCGCCTCGACCTGCTCGCGCGACGCGGCCGGGCCGGTCGCACCGAAGAAGCGCTCGTCCCACGCCGCCATCGCCCAAGGCTCGTGATAGGCGCGCCGGCCGAGCATCACGCCGTCGACATGGCGAAGCTGCTCGGCGATCGCGTCGTCGTCGGCGACGCCACCGTTGATCACGATCGTGAGCGCCGCGAACTCGCGCTTCAGGCGGTGCACGAGCTCGTAGCGCAGCGGCGGCAGTTCGCGGTTCTCCTTCGGGCTCACGCCCTGCAGCCAGGCGTTGCGGGCGTGGACGATGAAGACGCTGCAACCGGCGTCGGCGAGGGTGCCGACAAAGTCGCGCACAAAGCCGTAGTCTTCGACGCGGTCGATGCCGATGCGGTGCTTGACGGTGACCGGCAGGCCATCGGCCGCATCGAGCATGGCTCGAACGCAATCGGCGACGAGCGCGGGCGCGGCCATCAGGCAGGCGCCGAATGCGCCGCGCTGGACGCGCTCGCTCGGGCAGCCGCAGTTCAGGTTCACCTCGTCGTAACCCCAGCGCCGCGCAAGCCGCACGCAGGCCGCGAGATCGGTCGGTTCGCTGCCGCCGAGCTGCAAGGCAACTGGATGCTCGACGGCATCGAAGTCGAGATGGCGCGCGACATCGCCGTGCAGCAGCGCACCGGTCGTGACCATCTCGGTATAGAGCCGCGTGTGCCGCGTCAGCAGCCGATGAAAGACGCGGCAATGCGAGTCGGTCCAGTCCATCATCGGGGCGACGGACAAGCGCCAGGGGCCAGGTTGTTGATTCGTTGACACCAATCTTCTCGGTTTCGGTCCAGATGAATGTAGTGAAGGGCGGTCAGTGCCGGTCAAACAGCCGCGCATCCCAGACAACCGGCTCCGGGCGTCCGGCGACGATCCGGCTGAAATCGGGATGCTGCGGGTTGATCAGCACATTGCCTTCCCTGCGCGCGACGACCGAAGGAACCACCAGCACGGCCGACCTGCGTTCGCGGATCCACGCATCGCCGAAGGCCCGGGCCACACGCAGGTCCGCATGCTCCCATCCCCCGGGCAGATCGCCGTCTTCGCGACGCTCGACCGTCACCGCCTCGGCAATGGCGATCTCGACCGCCACATGGGTCCGCGGCACCCGTCCGATGCCTGCGTGGGCCAGGCATTCCAGCATCGCGCCCGCGTAGGAGAGGGAGCCATAGATGACACCGTGCCCTGGCGAATTCCAGCGGCCACCCACCAGCGACGCGCCAACGGCACTGAACGGCTCGAAACGGCCGTCAGCGATGCGCCACGCGTGCCATGCCTGCCTGGCCTTCGTCTGCGCCGGCTTGCTGGCCGCCGACTTCGATCGCGCGCCAACCGGATCGGTCGGATCGCTACGCCGCGACGCCATGGAACAGCGACCAGAGCAGGTTCTCGACGCGTCGCGCTCCCAACTCGGTCAGCGCCACATCGATCGGCCGCCTGCCACCGAGCATCGCGTGATCGGTGGACAAAAACGCTCGCGCGTCGTCGGCGCTGTCCCACACATGCTCTGCGGTGGCGATCACACGCGCCAAACGCTCGACGCGTTCTCCTTCCTGCGGCTTCAGATCATCACCGCGGCGATGGAACGTAGCCGACGGAATGACCCGCTGCATCAGGGCCGACGCCGCGGCCGTACTACCGTAGACGTGGCGCGCCACGGCGCCAAGCGAGGCCTTCGGCAGGCCTGCCTCGACCTGCTGCTCGAGCTGCTCGACGGTGCTGACCTTGCGGCGCAGGCCGAGGACCTGGGCGATCTTGCTCGGTTCGACGACAGCGGCATACATGTGTGTGCTCCCAATTGATAGATCGCATTCTATCATGTGAAAGGAACGCGGCCTGCCACCAATGGCGGCAGCCCGGCATGGCAACGCCGCGCCCGAAGCCGGAAATTCTGCGCGCAATGCGCCACCGCGGCGGTTTGCGTCGCCTGCGATGAGGGGCAGAATGACGGCAGACCAGTGCAGCGAGGCGAATCATGGCAAGCGAACAGCGCGCGGCGAAGGCCGCATTCCCGGGCATGGCCGACGAGGAGGCCCAGCTCGCCCCCGGCACGGCGGTCAGCGCGAAGACGACGAGCGGCGAGACCTATCCGATGATGCGCCAGCTCGGCGGGCGCGCGCACCAGTTGCTCGCCGCGACGCGCGCGGCCGATCACTTCATCGCGCAGGAGAGCGATGCCGATCGGGATACCGGCTCGTGGCTGATTTCCTGCGCCGTCACGCTCGCCGACGAACTCGCGGACGACCTCGACGGCATGGCGAGGAATATCCGCGCGAGCGCGACCGATCCGGCGCTGTCAGTCGGATTTCAGCGCCTGCGCGTACGCGCCCATCAGCTGCATGCCGCGACCCGGGCGGCAGACCACTTCCTGGAGCAGGAAAGCAATCTCGATCGCAGCACCGGTTCGTGGCTGATCGCCTGCGCGCTCGGCCTGGCCGACAAGCTGGCGAACGAACTCGAAGAGCTCGCCAACGGCATGCGCCGCGGCGCGGGCGACGTCGCCGTGCCGATGTCGGAGCGGCGCCCGGGCGCGACTTTGCACAGCGCATCGATCTGACCCCTGCCCGGCGTCGATTGCCGGCGCGAGGCCGCGTCAGGCGATCGGACTCACCGCCGGCTCGTCGACCGCATCGCGCATCGCGAGCGCCTCGTTGGCGACGAGCGCGCCGATGACGAGCGCGCCGCCGACGAGGGTCGACACGCTCGGCTCCTCGCCCGCGAACAGCCACGCCCAGGTGACGCCGAGGATGACTTCGAGCAGCCCGAGCAGCGACACTTCCGGCCCCGGCAGCACGCGCGTGACGCGAACGACGAGCAGGCACGGCACGGCGAGCTGAAAGACGCCGAGCAGCGCGAGCAGCGTCAGATCGTGCGCCGAGGCCTGAAACGGCACCGCCCACGGCAATACGCCGAGCATCGAGATCAGCGCGCCGATCAGCACCGCGCTCGCCATGTCGTTGCCCTCTTCGGCCTTGCCGTGATGGACATGTTGCAGCAGCGTCCAGTTGATCGCCGCGGCGACCGGCACGCAAAACGCGACCGCGATGCCTGCGAGCTGCCCCGCGCTCGACGCGCCGGCCTCGTTGCCGAACATCCAGGCAATGCCGGCCGCGGCGACGCCGATCGCGCCCCAGGTGCGGCGGCTCAGCCGATGGCCGAGGACGAAGCGCGACATCAACGCCGTCAGCAACGGCCCGGTCGACATCGTGACGAGCACGTTGGCGACCGAGGTCATCGTGATCGCGACCATGAACGCGGTATACATCACCGACCAGCACAGCCCCGACACCCACACCGGCCACGGCGATCGCGCCAGCTGGCGCCAGAACGCCGGGCCGCGCATCGCGCTGAACGCGATCGCGAGCGCCAGCGCGTTGAACGTGCTGCGCCAGAACGTCACCTCGAAGCTGCGCGCCGCGTCGAGATGGCGCGTGACCACGCCCGCCGTGCTCCACAGCAGCGTCACCAGGATCATCAGCGCAACGGCACGGCGATGCGTCATAAGGTCTTCGAGGGCCGCGCAGCGGCCCGGGCGTCATTCATTCTGGAACCCCCGCTCGGCGGGGGGCAGGGGGTGCCCCGGTACACGCCCGCGGGCGGGCCGCAAGGCCGCTACGCGGCCTCGCGGCTCGCACGCTTGCGTTCATGTTCCTTCAGGTACCTCTTCCTCAGGCGGATCGACCGCGGCGTGATCTCGACGAGTTCGTCGTCCTCGATGAACTCGACCGCGTACTCGAGCGTGAGCTGTATCGGCGGCGTAATCTTGATCGCGTCCTCCTTGCCCGAGACGCGGAAGTTCGTGAGCTGCTTGCCGCGCACCGCGTTGACGACGAGGTCGTTGTCGCGGCTGTGGATGCCGATGATCATGCCCTCGTAGAGCGGGTCGCCGGCGCTGACGAACATGCGCCCGCGGTCGTCGAGCTTGCCCAGCGAGTACGTCACCGCCTCGCCGTCGTCCTGGCTGATCAGCACGCCGTTCTTGCGTCCCGCGATCTCGCCCTTGAAGGCCTCGTAGCCGTCGAAGATGTTGCTGATCAGGCCGGTGCCGCGCGTCAGGTTGAGGAACTCGTTCTGGAAGCCGATCAGCCCACGCGCCGGGATGCGATAGTCGAGCCGCACCCGCCCTCGACCATCCGGCTCCATGTTGACGAGCTCCGCCCGGCGCAATCCGAGCGCCTGCATCACGCCGCCCTGGTGCTGCTCCTCGACGTCGGCGGTCACGAGCTCGATCGGCTCCTGGCGCTCGCCGTCGACTTCGTGAAAGACGACGCGCGGCTTGGAAACGGCGAGTTCGAACCCTTCGCGCCGCATGTTCTCGAGCAGGATCGTCAGGTGCAGTTCGCCGCGCCCCGAGACCTCGAAGATGCCGTCCTCGTCGGTGTCCTTCACCCGCAGCGCGACGTTGGACTGCAGCTCGCGCTCGAGGCGGTCGCGGATCTGGCGGCTGGTGACGAATTTGCCCTCGCGGCCCGCGAGCGGCGAGGTGTTGACGCAGAAGTTCATCGTCAGCGTCGGCTCGTCCACATTGAGCATCGGCAACGGCAGCGGATCGTCGAGGCTGGTCAGCGTGACGCCGATGCCGATCGCCTCGATGCCGTTGACGAGCACGATGTCGCCCGGCCCGGCGGCATCGGTCTGGCGCCGCTCAAGGCCCTCGAAGGTCAG
The DNA here is from genome assembly GCA_937864005.1 of uncultured Burkholderiales bacterium. Lineage (GTDB taxonomy): Bacteria > Pseudomonadota > Gammaproteobacteria > Burkholderiales > Burkholderiaceae_C > CAIKUF01. The sequence goes on from CALMIL010000052.1 coordinate 14,661, forward strand.
CACCTGGTTGACGCGCGCCTTCACCGGTTCCGAATCCGGGCCGCTGTACATCGCCACGTCCTGCAGCGGCTTCAAGGTGCCCTGGTTGATGCGGCCGATGCCGATGCGTCCGACGTAGGTCGAATAGTCGAGCGAGCAGATCTGCAGTTGCAGCGGCGCGTCGGCGCTGCCTTCGTGCGCCGGCACGTACTGCAGGATGGCGTCGAACAGCGGCGCGAGGTCGGTGCCGACCTCGCCCTGCTTCAGGCTCGCCCAGCCGTTCAGGCCGGAGGCGAAGACGACCGGAAAGTCGAGCTGCGCCTCGCTCGCGCCGAGCTTGTCGAAGAGGTCGAAGGTCGCGTTGATGACGTAGTCGGGCCGCGCGCCGGGCCGATCGACCTTGTTGACGACGACGATCGGCTTCAGGCCGAGGGCGAGCGCCTTCCTCGTCACGAAGCGCGTCTGCGGCATCGGGCCCTCGACCGCGTCGACGAGCAGCAGCACGCTGTCGACCATCGACAGCACGCGCTCGACCTCGCCGCCAAAATCGGCGTGGCCGGGCGTGTCGACGATATTGATGTGGGTGCCCTTCCACTCGACGGCGCAATTCTTCGACAGGATCGTGATGCCGCGCTCGCGCTCGATGTCGTTGCTGTCCATGACGCGCTCGGTGAGCTTCTCGTTGTCGCGGAAGGTGCCGCTCTGGCGCAGCAACTGGTCGACGAGCGTCGTCTTGCCATGATCGACGTGCGCGATGATGGCGACGTTGCGGATCTGCTTGTGCATGTCTTGCTTTCGTTTGCGTGTTCAGGCGATCGCCTGCGCGGCGTCGAGCAGAGCCTTGACTTCCGTCGGGCTCAACAGCCGGTCCGCGATCAGTTCGCCGCCCGCGATGTGGGCACTGCCGAGGAAGGCGCCGCGTTGCGGGCCGTAGACGCGCACGCGCGGCGCATCTTCGGCGTCGATGCGCCGGCGCAGGCCACTCAGAAATCGCCCCGCGTCGCCGGCGTCGAGTTCCAGCCTCGGCCAGGCCGCGAGAAGTGCATCGGCCGGCGCGAGCAGCGCATCGCGCTCGCCCTCGGTCAGCGCGGCGAGCGCATCGAGGGTGTGCGCATCCGCGACGCGCAGCGCACCGCTCGCGGTGCGGCGCAGACCGGCCAGATGCGCGCCGCAGGCGAGCGCCTCACCGAGATCCTCGGCGAGGCTGCGGATGTAGGTGCCCTTGCCGCAGCGCACGTCGAGCACGAGCCGATCGCCGCACCACTCGACGATCTCGATGGCGTCGATCCGCACCGCGCGCGGCGCGCGCTCGATCGCGATGCCGGCGCGCGCGTAGTCGTACAGCGCGCGGCCTTCGTGCTTGAGCGCCGAATGCATCGGCGGCGTCTGCGCGATATTGCCGACGAAGGCGCCGCAGGCCCGCTCGATCTGCTCGCGCGTGACATCTACCACGCGTTCGCGCAGCAGCTCGCCTTCGGCGTCGCCGGTGCTCGTCGTGCGGCCGAGCGCGAGCGTGGCGCGATATGCCTTGTCGGCGTCCAGACCGGACTGCGAGAATTTGGTCGCCGCGCCGAAGCACAGCGGCAGCAGGCCGGTCGCGAGCGGGTCGAGCGTGCCGGTGTGGCCAGCCTTCTCGGCACGATAAAGCCTTTTCGCCTTTTGCAGCGCATCGTTGCTCGACAGGCCCGCGGGCTTGTCGAGCAGCAGCACGCCGTGCACCGGGCGGCGCACGCTGCGGACGCGCTGGCCACTCACGTTTCAGTCTTCCTTCGCCCGCGTCGCGTTGGCCTGCCGGATCAGCGCGCCCAGTTCGGCCGCGCGCTCGGTCGTGCGGTCGAAGACGAAGTGCAGTGTCGGCACGGTGTGGATGCTCAATCGCTTGAAGAGGCCGTTGCGCAGGTAGCCGGCGGCCTCGTTGAGCGCCGCCTCGCACTCCTGCGCATCGCCGACGAGGAGCGAGAAGTAGACTTTGGCGTGCGCATAGTCGGCCGAGACGTCGACCGCGTGCAGCGTGACGAGGCCGATGCGCGGATCCTTCAGTTCGCGAATCAGCTCGGCGAGGTCGCGCTGGATCTGATCGGCGATGCGAAAGCCGCGGTTGGGGATGGATCGCTTGTGTCGCATGGCGGGTTCGGCGCACGGCCCATGCACAAGCCCCGCCCTCTTTGCGGAGGGCGGGGCCTGTTCGGGGGGAGCAAGTGCCGCGCTACAGGGTTCGGGCCACTTCCTTCACCTCGAAGAACTCGAGCTGATCGCCCTCGGCGATATCGTTGTAGTTCTTGAGCTTGATGCCGCACTCGAAGCCTTCCTTGACCTCGCGCACGTCGTCCTTCTCGCGCCGCACCGAATCGACCTCGCCGGTATGGACGACGACGTTCTCGCGCAGCAGCCTGAACCGCGCGCCGCGGCGCACGACACCCGAGGTGACCATGCTGCCGGCGACGGTGCCGATCTTGGAGGCGACGAAGACCTTGCGGATCTCGGCGCTGCCGATGACTTCCTCGCGCTGCTCGGGCGCGAGCATGCCCGTCATCGCCGCCTTCACCTCGTCGACCGCGTCGTAGATGATGTTGTAGTAGCGGATGTCGACGCTGTTGCCTTCGGCGAGCTTTCGCGCCCCGGCGTCGGCGCGCACATTGAAGCCGATGACGACAGCCTTCGACGCGATCGCGAGGTTGATGTCGCTCTCGCTGATCGCACCCACCGCGCCGTGCACGACGCGCACCTTGACTTCGTCCGTCGAGAGCTTGAGCAGCGACTGCGACAGCGCCTCCTGCGAACCCTGGACGTCGGCCTTGATGATCAGCGACAGCGTCTGCGACGGGCCGCTCGTGTCGAACATATTCTCGAGGTTCGCCGCCTGCTGGCGATTGAGCTTCACGTCGCGGTACTTGCCCTGGCGGAAGGTCGCGATCTCGCGCGCACGGCGCTCGTCGGCGAGGACCATGAACTCGTCGCCCGCCTGCGGCACTTCGGTCAGGCCCTGGATCTCGACCGGGATCGACGGCCCGGCCTCGGCGCACGTCTTGCCGTCCTCGTCGAGCATCGCGCGCACCCGGCCATAGCTCGAACCGGCGAGCACGACGTCGCCGCGCTTCAAGGTGCCCGACTGGACGAGCACCGTCGCGACCGGGCCGCGGCCCTTGTCGAGCTGTGCCTCGATGACGAGACCCTTGGCCGGCGCATCGACCGGCGCCGTGAGCTCGAGCACCTCGGCCTGCAGCAGCACCTGTTCGAGCAGCTGGTCGATCCCCGAGCCGGTCTTGGCCGAGACGGCCACGAAGGGCGAATCGCCGCCGAACTCTTCCGGCACGACGCCTTCGGCGACCAGTTCGGACTTGAGCCGCTCGATATTCGCCTCGGGCTTGTCGACCTTGTTCATCGCGACGACGAGCGGCACACCCGCATCCTTCGCGTGCGAGATGGCTTCCTTGGTCTGCGGCATCACGCCGTCATCGGCGGCGACGACGAGGATGACGATATCGGTCGCCTTCGCGCCGCGCGCACGCATCGCGGTGAACGCGGCGTGACCCGGGGTGTCGAGGAAAGTGATCATGCCGCGCGGCGTTTCGACGTGATAGGCGCCGATATGCTGCGTGATGCCGCCCGCCTCGCCGACCGCGACGCGCGAGCGCCGGATGTAGTCGAGCAGCGAGGTCTTGCCGTGATCGACGTGGCCCATCACGGTGACGACCGGCGCGCGCGGCAGCGCCGCGGCGCCGCTATCATCGGCGCCTTCTTCGAGGAAGGCCTCGGGGTCGTCGAGCTTGGCGGCGAAGGCCTTGTGGCCCATCTCCTCGACGACGATCATCGCCGTTTCCTGGTCGAGCTGCTGGTTGATCGTGACCATCTGGCCGAGCTTCATCAGCTGCTTGATGACCTCGGAGGCCTTGACCGACATCTTGTGCGCCAGATCGGCGACGCTGATCGTCTCGGGCACGTGCACTTCCTGCGCCTGGAACTCGGCCGGCGCGACGAAGCTCGACGGCGCGCCGTCGTTGCGCTCGCCGCGGCGTCCGCCGCGCGGTGCACGCCAGCCGGGGCGCGTCGCGCCGCCGGTGTTGAGCGTCTTCAGGCCCCTGCGCTTGGCCGCATCGTCGGCCCAGCTCGACGACAGCTTCTCGGACTTGACGGACTTCTTCTCGCCCGGCTTGGCCGCCGTCGCCGCACCCGGCGCCGCCGGCGCGCCGGCCTTCTTGTGGATCGTGCCCTTGATCTCGGCCGCGGCGGGTTTGGGCTCCTCGGGCTTGTGCGGGACGAGAACGCGCTTCGGCGCGTTCATCATCTGGCGGATCGCCGCCGCTTCGTCCTCGGCCTGCTTGCGCCGCTTGGCAAGATCGGCCAGGCGCTGCTTCTCCTCGTCGACGACGTCGGCGGCCTTGATGACGCGCAGCGCCGGCTTGGCAGGTTCCGCCGTCTCGGGCGCGGCGGGAGCCGCAGCGGCGTCCGCAGCCGCCTTCTCGGGCGCCACATCGGGGGCCTTCTCTGCGGCCGCCGCGGCCGCTTTCTGCGCCGCCTTCTGCGCCGCTTTCTCGGAGACCTTGCGCTTCGGGGCGGCGGCCGCGGCGAGTGCTTCGGCGGCCACCTCGGCGGCCGCCTTCTCGACCGCTTCGCGCTGGCGCTGCTCGGCGGCCTCGCGCTCGGCGCGCTCCTGCTCCTCGCGCAGGCGCCGCTTCTCGGCGAGTTCAGCCTCCTGGCGGCGCAGCAGTTCGGCCTGCGCGTGCGCTTCCTCCTCGCGACGCGTCAGTTCGGCCTCGTCGATCACGGGCGCCGCCGGCTCGGCAGCGGGCGCATCGTCGCGCTTGATGAAGGTGCGCTTCTTGCGGACCTCGACCTGGATCGTGCGCGCCTTGCCGCTCGAATCGGCCTGCTTGATCTCGCTCGTCGACTTGCGCGTGAGGGTGATCTTGCGGCGTTCGGCGCCGGCCGTGCCGTGCGACGAGCGCAGGTGGTCGAGCAGCCGCTCCTTGTCCGCTTCGGTCAACGCGTCGTCGCTCGATGCCTTCGCCACGCCAGCCGACTCGAGCTGCTCGAGCAGCGCCGCGGCCGAGCGGTTGAGCTCTGCAGCGAACTGGGCAACGGTGGTCACGGCCATGGATACTTTCCTTACTTGTGTAGCTTGCGGTGCGGCGAGGGGCGCTGCTTCATGTGGTGAACCAGTGCTCGCGCGCCTTCATGATCAGCGCCTTGGCGCGCTCCTCGTCGATGCCGGACAGCTCGGTCAACTCGTCGACCGCCAGATCGGCCAGGTCGTCGCGCGTATTCACACCGCCATCCGACAGCCGCGCGATCATCTCGGCGTCCAGACCTTCGAGGTCGCGCAGGTCCTGCGAAACCTTGTCGACCTTTTCCTCGCGCATGATGTCCATCGTCAACAGCGCGTCCTTGGCGCGGGTGCGCAGTTCGGTCACCGTCTCCTCGTCGAAGCTCTCGATCTCGAGCATCTCCTGCATGGGGACGTAGGCGACTTCCTCGAGGCTCGTGAAGCCTTCGGCGATCAGGATGTCGGCGACCTCGACATCGACATCGAGCTTGTCGACGAAGAGCTTGCGCAGCGCTTCGCTCTCCTCGTTCTGCTTGGCCTCGGACTCCTCGGCACTCATGATGTTGATGCGCCAGCCCGTCATCTCGGAGGCGAGGCGCACGTTCTGCCCGCCGCGGCCGATCGCGATCGCGAGGTTCTCCTCGTCGACCACCACATCCATCGCATGGCGCTCTTCGTCGACGACGATCGATTGCACATTCGCGGGCGCGAGCGCGCCGATCACGAACTGCGCCGGATCGTCGGACCACAGCACGATATCGACGCGTTCGCCCGCCAGTTCGTTCGTCACCGCATTGACGCGCGAGCCGCGCACGCCGACGCAGGTGCCGATCGGATCGACGCGCCGGTCGTGGCTGACGACGGCGATCTTGGCGCGCGATCCGGGATCGCGGGCGCAGCTCTTGATCTCGAGCAGTCCCTGCTCGATCTCGGGCACTTCGAGCGCGAAGAGTTCGATCATGAACGCCGGCGCGCTGCGCGACAGGATGATCTGCGGACCGCGCAGCGTCGCATCGACCTCGAGGATGACTGCCCGCACGCGGTCGCCGATGCGCAGGTTCTCCTTCGGGATCATCTCGCTGCGGCGCAAGCGCCCCTCGACGCGGCCCGATTCGACGATGATGTCGCCCTTGTCGAGCCGCTTTACGCTGCCGACGAAGATCTTGTCGCCGCGCGAGAGGAAGTCGGTCAGCAACTGCTCGCGCTCGGCATCGCGGATCTTCTGCAGGATGACCTGCTTGGCTGCCTGCGCGCCGATCCGCCCGATCGTCACCGACTCGATCGGCTCCTCGATATAGTCATCGACCTCGATATCGGCGATCTGCTCCTGCGCCTCGAAGAGCAGCACTTCGGCGTCCGGGATCTGCAGGCCCGCCTCGTTCGGAACGACGTGCCAGCGGCGGAAGGTCTCGTAGTCCCCGGTCTCGCGATCGACCGACACGCGCACGTCGATCTCGCCGCCGTGCAGCTTCTTGGTGGCGGAGGCAAGCGCGGCCTCGACGGCGCCGAAGACGACTTCGCGCTCGACGCTCTTCTCGCGCGCAATCGCATCCACCAGCATCAACATTTCGCGATTCATTCTCAGCGACCTCCATCCACACCGCCTGCGCCGCCACCGGCCTGCGCAGCATCCTGCGGCGCCACCGGCAGGAAGCGGCGGCCCTTGAAATCGAGCTCCGGCACGAGCCGGGCTTCACGCACTTCGTCCAACCGGAAATCGAGCACCCGGGCGACCGCTTCATGTGGCGGCGCGGCGGCAGGCTTGCGCGACCTGGGGCGCTCCGCAGGCTCCGGATCGGCGTCGAGCTGCAACTGCCAGCCGTCCCCGGAGGGATGTGGCAGCAGCGTGCCGCTGTACCGCTTGCGACCCGCGAGCGGCGCCTTCAACGTCAGCGCGATCCGCTCACCCGCAAAACGCGCGTAGTCGGCCGCCTTTTTCAGCGGCCGGTCCAGCCCGGGCGAGGAAACCTCCAAGCGCTGGTAGCCGCGGTTCTCGACCTCGAGCACATGCTGGAGCTGGCGCGTGACCTTCTCGCAGTCGTCGACGACGATGAACTCGCCCGCCGGGTCGCCCTGCACACGGTCGATCGTGACGCGCAGCAGCCCGCCCGCGGACATCTCGATATCCACGAGTTCATAGCCCAGGCCCCGTACCGTGCCTTCGACGACGCTCTGCCACGTCATTGACTTTTGCCGCCTTCTCCTGCCGATCGTCTGCCAGACATCGGGCAAGCCCGGCTCACCATGAACCGGACTCGCCTTGCTGCCGCGCGGTTCGCCCGCCCAAAAAAAAGTGGGCTGGAAGAATCCGCCCACGCAGCTTTCTTGCGAAAAGCGCATTGTAGCGCTATGTGCGGCACTGCACAAGACAAAGTCTCTTTCAACGAGATATGTGCCTGGCGAAAGCCAGATGGCGCCCATCGAGGGGTTGACGGGCAGTCGCCGGCCTCGCGCCCGAGCGCAAGCGGCGATGCGTCATCGCATCCCGATCGCGCGGTTGATCGAGTCGCGCCGAGGCGGCAAACGCCTCGAATCGAGGCGGCCGGCTGCGGCCGGCGGGCGCCGCATGCACGAATCGAGGGCGCCGCGCACCAAGCTGCCGACGATGCCGTGGCCTCCCAGTTCGACGACGAGCAGGCACTGATCGCGACGACCGACTTCTTCATGCCCATCGTCGACGATCCGTTCGACTTCGGCCGCATCGCGGCGACGAACGCGATCAGCGACGTCTACGCAATGGGCGGCATGCCGGGCCTTGCGGCACGGCTGTCGAGCTTGCTCCTGCCGGAGACGATCGTGACCGCCACGCCGCCCAGGGCCAAGCCCCGCTTTCGCTCGGTATCGGCGCCAACGACGCGCAGACCTGAAGCGGCAAGGCCGACTCCGCCGGCGTCCGTTTGCCACGCCGCATCGACGCCGGCATCGAAGTTCACATCCGCCTGCACCGCGCGGGTGACGGCGCCATGCGCCCGATCGAACCACGCTTGGGCGCGCCGGGGACGTTGCTCGTGCTTGCGAGTGCAAGTGCGCGGCGTCAAGCGGCGCATTGCCGGCGAACTGCGGGGCGCATGCCAAAATCCGCCAGTTTCGTCTTCAGTCATATCGGAGAAAGCATGGGATTCCTGGCCGGGAAGCGACTTCTGATCACGGGTGTACTGTCCAACCGCTCGATCGCCTACGGCATCGCGCGCGCCTGTCATCGTGAGGGCGCCGAGCTCGCATTCAGCTACCAGGGCGAGCGGTTTCGGGAGCGCATCGAGGGCTTCGCGCGCGAGTTCGGCTCGGAGCTGGCCTTCGACTGCGATGTCTCGGACGATGCGCAGATCGCCCGCCTGTTCGAGCAGCTCGGCGCCGCTTGGCCGGAGTTCGACGGCCTGGTGCATGCGATCGGATTCGCGCCGAAGGAGGCGATTTCCGGCAGCTTCCTCGACGGCCTGTCGCGCGAGGCATTTCGCATCGCGCACGACATTTCGAGCTACAGCTTCCCGGCGCTCGCGAAGGCCGCTGCGCCGCGCCTGCGCACCGGCAGCGCGCTCCTCACATTGAGCTACCTCGGCAGCGTGCGCAGCGTCCCCCACTACAACACGATGGGTCTGGCCAAGGCATCGCTCGAAGCGAGCGTGCGCTACCTTGCGGTGAGCCTGGGCGAGCGCGGCGTGCGCGTGAACGGCATTTCGGCCGGCCCGATCAAGACGCTCGCGGCAACCGGCATCAAGGATTTCGGCCGCATCCTCGATATCGTCGAGCGCAATGCCCCGCTGCGCCGCAACGTCACGATCGATGACGTCGGCAACGTCGCCGCATTTCTGCTGTCCGACCTCGCCGCCGGCGTGACGGCCGAGATCACCTACGTCGACGGCGGCTTCAGCCAGGTGATGGGCGGCGCCAACTGAGTCTCGGCTTCTCCGAGCGCGCAGCACAAAGAAAAGCCCGCTGCAGGTCATTGATCTGCAGCGGGCTTTCGACTGGCGTCCCCTAGGGGATTCGAACCCCTGTAATCACCGTGAAAGGGTGGTGTCCTAGGCCTCTAGACGAAGGGGACCTGGAAATCTCCGCTCGACCTGAACAGCGTCGAACCGGCGCAACGGTGGTGGAGGTAAGCGGGATCGAACCGCTGACCTCTTGCATGCCATGCAAGCGCTCTCCCAGCTGAGCTATACCCCCCGCGCTGCGTCGGCCCCGGCTCGCGCCACATGCCGTTCAAGCGAAGGTGGAATTATAGCCAGCGATTCAGGCCCCCCGCAATCGCGCGAGCACGACGTCCCTTGCGAACAACGCGAGCACGGCGTCGAGCGAAGGCGTCTGCGCCCGGCCGCAGACCAGCACGCGCACCGCCATCGCGAGCTGCGGCATCTTGAGCTTGTGCGCGGCCAGCGTTTCCTTGACACATTGCTGGATCGCCTCGCGGCTCCACTCGGCATCGACCAGCGCGTCGCACAAGGTCTGGATCGCCGGGCGCACGAGCGGCGTCAGATGGGCGTCGAGATCGGCGCTCGACGGCGCGACCGGTGCGAAGTACATCACCAGCCAATCGGCGATCTCGGCCGTCGTCGAACAGCGGTCCTTGAAGAGCTCGATCGCCTGCTCGAGGTGCGCATTCGTCTCGGTCTCGATGCCGCGCCGGTGCAGCTGCTCGACGACCAGCGGCGCGAGCACCGCATCCGCGGTCAACTTGATATGTTGCGCATTGACCCAGCGCAGCTTGACCTCATCGAACTGTCCGGCGCTTTTTCCGAGGTGGTCGAGGTTGAACCACTGCAGCAACTGCTCGCGCGAGAAGATCTCGTCGTCGCCGTGGCTCCAGCCCAGGCGGGCGAGGTAGTTCACGACGGCGTCGGCCAGAAAGCCCTCGTCGCGATACTGCGTCACGGGCTTGGCGCCGTGGCGCTTGCTCATCTTCTCGCCCCGCTCGTCGAGCACCGTCGGCAGATGCGCATAGACCGGCGGCTCGGCGCCCAGGGCGCGCAGGATGTTGATCTGGCGCGGCGTATTGTTGACGTGATCGTCGCCGCGGATCACGTGCGTGATCGCCATGTCGATATCGTCGACGACGACGCAGAAGTTGTAGGTCGGCGTGCCGTCGGGCCGCGCGATGACGAGATCGTCGAGTTCGTCGTTGCTGATCTCGATGCGCCCCTTGACCTTGTCGTCCCACGCGACGACACCGCCTACGGGATTGCGAAAGCGCAGCACCGGGTTCACGCCCTGCGGCACCGGCGGCAGCGTCTTCCCCGGCTCGGGGCGCCACGTGCCGTCGTAGCGGGGCTTGGCTTTGGCCGCGAGCTGGCGCTCGCGCAGCGCATCCAACTCGGCGCTCGACATGTAGCACCGATAGGCGCTGCCCTGCTCCTGCATCTGCGCGAGCACTGCCTTGTAGCGGTCCATGCGCTGCATCTGGTAGTAAGGCCCCTCGTCGCAGTCGAGACCGAGCCAGCGCATGCTCTCGAGGATCACCTGCACGGCCGCTTCGGACGACCGCTCGAGATCGGTATCCTCGATGCGCAGGATGAACGCGCCGCCATTGGCGCGCGCGAACGCCCACGGGTAGAGCGCCGAACGGATATTGCCGAGGTGGATGAAACCGGTCGGCGACGGCGCAAAGCGGGTTCGGACGCGGCTGTCGTGTGGGCTCATGGCGCGAGGGACGCGAGTCCGCGTTGCAGATCGGCCTGCAGATCAAGAACATCTTCGAGCCCGACGGCGAGCCGGATCATGCCCTGCGTGATCCCGGCTGCCTGGCGCTGCGCCTCGCTCAGTCGGCCGTGCGACGTGCTCGCCGGGTGCGTGATGCTCGTCTTCGTATCGCCGAGGTTGGCGGTGATCGAGCACAGGTGCGTGCTGTCGATGACGTGGAACGCGTTGCGCCGCGCAGTCTGCGCGCCGCCCTGCGCCGCGCCGCGGACGACGAACGAGACGACCGCGCCGCCGCAGCCCGACTGCTGCGCCATCGCAAGCTCATGCTGCGGATGCGACGCGAGCCCGGGGTAGAAGACGCGCTCGACGCTTTCGTGTTCCTCCAGCCAGCGCGCGAGCTGCAGCGCGCGCTCGGATTGCGCGCGCATGCGGATCGCGAGCGTCTCGAGTCCCTTGAGGACGACCCAGGCGCTGAACGGCGACATCGTGATGCCGGTGCTTCGCATCACCGGGACGAGCCTGCCTTCGATCAGCGCCTCGGAGCCGCAGACCGCGCCCGCGATCACGCGGCCCTGGCCGTCGAGATATTTGGTGCCGGAGTGGATCACGAAGTCGGCGCCGAAGTCGATCGGCCTTTGCAGCGCCGGCGTGCAAAAGCAGTTGTCGACGGCGAACAAGGCGCCGCATTCGCGCGCGACCTTCGACAACGCGCGCAGGTCGCACACCTCGGTGAGCGGGTTGCTCGGCGTCTCGGCAAAGAGCAGCTTGGTCTCGGGCCGGATCGCCTTGCGCCAGGCATCGACATCGGTCTGCGACACGAAGCTCGTCGCGATGCCGAATTTCGCGAACTCGCGCGCGAAGAGCATGATCGTCGAGCCGAACAGGCTTTGCGAGCAGACGACGTGGTCGCCAGCCGCGAGCAGGCTCAAGCCGAGCAGCGTGATCGCGCCCATGCCGCTGGCCGTCGCGACGCACGACTGCATGCCCTCCATCGCCGCGAGCCGGCGCTCGAGCATCATCACCGTCGGGTTCGAGAAGCGCGAATAGACGAACGCCTCCTCCTCGTTGGCAAAGCGCGCCGCCGCCGTGGCCGCGTCGGGGTGGACGAAGCTGCTCGTCAGGAAGAGCGCCTCGGAATTCTCGCCCCACTGGCTGCGCGGCAGCCCCGATCGCACCGCGACCGTATCGGGCCGCACGTCGTGCGGCAGTTCCACGCGGGGCAGCTTCTTGTCCGTCATCACACCTTCTCCGCCGCGCGGCGCGCTTCACGGCGCGGCGGCTCGTCCTCATCGTCGTCGGCGCCGCCGGTGCGGCCCATCGCCATCGCGTCGAACTCGGCGTCCGAGATCGCGCCGGTCACATAGTGGCCATCGAAGCACGACGCCTCGAAGCCGTCGAGCTTCGGATTGAGCGCGGCGACGACCTTCTTCATCGCGCCCACGTCCTGATAGACGAGCGCATCGGCGCCGATGAACTGGCGGATCTCCTCGGCCGTGCGGTCGTGCGCGATCAGTTCGCCCTTCGTCGGCATGTCGATGCCGTAGACGTTCGGAAAGCGCACCGGCGGCGCGGCGCTCGCCATGTAGACCTTCTTCGCGCCCGCTTCGCGCGCCATCTGCACGATCTCCTTGCTCGTCGTTCCGCGCACGATCGAATCGTCGACCAGCAGCACGTTGCGGCCCGTGAACTCGGTGGCGATGGCGTTCAGTTTCTGGCGCACCGATTTCTTGCGCAGGCCCTGCCCCGGCATGATGAAGGTGCGGCCGACGTAGCGATTCTTGACGAAGCCTTCGCGATACGGCTTGCCGATTCGCTGCGCCAGCTGCATCGCCGAGGGGCGGCTCGACTCGGGGATCGGGATCACGACGTCGATCGCGCTTGGCGGCATGGTCGAGATCACGCGCTGAGCAAGCGTCTCGCCGAGGTTGAGCCGGGCCTGATAGACCGATACGCCGTCCATCACCGAATCGGGCCGGGCCAGATAGACATACTCGAACATGCACGGATTCAAGGTCGGGTGCGCGGCGCACTGGCGGGCCAGAACGCGGCCGTCGAGGTCGATGAAGATCGCCTCGCCGGGCGCGACGTCGCGCAGCAGCCTGTGCCCCGTGCCTTCGAGCGCGACCGACTCGCTCGCGACCATCAGCTCGCGCCCCGACGCGCCATCGCTTTCGCCGAAGCAAAGGGGCCGGATGCCGAACGGATCGCGAAATGCAAGCAGTCCGTGGCCGGCGATCAAGGCGATCGCCGCATACGCACCGCGTACCCGCTTGTGCAGCGCGCCGACCGCGTCGAAGACGGCGTCCGGCGTCAACGGCCGGTCGCGCGCGGCGACTTCGAGCTCCCTCGCCAGCACGTTGATCAGAACCTCGGAGTCGCTTTCGGTATTGATGTGGCGGCGGTCGACGGCGATCAACTCCTGCCTGAGCGCCTGCGCATTGATCAGGTTGCCGTTGTGGACGAGCACGATGCCGAACGGTGCATTGACATAGAAGGGCTGCGCCTCCTCCTCGCTGTCGGCGTTGCCCGCCGTCGGATAGCGCACATGCCCGAGCCCGACGACCCCTGGCAGGCCGCGCATGTTTCGCGTCCGGAATACATCGCGCACCATGCCGCGGGCCTTGTGCATGTAGCACTTGTTGCCCTGCATCGTGACGATCCCGGCCGCATCCTGCCCGCGGTGCTGCAACAGCAGCAGCGCGTCGTAGAGCAACTGGTTGACGGGCGCGTTCGATATCACACCGACGATGCCGCACATGATGAATGTCCTTCAGATCAAGCCGTCAGACCGTGGCCGGCAGATGCCGGGCGAGCCCCTGCGGCAGCAGCGGATGGATCTCTTCGAGCGCCTGATTCAACCATGGCGCCATCCGCGAGCGCTGCCAGGCGTGCGATGTCTCGAGCGGCGTCACGCCAACCACGATCGCCACCAGCAACAGCACGACGACGCCGCGCGCCAGGCCGAACCCCGCTCCGAGCACCCGATCCGGCAGCCGCAGCGGCGTCGCATGCAGCATCAACCGCATGAGCCGCGCCGCCAGGCCCCAGACTATCAAGATCGCGAGGAAGGCGCATCCAAAGGCGATGATGTCCTTCAGCGCCGCGCTTTCGCTCGCCAGCGGCACGTGCGGTGCGAGCATCGGCGCGATCCAGAAGGCGCCGAAGAACGCGACCGCCCAGCCGAGCAACGACACCAGTTCGAACACCAGGCCGCGCACGACGCCGACCAGCACCGACAGGACCAGCCACGCGATCATTGCCAGGTCGGGGCCGTTGAGCGCCACGCCGTTGATATTCGCCCAGTCCATGCGCCGCAGGCGGACACTCACAAGGCAAGGATGACGGTCGGCAGGTCGGCAGCCTTGATGCGTGCCGCAGCGCGCTCGGCCTCGGCGCGCGTCGCGAACGGCCCGACGCGCACTCGGGTGCGTTCGCCGGCCGAAGTCTGCGCCACCTGGGTATAGGTGGTGAGCCCGAGCCGCTCGACCTTGGCGCGCGTCGACTTGACGGCTGCCGGGTCGGTGAACGCGCCGACCTGAACGACGAACCGTGCCGCCCCGGCGGCCGACGGCGGCGCATCGGCGGCGGCGACCGGCTTGCCTTCGAGCAATGCCTTCGCGCGAGCCGCATCGGCCTGCGCGGCGCTGACGTCCCTGGCGGCGGCGGCCGGGGGCGCGGCGGCGGGTTGCTTGACGAGCGCCTCGTCTTTCGCGGCGGCAGCCTTCGAAGCGGGCAACGCGGCAGCCGGCGCACTCGCCGGCGGCGGCTCGACCTCGCGCCCTGCGTCGGCGGCAGTCTCGTCGATCACGCTCTCGTGCGCCGGCACGGGCCTGGGTGCCGGCTTCGAGTTGGCCTGCGCAACCGGCGGCGCCTGCGGCGTCGGCGCCACTTCGCCTTCCATGGCCTGGATCTGGATCGGCACGTCAACCGGAAGCGGCCGCGGCTCGCTCTCGAACAACAGCGGAAAGCCGATGATTCCCGCCGCCACCAGCACCGCGGCGCCGATCAAGCGCTGGCGAGCGCGCGTGCGCGCCAGCAGGACACTGTCGGCGCCTTCGGCGGCGGCGGGCTTCTTGCGCTTGAATGCGGACAGCAGGTCCATCAGGAGCGGCACGGGAGAAATGACAACACGACAGTGAACCGCAGACCGGCCGGCGCTGGCACGAGGCAGATGAATCGAATTGGTGGGGCCAGCACGCACGCGGGCGGTCTCGCCATCCGGCCCGGCCGCCACGCCAGAGGTTCAGGCCTGACTTCTGGCGGACCGCGCGGCCTGCAATTCCTCGATCACACCGCCCACGGTGAAGAAGGAACCGAAGGCGATGATTCTATCAGTGGGGTCCGCCGCAGCGAGCGCGCCACGCAGTGCCAGCGCGGGCGACGCGTGGCACTCGACTGTCGCTCCGGCCGGGGCCCTGCACTCGCCCGCAGTCACGATTTCGGCATGCAAGGTCCGCAACGCCTGGGCACCGATCGCCCGCGGCGTCGGCAGATCGGTGAAGTGCCAGCTGTCGATCAGCGCTGCCATGCGGCACAGCATCTGCGCGACATCCTTGTCCTGCATCGCGCCGAAAATGGCGTGCGTGCGCGGGAAGAAGCCCATCTGATCGAGGTTGTGCGCCATTGCCGCCACCGCATGCGGGTTGTGCGCGACATCGAGCACCAGCGTCGGCTGCCCCGGAACGATCTGGAAGCGCGCCGGCAGATCGACCCGCGCGAGCCCGACGCGGATCGCCTGCGCCGTGACCGGCAGGCGATCGCGCAGCGCCTCGAAGGCGGCCAGCACGCCGGCCGCGTTGAGCAACTGGTTGGCGCCCCGCAGCACGGGGTGCGCGAGCCCGGTGTAGCTGCGTTCGCGGCCGAACCAGTTCCACTGCTGACGATCGCCCTCGAAGTGGAAATCGCGCCCCGAGATCCAGAGATCGGCGCCGATCGCACCCGCATGGCCGATCACGCTTTGCGGTGGCAGCGGGTCGCTGACGATCGCCGGGCGGCCGGCACGCATGATGCCGGCCTTCTCGAACCCGATCGCCTCGCGCGTCGTGCCGAGGTAGGCCATGTGGTCGAGGGCTATGCTCGTGATCAGGGCGCAATCGGCATCGAATGCATTGACGGCATCGAATCGTCCGCCGAGACCGACCTCGAGAATCACGAGGTCGGGCGCCTCGGCGACGAAGAGCCGCACGATCGCGAGCAGCGTGAACTCGAAGAAGGTCAGCGGCAGGTCGCCACGCGCATTCTCGACCGCCTCGAAGTGCGGCAGCAGGGCCTCGGCCCGCACCGCGGCGCCGTTCATCCGGCAGCGCTCCTCGAAATGCACCAGATGCGGCGAGGTGTGCAGCGCGACGCGGTAGCCCGCCTGCAGCGCGATCGCCTCCAGCATCGCGCAGCTCGACCCCTTGCCGTTCGTTCCGCCGACCGTCACGATCGGCGCATCGATGCGCAGCGCCAGACGCCGAAGCATGACCTGCACCCGCTCGAGCGTCAGATCGATGGTTCGGGGGTGCAGGCGCTCGCAATGGGCCAGCCATTCGGCGAGCGATATCGGCAAAGCCACGATGCGTTGTCTTCGCCCGCGTGGGGCGCTATGCCAGAGCGGGCGATCAGGCCACGGCGTCGGCGCTTTGCCGTTGCAGGATGGCGAGCGAACGCGCGATGACGGCGCGCAGCTCGCGGCGGTCGACGATCATGTCGAGCGCGCCCTTCTGAAGCAGAAACTCGCTGCGCTGAAAACCCTCGGGAAGCTTCTCGCGCACGGTGTTCTCGATCACGCGCGCGCCGGCAAAGCCGATCCGGGCTCCGGGCTCGGCGATCACGATATCGCCGACGAAGGCGAAGCCGGCCGAGACGCCCCCCATCGTCGGATCGGTCAGGACGCTGATATAGGGCAACCTTGCCCTCGCCAGATGGGTCAGCGCCGCATTCGTCTTGACCATCTGCATCAGGCTCAGCAGCCCCTCCTGCATCCGCGCGCCGCCCGACGAGGCAAAGCTGACGAACGGCGTCTTCTGCTCGATCGCGGCGCGCACGCCGCGCGCAAAGCGCTCGCCGACGACGGATCCCATCGAGCCGCCCATGAAATCGAATTCGAAGCAGGCGACGGTAACCGGAATCGTATGCACCGCGCCGCCCATGACGACCAAAGCATCGGTCTCGCCGGTCGTCTCGAGCGCCTCCTTCAGGCGCTCGGGGTACTTCTTGCTGTCCCTGAATTTGAGCGCGTCGACCGGCAACACCTCCTGCCCGATCTCGTAGCGGCCTTCCGGATCGAGAAAGGCATCGAGTCGCGCGCGTGCACCGATCTTGTGATGGTACGAGCACTTGGGGCAGACGTTGATGTTGTGCTCGAGGTCGGTCTTGTAGAGCACCGTTTCGCACGCCGGGCACTTGAACCAGAGGCCCTCGGGCACCGTGCGGCGCTCGGCGCGGTCATTCGGCTGGATCTTCGGCGGAAGAAGTTTTTCGAGCCAGCTCATGATTGCTTCACTCCTGTGACTATTGATCCCGGCAGGCGCACATCGCCGGTCGACAAACCCGTGCAGTCTATCCGCCCGCAACCGGGCGCCCCGCCGCGTCGAGCGCGGCGCGGATCGAAGCCATGAACTCGGCCGCCTTGTGCGCCACGTTCTCGCGCGATTCGGTCTCGAGCAGTTGCACGAGCCGCGAGCCGATGACGACCGCGTCGGCGTCGGCGGCGACGGCCTGCGCCGTCTTCGCGTCGCTGATGCCGAAGCCGACCGCCAGCGGCACCGCAACGTGCATGCGGATGCGCGCCAGCATCTGCGCGACGGCCGCCACATCGATATGTCCCGCCCCGGTCACGCCCTTGAGCGAAACGCAATAGGCGTAGCCGCGCGCGATGCGGCCGACCTCGCGCATGCGCTCTTCGGTCGAGGTCGGCGCGAGCAGGAAGATCGGGTCGATCCCGGCCGCGGCAAGGCCGCCGGCGAACGCCTCGCACTCCTCCGGCGGGTAGTCGACGACGAGCACGCCGTCGATGCCGGCGGCGCGCGCATCGGCGACGAAGGCGCCCGCGCCGTGGCGCTGGTCGTAGCGTTCGAACGGGTTTGCGTAGCCCATCAGCACGACCGGCGTATTCGCATCGTGAGCCCGAAACGAGCGCACGATCGCAAGCACCTGGGCGAGGCCGATGCCCTTTGCGAGCGCCCTTTCGCACGCCTTCTGGATCACCGGGCCCTCGGCCATCGGGTCCGAGAACGGGACGCCGAGCTCGATCACGTCGGCGCCGCCCCTGACGAGCGCAAGCATGATCTCGACCGTCGCATCGGCGTACGGATCGCCGGCCATCAGGTAGGGCACGAGCCCCTTGCGGCCGCGCTCGCGCAGCGCATGAAAGGTCGAGGCGATGCGGCTCACGAGCGCACCTCCGGCGCATCGCGCCCGCCGGTCGGCGGCTGCGACAGCGCGGCGACGGTTGCGATGTCCTTGTCGCCGCGGCCGGACAGATTGACGAGCAGGTGCTGGTCGCTTCGCATCGTCGGTGCGAGCTTCATCGCATACGCGACCGCATGCGCCGATTCGAGCGCCGGGATGATGCCCTCGGCGCGGCACAGGTGGTGAAACGCCTGCAGCGCCTCGGCGTCCGTGATGCCGACATACTCGGCGCGGCCGATCTCCTGCAGATGGGCATGCTCCGGCCCGACACCGGGATAGTCGAGTCCGGCCGAGACCGAGTGCGTCTCGGTGATCTGGCCGTTGTCGTCCTGCAGCAGATAGGTCCGGTTGCCGTGCAGCACGCCGGGCGAGCCGCGCTGCAGCGACGCCGCATGCCGGCCGCTGTCCAGCCCCAGGCCGGCCGCCTCGACACCGATCAGGCGCACGCCGGGACGGTCGATATACGGGAAGAAGATGCCGATCGCATTGCTGCCGCCACCGACGCAGGCGATCACGGCATCCGGCTGGCGGCCGATCAGTTCGGGCATCTGCACCACGCACTCGTCGCCGATCACGCGCTGGAAGTCGCGCACCATCATCGGATACGGATGCGGGCCGGCGACGGTGCCGATGATGTAGAAGGTCGTCTCGACATTCGTCACCCAGTCGCGCATCGCCTCGTTGAGCGCATCCTTCAAGGTGCGCGAACCGCTCTCCACCGGCACGACGCGCGCGCCGAGCAGGTTCATGCGGTAGACGTTGGGCGACTGGCGCTTCACATCCTCGCTGCCCATGTAGACGACGCACTCCATGCCATAGCGGGCGCAGATCGTCGCCGTCGCGACGCCGTGCTGGCCGGCGCCGGTCTCGGCGATCACGCGCCGCTTGCCCATGCGCCGCGCGAGCAGCGCCTGCCCGATCGTATTGTTGATCTTGTGCGCGCCGGTGTGGTTCAGATCCTCGCGCTTGAGGTGGATCTGCGCGCCGCCGAGTTCACGGCTGGTGCGCGCCGCGTGGTAGATCGGGCTCGGCCGGCCGACGTAGTGCGCCAGTTCGGCGCGGTATTCGGCGATGAACTCCGGATCGTCGCGAAAGCGCGCATAGGCGGCGCGCAGTTCATCAAGCGCGTGGATCAGGGTCTCGGCGACGAAGGTGCCGCCATAGGGTCCGAAATGCCCGCGCGCGTCGGGTTGGTCGTAATTCAGCATCGGAGGGGTCAAGCGCTTTCAGGATTCGATCTCGCCAAGGCGGGCATCCGCTTCGCGGACGGCCTGGCAGAACCGGCGCACCGCGGCGGCATCCTTGATGCCCTTCGCGGCCTCGACGCCGGAGCTCACGTCAACGGCCCACGGCCGTACCTGAAGGATGCCTGCAATCACATTTGCGGCATGCAACCCACCAGACAAAACGAGCGGACGGGGCACGCCGCGAGGAACCCGAGACCAATCGAAGACCTTTCCGCCGCCGCCGAAGCCCTCGACGAAGGCGTCGAGCAGCAGGCCACGTGCGTCGTCGAAACGCTGGGCGAAGTCTAGCAAATCCACTCCCTGCGCCATGCGCACCGCACGCAGGTAGGCACGCCCCGGAAGGCGGCATTGCGCAGGCGTCTCGTCGCCGTGGAACTGCAGCAGCAAGCCGGGGATCGCCGCTGTCGCGCGATCGATGAGTGCGGGCTCGGCGTTGACGAAAAGTCCGACCGGCGTGACGAACGGCGGCAGACCCCGCGCGAGTCGTGCCGCGCGTTCGATCCCGACGCTGCGCGGGCTCTTGTCGTAGAACACGAAGCCGACCGCATCGGCGCCCGCCTCGACTGCCGCATCGATATCGGATTCGCGGGTCAGGCCGCAGATCTTGATGCGCGTACGTGGATGCAATTCGTGCCGTCGTTCAAGGCGGCCAGTCGCTCGCCGGGACCTGGGCCGGGATGGCCCAGTGCGCATCGTAGTACGGTCCGACGAAGTAGAGTCCGGCGGCGGCAAAGGTCGGCGCCGCCTTCGCCCGGCTGCGCGACGCCAGCACTTCGGCCATCCAGGGCGCGGCGCGCCGCCCGCTGCCGACGGCGACCAGGCAGCCGATGATGTTGCGCACCATGTGGTGCAAGAACGCGCTGGCGTCGAAGTCGAAGCGCCAGTAGGCGCCGCGGCGCGCGATCTCGATGCTGCGCAGCGTCTTCACCGGCGACGCCGCCTGGCACTCGGCGGCGCGAAATGCGCTGAAGTCGTGCTCGCCGATCAGGGCGCGGGCCGCTTCGCGCATCGCCTGCACATCGAGCGGCTGAAAGACCCAGCCCACGAAGCCGGTCTCGAGCGCCGGCCGCACCGCAGATTCGAGCACGATATAGCGGTAGCGCCGGCCGAGCGCCGCGTTGCGCGCATGAAAGGCATCGCTCACCGGCACGCACCATTGGACGGCGATATCGTCCGGCAGGTAGCGATTCACGCCGCGCACCCACGACGCCGGCGCGCGCTGCGCGTCGGTGTCGATATGCACGACCTGGTTGATCGCATGCACGCCGGCGTCGGTGCGCCCGGCGCACAGCGTGCGCAGCGGCCGGTCGGCGAATGTCGAGAGCGCTGCCTCGAGCTTGTCCTGCACCGTCTGCCCGTCCGGCTGGCTCTGCCAGCCGCGATAGGCCCGGCCGCGATAGCCGATGCCGAGCGCCAGTCTCACGGCCGCCGCCCCCGCGGCGGCCACCGTGCGCGCAGCGGCTCCCTCACCTCGATCAGGTCAGCGTGCTCAGCATGCTGCGCGCCTTCGCCTGGACAGCGCCCTCGGCGCGGGAGATCACCTCCTGCAGCAGCTCGCGTGCGCCGTCCATATCGCCGATCTGGCGAAACTCCTCCGCCAGTTCGAGCTTGCGTTCGAACGGATCGACGCCGTCCTCCTCGAGGGCGGGCAGTTCCGAGACGCGCGAATCGGTGCCGAAAGTTGCCGGCTCGGACCCCTGCGGCGTCGGCGCGGACGGCGGCGACGCCGGTGCATCGAGGTCGAGCGAGATATCGCTCAGATCGAACGCCAAGCCCATATCCTTCGGCGCCGGAACCGGCGACGGGGCGGCGGCGGGCGCCGCCGGTGCGTCGAGCGAAAGATCGAACGACATCAGATCATCGCCCGCCGCAGGCGCCGCCGACGCCGGCATCGGCTGCGTCTTCTCGGGCAGCGGCGGCGGTGTGCCAAGGTCGAGGTCGAGGTCGAGATCGAGATCCAGATCCTCGCTAGCCGCCGGCGCCGCCGCGGCTGCGGCCGCCGTCGAACTCGCGACCATCGCGTTGAACTGCGACGGGGTCGGAAGCACCGACTGCGGCATCGTGCTCGCGCCGAGCGGCTCGGGCCCGAGGTGATCGGCATCCTGTGCCAGTGCCGGCTTGCCACCGGGCTGGTAGAGCGGATTGTCGGGGTCGATCTGCGCGCCGAGTTCCTGCGCCGCCTTCCAATCCTCGCCCTGGCCGCCGGTCAGCGTATAGAGCTGCGTGGCGAGCAGTTCGAAGCCCTTGGTATCACGCCGCTTGGCATAGACCTCGAGCAGCTTGCTGCGGATCGCCATCCGCTCCGGCTGCGCGCGCAGCGCCTCCTTCAGGATCTCCTCGGCCTGCAGGTCGCGCCCGTAGGCGAGATAGACATCGGCCTCGGCCACCGGATCGACGTCGCCGATCGCATCG
>CALMIL010000053.1 GCA_937864005.1 uncultured Burkholderiales bacterium
GGCGTCTTCGGGCGCTACCGCGAACCAGTGAGGTTCTGAAACCTATGACCCAAGCCCAACTTCAGGAAGAAGTCTCTTCCTACTTCGCGCCGCGCCGCCTCGACGAGGCGCTGCAGGCGATGGCCGACGGCGACGCCACGGTGCTGTGCGGCGGCACCGATCTGACGCCGCAGACCGAATCCGGCGTGCGCCGCTACAAGGCGAAGCTCGTCAACATCCGCCGCGTCGAGGGCCTGGGCGGCATCGATGCCGCCGGTGACGTGATCCGCATCGGTGCGACGACGACGGTCAGCGAGATCCGCGCAAGCGCCGCGCTCGCCAGGATCGCGCCGGCGCTCATCGAGGCGGCCGAACACTTCGCGAGCGAGCAGATCCGCAACGCGGCGTCGGTCGGCGGCAACGTTTGCAACGCGTCGCCGGCCGGCGACACGATACCGTCGCTGCTCGTGCTCGGCGCCGAGGCCGAGCTTGCCTGCTGGAAGGGCGGCGCGGTGCAGACGCGGCGCGTCCCGCTCGAGAGCTTCTTCACCGCACCCGGCAAGACCGTCAAGCAGCCGCAGGAGTTGCTGACGGCGGTCGTCTTCGCGCGGCCCGCGCCGGACTTTCGCAGCCGCTTCCGCAAGGCCGGCCCGCGCCCGGCGCTCGAAATCTCGACCGTTTCGGTCGCCGTCGGCGCCCGCCTCAGCAACGGCCGGCTCTCCGGCGTGCGCGTCGCGATGGGGTCGGTCGCAGCGACGCCGCTGCGCGCCCGCCACGTCGAGGCCGCGCTCGAAGGCAAGCTGCTGGACGCCGCGACCATCGCCGCGGCCGTCGAGGCGGCGGGGCAGGATGCCAAACCCATCGATGACGTGCGGGCCAGCGCCTGGTATCGCAGCCATCTTGTTCGCGTATTCGTCGAGGAGGTACTCAATGATGTCGGTCGAAACTGAAATCCGTTTCAAGCTCAACGGCCGCGACGTTCGCTTGAAGGTCCCGGCGACGATGAAGACGCTCGCGATGCTGCGCGACCGGCTCGACCTGACGGGCACCAAGTACGCCTGCGGCGAGGGCGAGTGCGGCGCCTGCACGATCCAGGTCGACGGCAGGACCGTCAACAGCTGCCTGATGTACGCCGTCGATTGCGACGGCCGCGACGTCGTCACGATCGAGGGCCTGCGCACGCCGCAGGGCCTGCATCCGGTGCAGCAGGCCTTCGTCGATCACGGCGCCGTGCAGTGCGGCTTTTGCATGCCCGGCATGATCATGCAGGCGCAGCGCCTGCTCGCGGACAACCCCCATCTCACCCGCGAAGAGGCGCAGCGCGGCCTCGAAGGAAACCTGTGCCGCTGCACCGGCTACACCAAGGTGCTCGACGCGGTGCTGGAAGTCGCAACGAAGGAATAGGTGAACGCCATGGACAAGACCGTTACCGCCGCCCCCATCGTCAAGACGACGCTGATCGGCCAGCGCGTCAAGAAGCCCGATGCCCCGGACAAGGCGACCGGCAAGACGCGCTACATCAACGACATGGTGCTGCCGCAGATGCTGATCGGCAAGGTGCTGTTCGCCGGCCGGCCGCACGCGAAGATCGTGCGCATCGACACATCGGCGGCCGAGAAGCTGCCCGGCGTTCACGCGGTGCTGACCGGCAAGGACGCCGAGGGCCTGAGGTTCGGCTTCGTGCGCGACAACGTCGCGTTGAAGGACAAGGTGCGCTCCGAACACGACGAGATCGCCGCCGTCGCCGCCGAGACCGAGGAGATCGCGAACCAGGCGCTCGGCCTCATCAAGGTCGAGTACGAGGACCTGCCGGGCGTATTCACGCCCGAGGACGGCGCGAAGGAAGGTGCACCCCAACTGCACGACAACTTCCCCGGCAACAAGAGCCTCGCGTTCGCGTTCAAGCACGGCGACCTCGTCGCCGCCGTCGAGGCTTCGGACTTCGTCGTCGACAACGTCTTTCGCCCGCACCTCGTGACGCACTGCTGCATGGGCACGTCGTGCGCGATCGCCGACTACGACAACAACGGCAAGCTGACGATCTGGACGCAGACCCAGTATCCGTACAACTACAAGATGGACCTGGCGCCGGCGCTCGGCATGGACCCGGGCGACATCCGCGTCATCCAGCCGCCGGTCGGCGGCGCCTTCGGCTCCAAGCTCGACGTGTATTCGTACGAGCCGATCGCCGCGCTGCTGGCGAAGAGGACCGGCCGGCCGGTCAAGGTCATCTTCACGCGCGAGGAGGAGTTCCGGGCCTCGCCGACGCGCCAGTCGGCCGTCATCCACATGCGTACCGGCTGCACGCGCGACGGCGTGCTGACGTTTCGCAGCGCCGACGTGCTGCTCGACAACGGCGCCTACACGTCGTGGGGGCCGACTATTCCCGTCATCATGATGCGCACGACCTCGGGCCACTACCGGGTGCCGGTCGTCGATTTCAAGGCGCAGGCGATCTACACCAACAACCCCTACGCCGGGTCGTTCCGCGGCTACGGCAACGTGCAGACGACGTGGGCCACGGCGCAGCAGATGGACATGCTCGCCGACATGGTCGACATCGACCCGCTCGCGTTCCACCTGAAGAACGCGCAGTTGTCGGGCGAGACGACGCCGCAGAAGTCGTTCCTGCGCGAATGCGCGTTCGTCGAATGCCTCGAGACGGCGGCCAAGGCGAGCGACTACAGCGCGAAGCGCAAGGCCTACGCCGCCGAGCGCGGCAAGCCCGGCCGCTTCAAGAAGGGCATCGGCCTCGCCTCGTCGATCCACAACGCGGGCGGCGCGAAGATCCACAAGTCCGACGGCATCGGCACCATCCTGAAGGTCGACGACTACGCACGCGCGACGCTCATCACCGGCGCGTCCGAGATCGGGCAGGGGATCGACGCCGTTGTCACGCTGATCGTCGCCGAGGAACTCGGCATTCCGCTCGAGCACGTCACGCTCGTCAACAACGATTCGGACATCGCGCCGTGGGACGTCGGCGTGCACGCGTCGCGCACCACCTTCATCGCCGGCAACGGCGCGCGCCGCGCGGCGCAGAAGGCTAAGGCGCAGATCCTGAACGCCGCGGCGAAGATGCTCGGCGAGGCCGCGCAGGACCTCGATCTGCGCGGCGGCTCCGTCGTGCGCGACCGCGACGGCACGCCGCTCATCAGGCTCGAGCGGCTGCTGCGCCAGATGCACTTCCAGGCCGAGCCCGAGCTCGTGATGGTGACCGACTACTACGAGCCCAAGAGCGAACCCGAGGGCGCCAAGCACGTCTCCGACCACTCGGCGGCGTACGCCCACGCGGTGCACGTCGCCGAGGTCACGATCGACACGCTGACCGGCGAGATCAAGCTCGACAAGATCACCGTCGCACAGGACGTCGGCCGCGTCATCAACCGCATGGGCCTCGAGGGCCAGATCGAGGGCGGCATCGCGATCGGCCTCGGTTACGCGCTGTGCGAAAGCATGCAGATCGAGGAGGGGATCCTGAAGAACGCGTGCTTCCGCGACTACAAGCTGATCACCGCGACCGAGATGCCGCCGATCGAGATGCACTTCATCGAGAGCGACTGCGCCGAGGGCCCGTACGGCGCGAAGGGCATCTCCGAGCTGCCGACGATCGTCATCGCGCCGGCCGTCGCCAACGCGCTCTACAACGCGGCCGGCGTTCGCATCTTCAACCCGCCGATGACGCCCGAGACGGTCGCCCGCGCGATCCACGACCAGCGCGCGAGCGCGGCGTCGGCGAAGGCGGCGGCGCAGCCGGAAGGTCAGCCCGCCTGAGTTCGAATGAAACTGAAGTACACCGCCTGGCTGCGCGACAGCATGGGCTGCGAGTCGGAAGACATCGCGCTGCCGGCCGCCATCAAGACGGTCGGCATGCTGCTCGACTGGCTGCCGACGCAGGGCCAGCGCTTCGAGAGCGGGTTCAAGTACATCGACGTCGTGCTCGTCTCGGTCAATCGGCAGCACGCCGACCGCGACCATCCGGTGCACGACGGCGATGAAATCATTCTGGCGCCGCCGATCGCCGGCGGCTGAAAGGCAAGGCATGCGAGAGCATTGCGCGCGCGGCAGCGCGGGAAGGATGGCGCGGTGAAGCGGCGCACCATCTTGTCGATGGAGCAGGCGCTGTCGCTGCCGTACGCGACGCTGCGCTTCGCGCAGCTCGGCTGGCGCGTGATCCGCATCGAGGCAACGGGCGGCAAGGGCCTGCCGGGCGATCCGAACCGCTACATCGGATCACGCGTCGCCGATGACGACCGGCGCAGCTACTTCATCGCGCCCAACGTCGGCAAGGAGGCGATCGCGCTCAACCTGAAGGACGAGCGCGGCCATGTGCTGCTGAAGACGTTGATCGACAAGCTCGACGTCGACGTCTTCTGCTGCAACACCGTGCCGTCGCGCTACGCGTCGCTCGGCATCGCGCCCGAGCAGTTGCGCGCCGCGCGGCCCGGATTGATCTGGGCCGGCATCTCGGCGATGGGGCCGACCTTTCCCGAAGCGCCCGGCTACGACCCGGTGATCCAGGCGATGGCGGGCTACATGGAGGTGACCGGCGAGCGCGACGGACCGCCGATGTTGAACGGCATTCCGATCATCGACTTGAAGGCCGGCGACGAGCTGTATGCCAACGTGATGCGCGCGTTGCTCGAACGCTACGAGACGGGGCAGGGGCAGGTGATCGACGTCTCGATGCTGCAGGCCGCGGCGTCGTGGCTGATCACGGTGCTGCCGCTGATCGACTTCGGCTGCCGCGACGACGAGATCACGCGCGCCGGCAACGAGCACCGCAAGTTCATCCCGACCAACGTCTACCCGGCGCGCGACGGCTTCGTCTACCTCGCGATCGGCAGCGACGTGCAGTGGCGGCGGCTGTGCGCGATCCCGAAGTTCGCGCCGGTTGCCAACGAAGTGCGGGCGACGAACGAAGGCCGCCACGCCGAGCGCGAGGCGATCCACCGCGACATGGCGGCCGTCACCGCGCAGTACCCGGCCGACGTGCTGCTCGCCGACCTCGCGGCGGCGACGATTCCCGCGACGCGCATCCACGACATCCGCCAGGTGCGGGAGCTGCCGCAGCTCGCCGCCAAGCTCACCCGCACGCGGCTGCCCGACGGCCGCGTCGTTCACATGCCGCCGCTCGCGGTCGACCAGCAGGACGCGAGGACCGAGCTGGGTTTCGCGCCCAAGTACGGCGAGCACACGCAAGGCGTTCTGGCCGAGGCAGGGCTCGCGGCGGGCGAGATCGATGCGTTGCGCGCAGCGGGCGTGATCGCCTGAGCGACGGACAAGGCCTCATTGGCGGACACGGCCCGGCCGGCAGGCGGGCGGCGGGCGAAGGAGACAGCAGAGATGCGGATTGCGATTCTGGGCGGGGGGCACGGTTGCTACGCGGCCGCGGCCGACCTGTCCGAGCAGGGCCACGAAGTCAGGCTGTGGCGGCGCGACGCGGCGGCGCTGGCACCGCTGCTTGCAACGCCATCGCTCACGCTGCGCGACCATCGCGGCCGCCGCGACGTGCCGCTCGCGCTCGCGACGGCCGACATAGCCGCGGCGGCGCGCGGCGCCGAGCTGATCCTGGTGCCGACGCCGGCGTTCGCGCAGGAAGATATCGCGCGCGTCCTGGCGCCGCATCTCGAGGACGGGCAGGTCGTCTTCCTGCCGCCCGGAACCTTCGGCAGCGTCGTGATGGCGCGCGCCGCGCACGCCGCCGGCAACCGCGCCGGGGTCGCCTGGGCCGAGACCGGCACGCTGCCCTACCTTGCGCGCAAGCACGGGCCGGCCGAGGTCGCGATCACGACCCGTGCCACGCGGCTGCCGACCGGCGTCTTTCCAGCCGCCGCGAGCGCGCATGCACTTGCCGTCATCGCACGCGCCTATCCGTCGGTCGAACCGGCGGGCGATGCGCTGTCGGGCGCCTTGATGAACGCCGGGCCGATCATCCATCCGCCGCTGATGGTGATGAACGCCGCGCCGCTCGAGCACTTCGAGCGCTGGGACATCCACAACGAGGGAACCCAAGCCTCGGTGCGGCGCGTCACCGACGCGCTGGACGCCGAACGGATCGCGCTGCGCGAGGCACTCGGCTACGCGGCGCCGCACTTCCCGCTCTCGGATCACTACCTGAACGACCGCTGGATGTACGGCAACGCGCACGACAAGCTGGTCGACAGCGGCGACTGGCGCGAGCACATCGACCTCG
>CALMIL010000054.1 GCA_937864005.1 uncultured Burkholderiales bacterium
GTCCAGCTGGCCTCGATCATGCCCGGCGTCGGGCTGCTGTAGGCGGTGTGCCAGTCGGCCAGACCCCAGATGCCCGTGCCCCACGACAGCGAGCCGATGGCGACGCCCGAACCGAAGGACTGGGTCTCTTCGTTCCACAGCACGCTGCTGCCGTGCCATGCATCGTTGATCTTCAGGAAGTGACCATCGACGCCGGTTCCGGCTTGATAGAGGCCGGCGAGCTCGGGCGCGAGCACGACATCGGCGTGGGCGGCGCTGGCGCAGGCGGCGAGGCCGGCGAGCACGAGGCGGGCAATCTGCTTCTTATCGGTCAGGGTCGTCATGATTTGCAACTGCTGTAAGTGAATCGACGAGCCGATGATGCCAGAGGGCCGCGGGTTGCCATCTCCAGCCGGGCGTGCTAGCCACGCGGATCGTTATATCCGTCACGCCTGAACGCTCGACCCCCTCCGAACGGGGGGGGGGTGGCTTGCGTGCGGCTACGACAACAGATCGAGCGCCATTTCCACATGCGTGATGCCGGCCTCGTCGAACTCGGGCCCGCGGGCGACGAACCCGACGCGGACCTCGACCATCGCTTCGCCGCCTTCGAAGGCGTCCAGAATCTCGCGCAGGGCCTGCGGCACCGGCCGCGATGTCTGCGTCGACGGGTCGGCGAAGACGTAGGCGAGCTCGCCGCTGACGAGCAAATCCTCGCCGCGGAAGACGCCGCCCTCGAAGACGATCGACGAGGTGCCGACGCGCGCACGCCGCAGGCCCACTTCGAGCAGGTCGTCGTAGCGCGCCGACGCGTGGTATTCGAGCGTCGACTTGCGCACGTAGAGGTCGCCGCCGAGCGCTTCCATCGTCGGCGCGTACGGCAGCCCGAGCGCGCGCCAGTAGCCGGCGATCGCGGTGTCGAAGTACATCCGGTAGTGGCCGTTGAAGACGATGCGCTGGGCGTCGACCTCGGCCCAGCGTACACGCAGCCGCTCGCGGAACCGGAAATCGCTGCGCTTCATGCGGCAAGGGCCTCGCGCAATGCCGCGGCGCAGACCGCCTGCGCGCTGCGCGCCGCGCCGACCGCACGGCCCATCTTGATGAAATCGTGCGTCACGCCGCGCACCAGTTCGAGCTGCACGCCAACTCCCGCCGCGCGCAGGCTGTCGCCGTAGGCGAGCCCCTCGTCGACCAGCGGATCGCATTCGGCGAGCACGAGGCAGGCCGGCGCGACGCCCTCGAAGTCGTCGGCATCGAGCGGCGCAAACCGCCAGTCGGCGCGCTGCGCGCGATCGATATAGTGATCGAAGAACCAGGCGATGCTCGGCGCGTCGAGCAGGTAGCCGTTCGCGAAGGTCTCGTGCGACGGTGTATCGGCGGACGCCGCCGTGCCTGGCGTGATGAGCAGTTGCAGCGCGAGCGCCAGGCCGCTGTCGCGTGCGTGCAGCGCGCAGCTCGCGGCCAGCGTGCCACCCGCGCTGTCGCCGCCGACCGCGAGCCGGCTGGCGTCCAGGCCCAGCGTATCGGCGTGCAACGCGAGCCAGTGCATCGCCGCCCAGCTGTCGTCGACCGCGACCGGGAACCGATACTCCGGCGCGAGCCGGTAGTCGAGCGCGACGACCGCCGCGCCGCTGTGCAAGGCGAACTGCCGGCACAGGCTGTCGTGCGTCTCGAGCCCGCCGATCACGAAGCCGCCGCCGTGCAGGAAGAGCAGCACCGGCAGGCGTGCATGCGATGGCGCATAGAGCCGCGCGCCGAGCAGATATCCATCCGCCGCGGGAATCCTGAAATCCTCCACCCGGGCGAGCGGGGCGCGCGGCAGGTCGAGCACCTCGGCCGCCGCCGCGTACGCGGCGCGCGCCTGTTGCGCGGTCAGGGTATGGAATGGCGGCCGCCCGGCGCGCCGGATGCGGTCGAGGACGTCGCGCATCTGTGGCGAGAGCGGCGGCGTCGGCGATCCTGCGGTCATTGCTGCGTGCGCGGTCGGTGCTTCAGCGGCGGTCCGCGAGCGCATGCGCGATCGTTCCCAGATCGACATATTCGAGTTCGCTGCCGATCGGCACGCCGCGCGCCAGGCGCGTGCTGCGGATGCCGCGCGCCTTCAGGCATTCGGCGAGCACGTGCGCCGTCGCCTCGCCTTCGGCGGTGAAGTTGGTCGCGACGATCACTTCCTCGACGCTGCCGTCGCTCGCGCGCTCGAGCAGCTCGGGCAAGCCGATCTCGCTGCCGCCGATGCCGTCGAGCGGGCTGAGCGGCCCCATCAGCACGAAATACAGGCCGCGGTAGCTGCCGCTGCGCTCCAGCGCCGCCTGATCGGCCGGTGTCTCGACAACGCAGAGCTGGCGCGCGTCGCGGCTCGCGTCGAGGCACGTCGCACAGACGGCCGATTCGGTGAAGGTGTGGCAGCGCTCGCAATGCCGGATCCGCGATGCGGCGGCCTGCAGCGCCGCGGCGATCTGCTGCGCGCCGGCACGGTCGTGCTGCAGCAGATGAAACGCCATGCGCTGCGCCGACTTGACGCCGACGCCGGGCAGTCGCCGCAAGGCGTCGACCAGCGCCTGCAGCGTCGGCTCCAGCATGGCGTCCGGGTGCAGGCTCAGAACGGCAGTTTCATGCCGGGCGGCATCGGCATGCCAGCCGTCAGCTTGCCCATCTTCTCCGCGCTCACGGTCTCGGCCCGGCGCACCGCATCATTGAACGCCGCGGCGACCAAGTCTTCCAGCATATCCTTGTCCTCGGCGAGCAGGCTCGGGTCGATGCTGACGCGGCGCACGTCGTTCTTGCACGTCATCGTGATCTTCACGAGTCCCGCGCCCGACTGACCCTCGACCTCGATCGTCGCGAGCTCCTCCTGGGCGCGCTTCAGGTTGTCCTGCATCGCCTGCGCCTGCTTCATCAGTCCGGCGAGTTGACCCTTCATCATGTTGCTGACTCCTGGTTGTGCCGCGTGCCCGCCTGGGTGCGGTGCTGCGACGATTGCACGATCAGTGCGGCTTGACCGATCCGGGCACGATGCGCGCGGTGCTGTACTGCTGCATCACCGCCCGCACCAGCGGATCGTCCTGGATGATTCGCTCGGCCGCCTCCTGGCGCCGCGCGCGCAGCGCGGCGTCGCGTTGCGCCGGCGTGTCCTCGGCGGCGCCGATCTCGATCTCGAGTTCGACGGCGGCGCCGAGCGCATCGCCGAGCGCGGCCTGCAGACGCTCGCGCTGCGCGGCCGCGGCAA
This sequence comes from uncultured Burkholderiales bacterium, assembly GCA_937864005.1. Lineage (GTDB taxonomy): Bacteria > Pseudomonadota > Gammaproteobacteria > Burkholderiales > Burkholderiaceae_C > CAIKUF01. The sequence goes on from CALMIL010000054.1 coordinate 3,206, forward strand.
GTGCCTCGCGTTCGACGCGCAGCCGCCATCGCTGGCCTTCGAGCCCGACGCACTGTGCTTGCAGCGCCAGTTCGCGCGCCAGCGCGGTGATGCTACCGGCGGCGATCAGTTCGCGCACCTGCCGCTCCCAACGGTCGCCGAGCGCGGGCGACGGTGCGCTCGCGCCGGGCCCGGCGGCGCGCGGCGCGCCCGGCGCCGGCGGTTTCTGCGTGCGCTGCGGTTCCGCGCGAGCAGGCTGCGCTTGCGGCTCGTCGTCCCAGGGTGCAGGCTCGGGCGGCAGCACGGCGCTGCGCGCCGCGGGGCGGGCCGCGGCGGCCGCGGCGCTGGCCCTGGCCGCCGCCGGGGATGCGCGCCGCGCCTCGGCGGACGCGGCATCGTCCTGCGGCGCGAACGCGAGCAGACGCAGCAGCACCATCACGAGGCCGCTGTATTCGTCGGGCGCGAGGCCGATCTCGGCGCGGCCGTGCAGCACGATGCTGTAGAGCAGCTGCGTCTCGTCGGGGGCAAGCAACGCGGCAAGACGCGCGACCTCCGGCGTCTCGGGGTCCTGATCGTCGAGCGCCTGCGGCACGGCCTGCGCCACGGCCATCTGCTGCAGCAGCGATGCCATTTCCTCGAGCGTTCCGCCGGCCGACAGGCCGAGCGCGCGCAGGCCGTCGACGGCGCCGATCACGGCCGCGCCATCGCGCCGCGCGAGCGCCTCGACGAGGCGCAGCGCGTGGCCGCGGTCGACCGCGCCGAGCATCTGGCGCACGCCGCCTTCGGCGAGCGCACCGGCGCCGAAGGCGATCGCCTGATCGGCAAGCGACAGCGCGTCGCGCATCGATCCGTGCGCCGCGCGCGAAATCAGCCGCAGCGCGCCGGGCTCGGCGGCGATGCCCTCCTGCGCCAGCACATCGGCCAGATGCGCCTGCACGGTCTGCGGCGCGAGCGGCCGCAGGTTGAACTGCAGGCAGCGCGACAGCACGGTCGGCGGCACCTTCTGCGGGTCGGTCGTCGCGAGCACGAACTTCAGGTAGTCGGGCGGCTCCTCGAGCGTCTTCAGCATCGCGTTGAAGGCGTGATTCGAGAGCATGTGCACTTCGTCGATCATGTAGACCTTGAAGCGCCCGGCGACCGGCTTGTAGACGGCCTGGTCGAGCAGCTGCGTGATCTCCTCGACGCCGCGATTGGACGCCGCGTCGAGCTCGACGTAATCGACGAAGCGCCCGGCATCGATATCGCGGCACGCATTGCAGGCGCCGCACGGGCGGGCGGTGATCCCGCCCTGGCCGTCCGTGCCGGTGCAGTTGAGCGCCTTGGCGAGGATGCGCGAGATCGTCGTCTTGCCGACGCCGCGCGTGCCGGTGAACAAATACGCGTGGTGCAGCCGCTGATGGTTCAGCGCGTTGGTCAGCGCCTGCACGACGTGCTCCTGCCCGACCAGGGTGTCGAAATCGCGCGGCCGATATTTGCGTGCAAGCACGAGGTAGCTCATTGGGACGATTCTACGAGCCGGCCTCCGGCGAGGACGGCTGCGGGCGCAGCGCGGGCGCGCGGCGATGCGCTCGCCTACAATCGTCTTCGACGGGCCTCCTCGCATGGAAGCGCGGCCAACCGGGTCAGGTCGGGAACGAAGCAGCCCTAACCGTTGTGACCAGTGCCGGGGTCAGGCTCGTCACCCTTGCACGCAACCGAATCGCGCTGCCACGAGTGCGGATCCGCAGCCACGAACCGACCGCCATGCGAGCCCTGCTTGCCGCAGTATTCGTCGTCACGCTCGCGCTGTTGACCGGCTGCGCGTCGCCGACGCGGCTCAACGCCCAGTGGCTCAATCCGCAGTTCGACGGCAAGCCCGCGCCGGGCAAGGTGCTCGTCATGAGCTCGACGCCCGACGGCACGACACGGCGCGTATTCGAGGACCTGATGGTCAAGGAACTCGAGGCGCGCGGCGTCGTGGCCCTGCCGTCCTACCGCTTTCTGCCGGCCGACGGCCCGGCCTCGCCGGAGCAGATCGAGGCGGCGGTGAAGGCGTCTGGAGCGCAGACGCTCCTCGCGTCGCGCCTGATCGGTGCGACCCAGAATATCCGCGTCGCACCGGGCGCCGGTTGGGGTCCGGGATGGGGCGGGCCGTGGGGCGGGCCGTGGTGGGGCTGGGGCGGTGCCTTCTACGGCCCCTACGGCGGCATGTGGGGCGGCGGATTTGCCGCGCCGCAGGTCTGGACCGACGAGAGCGTGCTCGTCGACACCCAGTTCATCGACGCCGCCGCGCAGCGCGTCGTCTGGTCCGGCTCGACGACGACCACGACGGCGCCTGGCTCGCTGGGCACGGTGCCGGTTCTGCAGCAGTTCGTGCACGTCATCGTCGACGCGATCGCGGCGGCCAAGCTCATCTGAAGCGGCGCGGGCCGCACGCGCCAGCAGCGGCTGCGACCTTGCGCGGCGGCTTCACCTCGCGTGTCGAAAGGCCATCACCGCCTGATTGCGCAGGGTGCGAAGCAGCGAGAGTTCCTTCTCGCCGAGGCCGAAATCACCGGCCAGCGCCTTGTCGGCGTAGATCATCGCGAACGGCGCGCCCTCGAGCGCAAGCGGCAGCAGCAGGAAGGCCGGCGCATTCACCTGCTGCAGATACCACGCGGGCAGGCGCCTTGCGATGCGCGGCTCGAATGCATCGGTGATCAGCGTATCGGCGCTCTTGCGAAAGACGGCGGCGAACAGGTCCGCGCTGTTCCCGAGGTCGACATGAAAATACCGCGCCACGTCGTCGGCGCCGGCGCCGAGCCCGAGGCGCCCGGCGAGGATATTCGTCTTCGGATCGCGCAGGCACAAGACGATGCGCCCGAGGCGCAGCGCGCGCAGCATCGTTTCGAGCACCATGCGCAGCACGTCGTTGAGCCTGAAGCTCTCGACCATCGCATTCGTGATCTCCTGCAGGCCCGCCGTCATCAGTTCGGCCGCGCCGGGCGCGGCGCCGGCAGCAAGATCGAGGGCGATATCGGCGTCGGCCGGCGTCGCGCGGCCCGCCAGGGGACGCGGACCGGCCGGCGCCGCCAGCGTCGCGGCGTACGGCGCGGCAGGATCGGCATCGGGGCGCGGTGCAAGGAGCCGGTGCGCCGCGCTGCCGGGCTGCACGCAAAGCCCCATCGCGGCGGCGATCTGCGCGAGGTCGTCGCGTGCTTCGGCGGCGTTTGCGAGCAGCTGCCGCGCCGGGATGCCGAGCACGCCGCAGAAGCGCTGCGCGACGGCATCCACCTTGGCCTCGGCTTCATCGGGCGGCGACTCCAGCAAGGTGGCGGCGATCTCGTTGGCCGCCGCCGCGATCCAGCGCAGGCGATCGCCTGGATGCAGCAGCGCATGGCGCGGCGGTTCGCCACGCGGCGCGCGCATGCAGCGCTGCAGGGCTTCGGGCAGTCCCCAGGAGCGCGCGACGCCGAGGCCCAGCTCCTCGTAGCTCATGCCGAGCACCTGGATCGAGGCGGTCTCTTCGCCGATTCGCGCGGGGTCGGCGGCGATCGCCTTCTCGACCTGGCTCGCCTCCTCCGGAAAGTAGAACTGGGTCAGCAGGCGGCCGAGGTTTTGCAGCAGCGCGCCGATGAACGCCTCTTCGCCGCCGGCCGAGCGGCCGCACAACCGGCCGGCGAGCGCACCCGCGAGCTGCGAGCGAAGAAACTGCGCCTTCAACTGCTGGGCGTGCGCCTTGTCCTGCATGTGCTCGAGCAGGACGAGGCCGAGCGCCATGTTGCGAATGCCGGCAAAGCCGATCAGCGCCACCGCGCGCGATACGGTGCTGATGCTGCCCGCGCCGGCCTGCGCGTAGTGCGCGGTATTGACGAGGCGCAGCAGCTTGTTGGTCAGCGCGACGTCCTTCAGGATCTCGGCCGACAGATTGGCGAGGCTTTCGCGCTCGGAACTCGCGATGCGCTGGATGCGCACGACGGTATCCGACAGGGCCGGAAAGTCCGACTTGTGGCGCATCTTGCGCAGCAGGAAGTCGAGCGTGCCGGTTCCGCCGGCGGCGACGGCCGGGGCGGCCGACGGCAGCTTCCAGGCCTGCAGCGCGTCGCGCATCGCCGCAGCCGTTGCCGTTCGCTGCGTGGCGTCGCGCGCCATCGCGCGCAGCACGATCGCGCGCAGCGCGTCGTCGACCTCGATCGGCATCGAATCGGGCAGCGCGATTTCTTCGTCGGCCGCGCGCTCCAGAGCGCGCTGCGGGTCGCGCTCCCGGATCAGCGCGCTGCCGCCGAGCATCTCGGCGAGCACGAGCCCGGCGGCGTAGATATCCATCGCCGGTGCGGCCGGCGCGCCGCGCGCCGCCTCGGGCGAGATATAGCCCGGCGTGCCGACGATGCGCTGCGCCGCGGACGCTCCCGGCGACCGGCTTGCGCTGCGCGCCGCGATGCCGAAATCCATCACCCGGGCGCGGCCGTCGGCGTCGACCAGGATATTCGACGGCTTGAGATCACGATGCACGAGCCCGGCCGCGTGCGCCGCGGCAACCGCATCGAGCACCCCGATCATCATCGCGACCGCCTCGCGCGCCGGCAGCGGCGATTTGCGGGCGCGCAGAAACTGGGCGAGCGTCGGGCCGGCGACGTACTCGAAGACGATGTAGGGCCGGCCTTCGTGCACGTCGGCCTCGAAGACCGGCACGATGTGGGGATGGGTCAGCCGGGCGACGCTGCGCGCCTCGTGCAGCCACTGCATCGCGCCGGCGCCGTTCTCGTCGCAGGCTTCGGCGCCCGCGGCGCCGCGGCGCATCAGCTTGACGGCGACCTCACGCTCGAGCCGCGCGTCGTGCGCAAGCCAGACCGTCGCCTGTGCGCCTTCGCCGAGCACGCGGACGAGTCTGAAGCGGCCGACGACGGCCGGCACGGTCTCGGCCAGGCGGACGTTCACGCCTGGCGCGCGGCCGTCGAAGCCTGCGCGTGGCCGGGCGCCGCGCCTTCGTCGTGCTCGCGCGAGAGCGTCGGCACGTCCGACGGCATGCCGCGCAGCGCTTCGCCCGCAGCGTGCAGCGCCTGCTCGAGGTCGCGCGGCGTGATCCTGAGCGCCCGGCCGTAGCGCTGGGCGACGGCATCGAGGACGGCGTCGGGCCGGGCGGCCGCTTCGGCGCTGATCGCATCCACCGCTTCGTTCGCGGCGCTCGCGGCGAGGCGCAGCAGATCGGCATCGCTGTCCGGGTTGCGCACCGGCCGCGCGAGCGGCAGCCGGCGCATCATCTGGATCACCTCGTCGGCAAGCCCCCAGTGGCGCGCGACCGCAACGCCGATCGCTTCGGTGTCGACCCCGAGCACGGCAAACGATGCATCCTGTTCGCTCATCCCGTATTCGGCGGGCGCGTCGCCCTCGAGCCTGACGGGATGCATCAGCGCGGCGATCTGTATCGCCTCTCCGGGGAAGTGGTACTGCACCAGCAGGCGGCCGAGGTTCTGCAGCAGGGCGACGAGGTAGACGACCTCGGGGTCGTAGCCCGGCGGGCGCAGGGCCTGCGCGGTGTGGCCCGCCAGGCGCACGCGCTGCATGAGCCGCTGGAGGGCGCGTGCGCCCTCCTCGTTCAGCGGCCCCGGCCAGGCGCGCAGCGACGCCGCCGCATGGCGAACGCCATTCACGCCGACCAGCGCGATCGCCCGGCGGATCGTCAGCACAGGGCCATTGCCGGCGACCTGGGTCGCCTGCACCTGTGCGGTATGGACCTGGCGCAGCAACTCGAAGGCGAGCGCCATATCGCGCAGGATGGCTTCGGCTATCTCGTAGGTGCGCTGACCCTCGAGGCTTGCCAGCCGCGCGGCGAGAAAGCCGACGCCGGGCAGCGCCGGAAGGTGGCCGACGCTCTGCAATCGATCGAGCAGCAGCGCGAGGGGTCCGCCACCGCCCTGCGCGACCGACTCGCGCCAGCCCTCGAGGGCGCGCAGTAGCGTGCGTGCGCTCAGGTAGCGCTGGCGCGGCTGGCGCGCGGTGGCCCGGTTCACGATCGCGCGCAGCGGCTCGTCCAGAGGGTGCGGTGTCGTCCACGGCAGACGCACGATCTCGCGTCCGTGCGGGGCGATGCGGGCGATCACGCGGCCGGTGTCGGCCTCGTCCAGCGCGGGCGCGCCGGCCAGCAGGCGATGCAGCAGCAGGCCGAGCGACAACACGTCGCGTTCGGCGGCGTCGCGGCGCAGGCGCAGGTGGCCCGGGTCGAGCACGGTCGCGATGCGGGACGCGGCGCGTTCCTCGCCCTGCGCCGCCGACGGCAGCGCGCCGAAGGCGGTCTCGACCTGGGTCGGCTCGACGACGATGTCCAGCGCCGCGACGCGAACGCCACCCGCCGCGTCGACGAGCAGGTGGTGCGGTTGCAGGTCCTGGTGCGCGACGCCCGCCTCGTGGGCATAGGCCAGACCGGCGAGCGCCTGGCAGGCGATATCGGCGGCTTCGATCGGCACGGGGTCAGGATGCGCGGCGAGCCACTCGGTGAGCGTGCAGCCGATCGCGCGCTCGACGACGACGAACGGCCAGTGATCCTGCACGCCGATCTCGGCCACCGGCGCGAGGTTCGGATGCTCGAGCCGTGCGCCCATCCTGGCCTCGTGCATCCAGCGCTCGAGCGCGACCTCGTCCGCCGGCTGCACGCGCGGCATCGAGAGCATGACCGGCTGCATCGCATGCGGGTCGTGGGCGAGCCAGGTCATCGTGGCGCTGCTCTTGCCGAGCAACTGGTGCAGCTCGAAGCGCCCGAACATGCGGATCGGGTGGCCTGCGGGAGCGGCTGATCGGGATTCGTCCGGGGGCATCGGGCTTGGGGCGAGGGCGAGCTTGCCTCGATTGGACGCGAGACCGGCGCGCGCCAAGGCGCGATCAGCGCCGCCAAAGGCGCCCAAATCGTCCCGCCGCGCACCCGCTGCGGCGCCGACGCGGACTTGCCGCTCGCACGGGCCGGGCGCGATGGCTTTGTGTCAGAATCATCGCGAAACCCCACGCTGCGCCGCATGCGCCCAAGGAATGCCTCATGAGCAGTGAACTGATCAAACATGTCTCCGACGCCTCGTTCGACAGCGATGTGCTGAAGTCGGGCAAACCCGTGCTCGTCGACTACTGGGCCGAGTGGTGCGGGCCGTGCAAGATGATCGCGCCCATCCTCGACGAGGTCTCGAAGGACTATGGCGATCGGCTGCAGGTCGCGAAGATGAACGTCGACGAGAACCGCGACGTGCCGGCCAAGTTCGGCATCCGCGGCATCCCGACGCTGATGCTCTTCAAGGATGGACAGCTTGCCGCAACCAAGGTCGGCGCACTTTCGAAGGCGCAGTTGACGGCGTTTCTCGACGGTCATCTATAATCGGCTTCGAAGACAGGGGGCCGACGCCACGAGCCGGCCCCCGCCGTCGCCCAACGTCAAGCCGAGACGCCCCGACACCGGCGCGCGACTCAGGCCACCCACTCCAGGTTTTCCTCGCGCGGCAGAGCTGCCGCTGAGATTGCCCGCAGCCGCATCGCGGCCGCCCTCTCCCGTCGCGGCCGGATCCGGCCGCTGACCATCCCCCCAGAGATCAGGCGCTTCGCCTTCACCGCAAACCCCTCCACATGCACCTCTCAGAGCTCAAGGCCATCCACGTTTCCGAACTCATCAAGATGGGCGAGGCGCTGGAAATCGAGAACGTCGCCCGCATGCGCAAGCAGGAGCTGATGTTCGCGATCATGAAGAAGCGCGCCCGCGCCGGCGAGCAGGTCTTCGGCGACGGCGTCCTCGAGGTGCTGCCCGACGGCTTCGGCTTCCTGCGCTCGCCCGAGGCGAGCTACATGGCGAGCACCGACGACATCTACCTCTCGCCGAGCCAGATCCGGCGCTTCAACCTGCACACCGGCGACATGATCGAAGGCGAGGTCCGCGTGCCGAAGGACGGCGAGCGCTACTTCGCGCTCGTCAAGGTCGATCGCGTCAACGGCCAGACGCCCGAGGAAAGCAAGCACAAGGTGATGTTCGAGAACCTGACGCCCTTGTTCCCCAAGGAGCAGTTCAAGCTCGAGCGCGACAACCTGAAGGGCGACGAGAACATCACGAGCCGCATCATCGACCTCATCGCGCCGCTCGGCAAAGGCCAGCGCGCCCTCCTCGTCTCGCAGCCCAAGAGCGGCAAGACGGTCATGATGCAGCACCTGGCGCACGCGATCGTCGCCAACTACCCCGAGGTCTACCTCATCGTGCTGCTCGTCGACGAGCGGCCGGAGGAAGTGACCGAGATGCAGCGCACCGTGCGCGGCGAGGTCATCAGCTCGACCTTCGACGAGCCGGCGGCGCGCCACGTGCAGGTCGCCGAGATGGTGATCGAGCGCGCCAAGCGGCTGGTCGAGATGAAGAAGGACGTCGTCATCCTGCTCGACTCGATCACGCGCCTCGCGCGCGCCTACAACAACGTGCTGCCCTCTTCCGGCAAGGTCCTCACCGGCGGCGTCGACGCCAACGCGCTGCAGCGCCCGAAGCGCTTCTTCGGCGCCGCACGCAACATCGAGGAAGGCGGGTCCCTCACCATCATCGGCACCGCGCTGATCGACACCGGCAGCCGGATGGACGAGGTGATCTACGAGGAGTTCAAGGGCACCGGCAACTGCGAGATCTATCTCGACCGCCGGATGTCGGAAAAGCGCGTCTATCCGTCGATCCTGCTCAACAAGAGCGGCACGCGGCGCGAGGAACTGCTCTTGAAGCCCGAAATCCTGCAGAAGACCTGGATCCTGCGAAAGCTCCTGTATCCGATGGACGAGATCGAGGCGATGGAGTTCATCCTCGACAAGATGAAGGCGACGAAGAACAATCATGACTTCTTCGACATGATGCGCAGGGGCGGCTGACGCAGCCGCTATAATTCGAGGTTGACCTCGTATGGCAAGTGCTGCAAGGGGTTTGCAGTGGCTACCGACACCGAACGCGCTTTGCGCTACCCAAGGACGCCAGATGAAACAGGGTATCCACCCCCAGTACCGCGACGTGTGCTTCGTCGATCTCTCGAACGGCTTCAAGTTCGTCACCCGTTCCTGCGCGCAGACGCGCGAGACGGTGAAGATGGACGACGGCAGCGAACTCCCGCTGTTCAAGCTCGAGACGACGAGCGAGTCGCACCCCTTCTACACCGGCACCCAGAAGAGCGTCGATTCGCTCGGCGGACGGGTCGAGAAGTTCCGCAACAAGTTCGCGCATATCAAGAAGTGAGACCGGCTCGGCGACGCAATCAAGGCAGCTTCGGCTGCCTTTTTTGCGTCTGCTGCCGGCGTTCGCGGGGTGTGCCGAACCGGACCGCGCGACACGCAAGGCGGCACCCGGTGCGCGAGCGCCCGCGGCTTGCTGCATGATTCGCGACTGCTCCGACGCGACGACGCCGTGACCACGCCCAACCCCGCACTCGTGACCCAGCGCGAGGCCAAGCGCCTGCCGCGCATCCCGTTGCTGCTGCTGTGCGCCGCCTATCTGGTGCCCGGCCTCTTCGGGCGCGACCCGTGGAAGGCGGCCGATATCAGCGCCTTCGGCTACATGCTGAGCATCGCCGAGGGCCGCAGCACCTGGTGGTCGCCGACGCTCGGCGGACTGCCGCCCGATTCGGCGCTGCTGCCGTACTGGATCGGCGCCGTCTTCATCAAGCTGCTCGGCCCCTGGCTCGGCGCACCGCTGGCGGCGCGCATTCCGTTTGCGATCCTGCTCGGGCTCGTGCTGATGCTCACCTGGTATGCGGCCTATCACCTGGCACGCACCGAGGCCGCGCAGCCGCTGCCACTGGCTTTCGGTGGCGAGGCGACGAATACCGACTACGCGCGCGCGATCGCCGATGGCGCGCTGCTGGCGCTGATCGCGACCCTCGGTCTGCTCCAGCTCGGACACGAAACGACACCCGAGATCGTCCAGTTGGCGGCTGCGGCGCTATACCTCTACGCGCTGGCCTGCAGTCCATTTCGCGAGCGCGCCGCGCGCGTTGCCGTGCTGTGCGCGTTGCCGGTGCTGGCGGCCAGCGGCGCACCCAGCGTCGCGATCGGCCTGGGCATCGTCGGCCTCGTGGCGAGCGCGCGTTCGCACTATGGCGAGCTGAACCGCTTCGCGTGGTGGATCGTCGCCGCCATGGCGCTCGCGTCCGGCATCGCGGCGTTGATGAATGCGTGGGCCTGGCGCGTCGCGGGCTTTCATTCGTGGCAGCAGCTCGGTTCGCTGCTGCGCCTGCTGCTGTGGTTTACCTGGCCGGCCTGGCCGCTCGCGGTCTGGACGCTGTGGCGCTGGCGGCGCCAGTTGGCGCGAAGGCATCTTTCGGTGCCGTGGGGTTGCGCGCTGGTGGGACTCGTCGCCTGCATCGCGATGGACAACTCGGACCGCGCCCTGATGCTGTCGCTGCCGGCCCTTGCGGTGCTCGCCGCCTTTGCCTTGCCGACGCTGCAGCGCGCGACTGCGGCGGCGATCGACTGGTTCTCGATCTTCTTCTTCAGCGGCGCGGCGGTCACGGTGTGGGTTGTCTATATCGCGCTGCAGACCGGCTTTCCGCGGCAGCCTGCGGCCAATGTCGCCAAGCTCGCGCCCGGATACGAGAGCTCGTTCTCGGCGCTTGCACTCGTCGTCGCGCTGCTCGCTTCGGTGGCCTGGGTCTGGCTCGTTCGCTGGCGCACCGGGCGCAACCGTCATCCGCTGTGGAAGAGCCTCGTGCTGCCGGCCAGCGGTGTCGCGCTGTGCCTGCTGCTCGCGATGACGCTGCTGCTGCCGCTCTTCGACTACGCGCGCAGCTACCGGGTGCAGATCGAGCGCATCGCCGGCCACGTGCCACGCGGGCAATGCGTCAGCACGCTCGAGATTCCGCGCGCGCAGATCGCGGCCCTGCAATATTTCGGCGGCTTTCGAGTCCAGGCCGTGAATGCGCCAGACAAGGCGCGCTGCGATTGGCTGCTGGTGCTCGAAATGCGCGATCACCCGCGCCGGGAAGAGCCGGGCTGGCAATGGATCGCCAGCGAGCGCCGACCGACCGACCGCAGCGAATCGACCGCCGTCTTCCGACGCGAGCCGGCAGCGCAGTAGAAACCGCGGCGCGATGGACGTTGCGCCGCACGCGCGGTCATGCTGAAACAAGAGGCTGCTCGATCGGCCGGCAGCGCACCGGGCTTCAGGCTCGCACGCTGTCTGCCAGCCGCTCGGCGCATGTCCGCCCGATTGCCGCGTCGCGCGCCTCGACCATCACGCGCAGCACCGGCTCGGTGCCGGAAGCGCGGATCAGTACCCGGCCGTCCTCGGCCAGTTCGTCCTGTACGCGGCGCTGCTCGGACCGCAGGCGCGGATTGGCCGTCCAGTCGTCGCCGCGGGCGATGCGGACATTGATCAGGGTCTGCGAAAACAGATTCACGCCCGCCAGCAATTCGCTCAGGCGCTTGCCGTTGCGGCCGATCGCCATCAAGACCTGCAGCGCACTGACGATGCCGTCGCCGGTGGTGTGCTTGTCCAGCGCGAGCAGATGGCCCGAGCCCTCGCCGCCGAGCGTCCAGCCGCGGGCGTTGAGTTCCTCGAGCACGTAGCGGTCGCCGACCTTGGCCCGCACGAGCGGGACCTTGCGTGCAGCGAGCGCCTGCTCGACGCCGAGATTCGTCATCAGGGTGCCGACGACGCCCGGCACCGGCAGGCCGTGCGCGAGGCGATCGACGACCATCACGTAGAGCAGCTCGTCGCCGCTGTAGAGCCGTCCCGCGGCGTCGACCAGTTGCAGCCGGTCGGCGTCGCCGTCGAGCGCGACGCCGTAGTCGGCGCCATGCTCCTTGACCGCCTGCAGCAGCGCCGCCGGCGCGGTCGCGCCGCAACCGGCGTTGATATTGATGCCGTCCGGGGCGCAGCCGATGGCGACGACCTCGGCGCCGAGCTCGTGAAAGACGGCCGGCGCGACCTGGTAGGCGGCGCCATGCGCTGCGTCGACGACGATCTTCAGCCCCTTGAGCGACTGATCGCTGCCGATCGTCGCCTTGCAGAACTCGATATAGCGCCCGCGCGCATCGTTCAGGCGCCGCGCCTTGCCGAGTTCGGTCGAGCCGACCCACTGCGCCGGCTCGGCGAGCGCCGTCTCGACACGCTGCTCCCAGGCGTCGGGCAGCTTCTCGCCGCTCGCCGAGAAGAATTTGATGCCGTTGTCGTCGAACGGGTTGTGGGACGCGCTGATGACGACGCCGAGATCGACCCTGAATGCGCGCGTGAGGTAGGCCACGCCCGGCGTCGGCAGCGGCCCGGTGAGCAGGACGTCGACCCCGGCCGAAGCAAAGCCGGCTTCGAGCGCGGATTCGATCATGTAGCCCGAGATGCGCGTGTCCTTGCCGATCAGCACGGTCGGCCGCGGCGTCGACTGTCGCAAGACGCGGCCGACCGCGTGGCCGAGGCGGAGCATGAAGTCCGCCGTGATCGGCGTGTGGCCGACGGTGCCGCGAATGCCGTCGGTGCCGAAGTAGGTTCTTGTCATGGTTCTGAGCGCGCTGCGGGCGGGGAATCGGTCAACGGATGATTGTCGCTCGCCGCACGCCAGACGGCGAGCGCATCGACCGTGGCGGCGACGTCGTGCACGCGCACGATCGCCGCGCCGCGCTCGACCGCGGCGAGCGCGGCGGCAACGCTCGCCGCGAGCCGGTCGCCGACGGCGCGTCCGGTCAGCTCTCCGAGCGTCGACTTGCGCGACCAGCCGACGAGCAGTGCATAGCCGGGGGCGAGCAATTCGCGCTGGCGGCGCAGGAGCTCGAGGTTGTGCCGTGCAAGCTTGCCGAAGCCGATGCCCGGGTCGAGGACGATCCGGCTGCGCTCGACGCCGCGCGTCATCACGGCCTGCGCCCGCGCGGCCAGGAAGGCAGTGACTTCGGCCACGACATCGTCATAGCGAACGCCCTGCTGCATGCGCTGCGGCTCGCCCTTCATGTGCATCAGGCAGACGCCGCATGCCGGATGCGTGGCCACGATATCGAGCGCACCGGGCACCTGCAGGGCGCGGATGTCGTTCACGATATCGACGCCGAGGGCGAGCGCCTCGCGCATCACTTCGGGCTTGCAGGTATCGACCGAGACCGGCACGCCGAGCGTCAGCGCCCCGCGCAGCACCGGCAGCACGCGTGCCAGCTCGTCCGGCGCATCGACGCGCGCGGCACCGGGGCGGCTCGATTCGCCGCCGATATCGAGAAGATCCGCACCGTCGCGAACGAGTTGCTCGCAATGCGCCAGCGCCGATGCGGACGTCGCATGCGCGCCGCCGTCGGCGAACGAATCCGGCGTCACGTTGACGATGCCCATCACGCGCGGGCGGGACAGGTCGATTGCGTGCCGTGTCGTCTGCCAGAACATATGGGTTCGGATGCGAGGTCGGCGGCCGCGAAGCCACAAAGCGCAACGGGGCCGAAGCCCCGCTGCATGGTGTTGGCGCCTCCGGGTCAGACCGTTGCCGGCGTGCCGTCCGGACCGGCCGGCGGCGTCACATCGGCAGTCTTGGCGGATGCGGTCGTCCAGTCCTTCGGCGGCCGCGGCGGCTTGCCGGACATGATGTCTTCGATCTGGTCGCTGTCGATCGTCTCCCATTCGAGCAACGCTTTCGCCATCGCGTGCATCTTGTCCTGGTTGTCCTCGATCAGCTTGCGCGCGATCGCATACTGCTCGTCGATGATCTTGCGGATCTGCTTGTCGACCTTCTGCATCGTCTCTTCGGAGACGTTGACCTGCTTCGTTACCGAACGGCCGAGGAAGACCTCGCCTTCGTTCTCGGCGTAGACCATCGGCCCGAGCTCGTCGGTCATGCCGTAGCGCGTCACCATGTCGCGCGCGAGGTGCGTCGCGCGCTCGAAATCGTTGCTCGCGCCGGTCGTCATCTGGTTCATGAAGACCTCTTCGGCGATGCGCCCGCCGAAAAGCACCGAGATCGTCGACAGCATGCGCTCCTTGTCCATGCTGTAGCGGTCGGTCTCGGGCAGTTGCATCGTCACGCCGAGCGCACGCCCGCGCGGAATCACCGTCACCTTGTGCACCGGGTCGGTCTTGGGCATCAGGCGCGCGACGAGCGCATGGCCGGATTCGTGATAGGCCGTATTGCGCCGCTCCTCCTCGGGCATGACCATCGACTTGCGCTCCGGCCCCATCATGATCTTGTCCTTCGCGCGCTCGAAGTCGGTCATCTCGACGACCCGGCCGCTGCGCCGCGCCGCAAAGAGCGCCGCCTCGTTGACGAGATTGGCCAGATCGGCGCCCGAAAAGCCGGGCGTGCCGCGCGCCAGGATGTCGGCGCGGATATCCTGGCCGATCGGCACCTTGCGCATGTGGACGTTGAGGATCTGTTCGCGGCCACGCACGTCGGGCAGCGTGACGTAGACCTGGCGGTCGAAGCGGCCCGGGCGCAGCAGCGCGGGGTCGAGGATGTCGGGCCGGTTCGTCGCCGCCATCACGATGACGCCGACGTTGGTCTCGAAGCCGTCCATCTCGACGAGCATCTGGTTCAAGGTCTGCTCGCGCTCGTCGTTGCCGCCGCCGAGGCCGGCGCCGCGGTGGCGCCCGACGGCGTCGATCTCGTCGATGAAGATGATGCACGGCGCGCTCTTCTTGGCCTGCTCGAACATGTCGCGCACGCGCGCGGCGCCGACGCCGACGAACATCTCGACGAAGTCGGAGCCGCTGATGCTGAAGAACGGCACCTTCGCCTCGCCGGCGATCGCCTTCGCGAGCAGCGTCTTGCCGGTGCCGGGCGGGCCTACGAGCAGCACGCCGCGCGGAATGCGGCCGCCGAGCTTCTGGAACTTCTGCGGGTCCTTCAGGAAGTCGACGAGTTCGGCGACCTCCTCCTTCGCCTCGTCGCAGCCGGCGACGTCGGCAAAGGTCGTCGTGTTGTTCGCCTCGTCGAGCATGCGCGCCTTGCTCTTGCCGAAGCTGAAGGCGCCGCCCTTGCCGCCGCCCTGCATCTGTCGCATGAAGTAGACCCAGACCCCGATCAGGAGCAGCATCGGCCCCCAGCTGATCAGGATGCTCATCAAGAGCGACGGCTCCTCGCGCGGCTTGACGTCGAATTTCACGCCCGAATTGATCAGATCGCCGACCAGCCCGCGATCAAGGTAGGTCGCTGTCGTATGCAGGCGCTTGTCGTCGTTCGTGATGGCGAGGATGTCGGTGCCGTTCGGACTCTCCTGAAGCGTCACGGAACGGATGCGCTTGGCCCGTACTTCGTCGAGGAAGTCGGAGTACGCGATCTGGCTCCCCTGCGTCGTGCCGCGGTCGAATTGCTTGAAGACGGTGAACAGCACGAGTGCGATCACCATCCACACGGCAACTTTCGAGAACCATTGATTGTTCAACGCGGCTCCTTCCTGCCTTGCAGCACCTGGCACGCGAAGGGGCGCACCACTACCACCGTATCTGGGGACGATTCTAGTCGAGTCAAGCTCTATTCGCGCTGCGGTGCAACACGGGCGGAACGCGTTTCATCCGAGGCTATCGACCGGCCTGCTCGCCTCCTTGAGACCGCGTCCGACAAGAAAGGTTTCGGCCGATCGGTCGCGCGATGCCTTCGGCTTGATCGGCTTGACGACTCGAAACGTCTTCTTGAAAAGCTCGACCGTCTGGCTGTAGCCGCTGCCGTGAAAGACCTTGCACACCAGCGCGCCTTCGGCGACCAGATGCCGGCCGGCGAACTCGACTGCCAGTTCGACCAGATCCGCCATGCGCGCGGCATCCGAACTCGGGATGCCCGATAGATTGGGGGCCATGTCGGAGACGACGGCGTCGACCTTGCGCCCGGCGAGCGCCTCTTCGAGCCGGCGCAGAACCTGCTCTTCGCGGAAGTCGCCCTGCAGGAAGCGCACACCGTCGATCGGCTCGAAGTCGAGGATATCGAGCGCGATGATCGCGCCGTCGAGCGCGCCACCGCCGCGCGGGGTGAACTTGCGGCGCAGATATTGGCTCCACGCGCCGGGCGCGGCGCCGAGATCGACGACCAGCTGCCCCGGTGCGAGCAGGCCGAGTTCCGCGTCGATTTCCGCGAGCTTGTACGCTGCACGCGCGCGGTAGCCTTCCTTCTGCGCGAGCTTGACATAGGGATCGTTCAGATGGTCGTGCAGCCAGGCCTTGTTGAGCTTCTTGCTCTTCGATCGGATCTTCATGCGCGCCCCTCGCGCTGCCTCGATAATCGGCCCATGCCCGCACTCCAGCTCGACTCGTCCCAACGCAAGGACCGCCGCGCCCTCGCCCACCACCTCGACCCGGTCGTGATGATCGGCGCCGACGGCTTGACGGCGGCCGTCGTGCGCGAGATCGACCACGCGCTCGATGCCCACGGCCTGATCAAGATCCGCGTCTTCAGCGACGACCGCACCGTGCGCGAGGCGATGCTCGCGCAGCTGAGCGACCAGCTTGGCGCGGCGCCGGTCCAGCATATCGGCAAGCTGCTCGTGCTGTGGCGTCCGGTGCCGGTGAAGGAAAAGTCGCCGCGCGAGGATCGCGGCGCTGGACCGAAAGTCGTCAAGCTGGTCAAGTTCTCGAAGAGCGGCAACCACCGCCCGCAGGTGAAGAAGGTGAAGGTGCTTGGCAATCAGCGCATCACGGCGGGCGGCGAGATCAAGCGCGCACGCAAGCGTGCGACGAGCCAGAAGAAGGCGCCAGGCCGCTGAGCGTCGCCGCCGCGATCAACACGCCGCGAGCCGCCACCCAAGCACGATCACGAGCAAGGTCTTGAGGGCGAAGAAAAGGACCGATACGAGGTGCAGGGTCGAGAAGGCGAGAGCGCCCTGCCCGGCGCGCGCCGCCTCCATCAGCGGCTGCACCGCGAAGTAGCCCGCCACGGTGCAAAAGAGCGTGCCGAGCACGAGCAGCACATTGCCGCTGACGACCGAACCGATTCCCGCCGCGGCGTTCGCGCGTGCCTGGCGGCGCACGATGATGTAGATCAAGAGCGCGAAGGCGAGGCTCGTGTGCGCCTCGTAGGCGAGAACGCGCGTGGCGACGCGGCCAGCATCCGGCGTCGGCAGCACCGCAAACGGCACCCGGGTCGCGATCAGCGCGACGCACAGCAGCATCCCGGCCCAGACCCCCGCCAGCAGGCCGCCGAGACGCAGCGACACGTGCCGCGCGGCGCGCACGTCAGATATAGCGCACCCCGACGATCTCGTAGCGCCGCACACCGCCGGGGGCCTGCACATCGGCGACGTCGCCCGCGCTGCGGCCGATCATCGCGCGCGCGATCGGCGAGCCGATCGAGATCAGCCCCTGCTTCAGGTCGGCCTCGTCCTCGCCGACGATCTGGTAGGTCACCTTCGCGCCGTTGTCCTCGTCTTCGAGGTCGACCGTCGCGCCGAAAACGACCCGCCCGTCGGCATTCAGGCTCGCAGGATCGATGATCTGCGCCGCGGCGAGCTTGCCCTCGATCTCGAGGATGCGGCCCTCGATGTGGCCTTGCTTGTCCTTCGCCGCCTCGTACTCGGCATTCTCGGACAGGTCGCCGTGCGAGCGCGCTTCGGCAATCGCGGCGATCACCGCGTGACGCTCGAAGGTTTTCAACTGGTGCAGCTCCTGCTTGAGCTTTTCGGCGCCGCGCATCGTGAGGGGAATCGTGGCCATGACAAACCTGGATCGAAGCTGATGGGAGGAGATGGAAATCCGGCGCCCGGCGGTGCGGCCGTCCACAGGAGCGAGGGACGAGCGGCGCCGCGCGGAGGCAAGAAAGCCAAACCGCCGCCGCTCCCGGTCATCGGGAGCGCTGGCGGCGGCGGATAACGAAGTTTAGTTCAACTCGGCGTGCAGGGTTTGCAACGAAGTCACAACCAGATCAGGCTCGTATTTCATCGCTTCGACCGCGGCCTCGCATCCCGCCATGCTGGTGTAGTAGGTGACGCGCTGCGCGATCGCCGCCTGGCGGATATGGCGCGAATCGGCGATCGCGGTGCGCGTCTCGTCGACCGTCGTGAAGATGAGCGCGATCTCGTCGGCCTTGAGCATGTCGACGATGTGCGGCCGGCCGTCCTTGACCTTGTGCACCGCCCGCACCGGCACGCCGGCGGCGCCGATCGCCGCCGCCGTGCCGCGCGTGGCGATGATCTGGTAGCCCAGCGCGTGCAGTTCGCGGGCGAGCTCGACGGCGCGCGGCTTGTCGCCGTCGCGCACCGTGATGCAGACATTGCCGCGGTCGGGCAGGCGCGAGCCGGCGCCGAGCTGGCTCTTGAGCATCGCCTCGCCGAAGCTGCGGCCGGTGCCCATCACCTCGCCGGTCGAGCGCATCTCGGGCCCGAGGATCGGGTCCACGCCGGGGAACTTGTTGAACGGGAAGACCGCCTCCTTGACCGAGAAATACGGCGGGATCACTTCGCGCGGCGGCCGGCCGTCGCGTCCGCGCTGCGCCGCCAGGCGCGTGCCTGCCATGCAGCGCGCGGCGATCTTCGCCAGCGGCTGCCCGGTCGCCTTCGAGACGAACGGCACGGTGCGCGACGCGCGCGGGTTGACTTCGAGCACGTAGACGACCGCCTCGCTGCCGTCGCCGTCGGTATTGCCCTGGATCGCGAACTGCACGTTCATCAGGCCGCGCACCTCGAGCGCCTTGGCCATCAGCGTCGTCTGGCGCCGCAGTTCGTCCTGCAGCTTCGGCGGCAGCGTGTACGGCGGCAGCGAGCACGCCGAGTCCCCCGAGTGCACGCCGGCCTGCTCGACGTGCTCCATGATGCCGCCGATCATGACCTCGACGTCGTCGCCGATGCAGTCGACATCGACCTCGATCGCGTCGTCGAGGAAGCGATCGAGCAGCACCGGCGACTTCTCCGACACCTTGACCGCCTCGCGCATGTAGCGCTCGAGGTCCTTCTCGCCGTGCACGATCTCCATCGCGCGGCCGCCGAGCACATAGCTCGGCCGCACGACGAGCGGATAGCCGATCTCGGCGGCGAGCAGCTTGGCCGCCTCTTCGGTGCGCGCGGTGCGGTTCGGCGGCTGGCGCAGGCCGAGCGTATGCAGCAGCTTCTGGAAGCGCTCGCGGTCCTCGGCGATATCGATGCTGTCGGGCGAGGTGCCGATGATCGGCACGCCGGCGCGCTCGAGGTCGAGCGCGAGCTTGAGCGGCGTCTGCCCGCCGTACTGCACGATGACGCCGGTGGGCTTCTCCTTGTCGACGATCTCGAGCACGTCTTCGAGGGTGACCGGCTCGAAATACAGGCGGTCCGAGGTGTCGTAGTCGGTCGAGACCGTCTCCGGGTTGCAGTTGACCATGATGGTCTCGTAGCCGTCCTCGCGCATCGCCAGCGCGGCATGCACGCAGCAGTAGTCGAACTCGATGCCCTGGCCGATGCGGTTCGGCCCGCCGCCGAGGACCATGATCTTCTTGCGCTGCGTCGGTTCGGCCTCGCACTCCTCCTCGTAGGTCGAATACATGTAGGCCGTCTGCGTCGCGAACTCGGCGGCGCAGGTATCGACGCGCTTGTAGACCGGACGTACGCCGTGCGCGATGCGCGCTTCGCGCACCGCGTGCTGGTGCGTGCCGAGCAGCTTCGCAAGCCGCCGGTCCGAGAAACCCTTGCGCTTGAGAAAGCGAAGCTCGGCCGCCGAAAGGCTCGCAAGCGTCCGATCGGCAAGCGCCCCCTCGGTCTGCACGAGCTGCTCGATCTGGGCCAGGAACCAGGGGTCGATCGCGGTTTCCTCGTATACCGCTTCGAGCATCATGCCGGCCCGGAATGCATCGGCGACGTACAAGAGCCGCTCGGGGCCGGGCTCGCCGATCTCCTGCATGATCTCTTCGAGGTCGTCGCTGCGCTCGGCGAGGCCGTCGATGCCGGTCTCGAGGCCGCGCAGCGCCTTTTGCAGACTTTCCTGGAAGGTGCGGCCGATCGCCATCACCTCGCCGACCGATTTCATCTGCGTCGTCAGGTGCGAATCGGCGGCCGGGAATTTTTCGAACGCGAAGCGCGGCACCTTGGTGACGACGTAGTCGATGCTCGGCTCGAACGATGCCGGCGTCGCGCCGCCCGTGATCTCGTTGCGCAGTTCGTCGAGCGTATAGCCGACGGCGAGCTTGGCGGCGACCTTGGCGATCGGAAAGCCGGTCGCCTTCGACGCCAGCGCCGACGAACGGCTGACGCGCGGATTCATCTCGATCACGACGAGCCGGCCGTTGTCCGGATTGACGGCGAACTGGACGTTCGAACCGCCGGTGTCGACGCCGATCTCGCGCAGGATCGCGATCGACGCGTTGCGCATCATCTGGTACTCGCGGTCGGTCAGCGTCTGCGCCGGCGCGACGGTGATCGAGTCGCCGGTATGCACGCCCATCGGGTCGAGGTTCTCGATCGAGCAGACGATGATGCAGTTGTCGACGCGGTCGCGCACGACCTCCATCTCGAACTCTTTCCAGCCGATCAGCGACTCCTCGATCAGCAGCTCGTTGGTCGGCGACAGGTCGAGCCCGCGCTTGCAGATCTCCTCGAACTCCTGCGGGTTGTAGGCGATGCCGCCGCCGGTCCCGCCGAGCGTGAAGCTCGGCCGGATGACGAGCGGAAAGCCGGAGGCCTCGGTGGACGCCGCGGCGTCGGCCGCCCCGGCGCGCACGGCGCTGTGGCCGGCGGCGAGCTCCTGCGTGATGCGCCGCTGCACGGCGAGCGCCTCCTCCATCGAGTGCGCAATGCCGCTCTTGGCCGAATGCAGGCCGATGCCGGTCATCGCGTCCTTGAATTTCAGCCGGTCCTCGGCCTTCTCGATCGCATGTTCGTTGGCGCCGATCATCTCGACGCCGTGCTTCGCGAGCACGCCGTAGCGGTGCAGGTCGAGCGCGCAGTTGAGCGCGGTCTGGCCGCCCATCGTCGGCAAGAGCGCCATCTTCTCGTGCGGATGTGCCGCGCGCTCCCGGGCGATGATGCGCTCGACGACCTGCCAGGTGATCGGCTCGATATAGGTTGCGTCGGCCATGTCCGGGTCGGTCATGATCGTCGCCGGGTTGCTGTTGACGAGGATGACGCGGTAGCCCTCCTCGCGCAGCGCCTTGCAGGCCTGGGCGCCGGAATAGTCGAACTCGCAGGCCTGGCCGATGATGATCGGCCCGGCCCCGATGATGAGGATCGAATGCAGGTCAGTGCGCTTGGGCATGGGGCTTCTCGGTATGCGCGGCGGCCATCAGGGCGACGAAGCGATCGAACAGGTCGCCGATCTCGTGCGGGCCGGGCGACGCCTCGGGGTGGCCCTGGAAGCCGAACGCCGGCCGGTCGGTTCGCACCATGCCCTGCAAGGTATCGTCGAACAGGCTGCAGTGGGTCGCCTGCAGTGTCGGCGGCAGGCTCGCCGCGTCGACCGCGAAGCCGTGGTTCTGGCTCGTGATCGCGACACGCTGCGAAGCCAGGTCCTGCACCGGATGATTCGCGCCGTGGTGGCCGAATTTCATCTTGAACGTCCTCGCGCCGGTGGCGAGCGCCATCAACTGGTGCCCGAGGCAGATGCCGAAGGTCGGAATGCCGCTATCGATCAGGACCCGCGTCGCCTCGATCGCATAGTCGCAGGCCCCGGGGTCGCCGGGGCCGTTGGAGAGGAAGATTCCGTCCGGCGCGAGCGCGAGCGCTTCGGCCGCCGGCGTCTGCGCGGGCACGACCGTGACGCGGCAGCCGCGGCTCGCGAGCATGCGCAGGATATTGCGCTTCACGCCGAAGTCGTAGGCGACGACGTGAAAGCGCGCCTTCTGCAACTGCCCGAACCCGCTGTCCGCGGCGTCGAGCGACCATTCGGTCTGCGTCCACTCGTAGCGCTCGCGGGTGCTGACGACGCGCGCGAGGTCGAGCCCCGTCATGTCCGGCGCCGATCGCGCGGCGGCGACCGCCTTGTCCCGGTGCGCGCCGGTGATCGCTTCGCCGTCGCCGAGCGCGAGGATGCAGCCATTTTGCGCGCCACTCGTGCGCAGGATGCGCGTCAGGCGCCGGGTGTCGATCTCGGCGATCGCGACCGTGCCCTGCTCGCGCAGATAGTCGGCGAGGGTCTGCGTGCTGCGAAAGTTCGACGCCCGCAGCGCGCTGTCGCGAACGATCAAGCCGGCGGCCTGGATGCGGCCGGATTCGGCGTCCTGCTCGTTCACCCCGGTATTTCCGATGTGCGGGTAGGTCAAGGTGACGATCTGGCGGCAATAGCTCGGGTCGGTCAGGATTTCCTGATAGCCCGTCATCGCGGTGTTGAAGACGACCTCGCCGATCGTCTGCCCGCTGGCGCCGATCGCGACGCCCTCGAAGATCGTGCCGTCGGCGAGCGCGAGCAGGGCAGGGGCTTGCATGGGCAGCAGTGGCAGCGGCACGCGGTTCTCCGTATTTGTGCGCGCCCGGCGCTGCATCGAGAGCGCGAACCCGGCAAAGAAGCGGTGCGGATTCGGCCGGCCCCCAGCCGATTGCGGCAACGATCGGCGCGGGACTCGCCAGGCGGCGATGGAAGAAGTCAAACCTTGCAATTGTAGCGGAGCGGCCCCATTTCGCTGTCATGCCCGCGGGCCCGCGGGCCGTCATCGGGCCTTGCCAGCAGGGCAACCGGGCCGCTTCGGGAGCGCGACATGCCCGAGTCGCGATGAAGGGAACTAGAATGGTGCGCGCGGGATCAGACCCCGTGCAACTTCCCCCACCCACACTGGAGGCTCAATGAATCAGACCCTGCAACCTGTCTACGCCGGCCGTACCGGCAGCGCGGATGTCGTTGCCCAGCGCAACCGGGTGCTGCGAAATACCTACTGGCTGCTCGCGCTGTCGATGATCCCGACCGTGCTCGGCGCCTGGATCGGTGTCGCCACCGGCATCACCGCGACGATGTCGCCAGGCATCAGCCTGATCGTCTTCCTCGGCGGCGCTTTCGGCCTGATGTTCGCGATCGAGAGAACGAAGAATTCCGCCGTCGGCGTGCCGGTGCTGCTCGGCTTCACGTTCTTCATGGGCCTGATGCTGTCGCGCCTGATCGGGGCCGTGCTCGGCTTCTCGAACGGTACCGGGCTGATCATGACGGCATTCACCGGCACCGCCCTCGTCTTCTTCGGCATGGCGACGATGTCCACCGTCATCAAGCGCGACCTGAGCAACATGGGCAAGTGGCTCTTCATCGGCGTCATCATGCTGCTGGTGGCCGGCATCGCCAACGTGTTCATCCAGTCGGGGCCGCTGATGATCACGGTTTCGGTCCTCGCCATCGGCATCTTCTCGCTGTTCATCCTGCACGACCTCAAGCGTGTGCGCGATGGCGAAGAGACGAACTACATCACGGCGACGCTGGGCGTCTACCTGAGCCTGTTCAACGTGTTCCAGTCGCTGCTCGCGCTGCTCGGCATCTTCGGCGGCAACAGCGATTGATGCGTCGCGGGCGTTGCCTGCATCGAAAAGCGGGGCCTGCGGGCCCCGTTCGCATTTGCGCGCGGCGCGAAGAGCGTCCTCCCTGCCGTCCACGCGCTTGCGGCAACGTCAGGCGCGCTCGAAGACCGCGATGCTCTCGACGTGGGCGGTGTGCGGGAACATATTGACGATTCCCGCCGCGCTGCAGCGATAGCCGGCCTGGTGCACGAGCAAGCCGGCGTCGCGCGCAAGCGTCGCCGGGTTGCAGCTCACGTAGACGATGCGCCGCGGCGGCCGCCAATCGATGTTGCGATGCGAATCGGCCATCAGCTCGGCAAGCGCCTTGACGAGCGCGAAAGCGCCCTCGCGCGGCGGATCGACGAGCCACTTGTCGGCCGTGCCGTCGCCTGCCAGCGCCTGCGCGGTGATCTCGAACAAGTCGCGTGCCGCGAACCGTGTCCGGCGCGCGAGTCCGGGGTGGGCCTTCTCGTTCGCGGCGGCATTGCTCAGTGCGCGCGCGACGAGCGCCTCGCTGCCTTCGACCCCGAGCACCTCGCGCGCGCGCGTCGCGATCGGCAACGTGAAATTGCCCAGGCCACAGAACCAGTCGATCACGCGATCCGAAGGCCCAGGCTCGAGCAGGCGCAGCGCGCGGCCGACGAGCACGCCGTTGATATACGGGTTGACCTGTGTGAAATCGGTCGGCAGGAAGGGCATCGTGAGGCCGAACTCGGGCAGCGCGTAGTCGAGCCTCGCGTCACCCGCGTCGAGCGGCGTCACCGTCTCCGGCCCCTTGGGCTGAAGCCACCACTGCACGCCGTGCGCCTGGCCGAATGCGCGCAGGCGCGCCAGGTCGGCGTTGCTCATCGGCTCGAGATGGCGCAGCACGAGCGCGGTCGCCGCATCGCCGGCCGCCAGTTCGATCTGCGGCAGCCGGTCGCGCTGCTCCATCGCGCCGATCAGTTCGCGCAGCGGCAGCAGCAGCGCGCTGACGTGCGGCGGCAGCACGGCGCAAGTCGACATGTCGGCCACGTAGCTCGACTTGCGTTCGTGAAACCCGACCAGCACCACACCCTTCTTGTGCACGTGGCGCACCGAAAGCCGGGCCCGATGGCGGTAGCCCAGGGCCGGCCCCTCGATCGGACGCAGCATCCGCTCGGGGCGCACCTTGGCCAGATGCTGCAGGTTGTCCTCGAGAACGCGCTGCTTCACCGCCACCTGCGCCGCGGCGTGAAGATGCTGCACCTTGCAGCCGCCGCAGGCGCCGGCATGCAAGCCGAAGTGCGGACATGCGGGCCGCACGCGCTGCGCGCTCTCGCGCCGGATCTCGACCGCGCTGGCCCGCTCCCAGTGCGCCTTGCGGCGCGATACGCTGACCCGCACCGTTTCGCCCGGAAGGGCGCCCTCGATGAAGACGACCTTGCCGGCGGCGTTGCGCGCGACACCCTGGGCCTCGAGATCGAGCGATTCGACCGTCAGCCATTCCTGTGCATCCGTCATTGGTAGATGTTGGCCCGTTTCAGGCCCGAAGGTCGATAACAGCGCCAACACCCCCGTTCAAACCGTGCGTGCGGATTTCCCGCACACGGCTTGCCAGTGGTCTGTCGGCTCGCAGCATTACGCGATCCTCCCCTTGCCAGGAGGTTTGCCCGGGTAGCGGATCGTCCCGCGCAGGCGATGCAGTCCAAAGCTTTCGAAGTAGTCACGGTCCCAGTGCCGGGTTTGACCCGCCCGCACGTTGCGCCCCGCACGCTTGACGCGTAGGCCTCGCAGCCGCTTCACCACGTAGTCGTCCACGTCGATGAAGTGGTTGGCCGCGTTGCCCAGTTGCCTGAGCCGCTCGAGCGCCTGCTGCGCACTGCGCCGGGGCCTGAACCCATACGAGCACGCACCGAAGTCCGCCTCGAAGATCGGCTCGAGCACCAGCTTGGCCGCCATCTGCGCCACCCGGTCTCGCACCGTCGGGATGCCCAGAGGCCGTCTGGCCCCGTCTGCCTTTGGAATGTAGGCGCGCCGCACGACTTGCGCACCGTACTCACCCGCGCGCAGCACCTCACCGAGTTCCTCCAGGAAGCGCTCGACTCCGTACCGCTCGACTTCGTCAATCGTCACCCGATCAACACCCGCTGCGCCCCTGTTGCGGCGCACTCGCTTCCACGCCTCCTGCAGGACGTCACCCCTGCAGATCTGGCCGTACAACGCATGGAAGCGTCTCCCCGGTGCCCGCTTGGCTGCGGCCCAGAGCTGCCTTTGCAGTTGTCGCACTTTGTCGCCCGACTCGCGTCCGGCGGGGTCCTTAGGCCCGGTCTGGCCGGCCATTCCCTCGCACCTACCCGCTATCTCAGCATGACCACCCCAGGGACCCTTCCCGCCAGCCGCGTTTTGCTGCACGGCCTTCGTCGAAGCTCTCGCCTCGTCCAGTACTACGATCCCCTCGGACTCCCGCTGCGCATGGCTCGACTTCGCCTTGGGCTTATACGAGCGCATCTGCCCCGACACGGGCCGCGCAGACGGGCCTCTCACGTTCCACACCAGTCCTTGCACACGTGCTGCGCCCCATACCCCGCCGCAGCCACCAGCGCGCTTCGGTTCTTGCGCCAGCGGTGTTGCCTTCACCGTGACATGAGCGGCTCGGCCTGCGGGTTGTATATCTGTCGAGGCTGCAGGCTTCACTTCATGTTGCGGCCCGCGTGCTTGCTCCCCGCTGCGCGGCTCGCGCCGCCTCACGGGCTCTTGACGCCCCGCTCGGGCACAGAGGTCTCCCACCTGTACCTGGGGCCTGCTACCCGGCGCACCGACGCCTACCGGGACGGGACTCTCACCCGTTGGACTGGCGCAGCAGGCAGCCGCCCTTCCTCCCCCTCGCAGGTTCAGTCGGGCTTTTGCTTCGTGACGCACCATGCGGCGGATTATCCGGGCGGCTCGAGGCGCGCTCATGCACAATCCTCAGTCCGAACTCGCGCGCCCGGTCAGATGAAAGCCATCGCCCTCCTCGTCACCGTAGCCGGTCTGGCCCTTGCCGGCACGGCCAGCGGGCAGATTGTCGGCGAGCTCGCCGCGTCGCCGATCTCGCGCTTCAACGCCGACGACAACCGGCTGCTTCTCGGCGCGATCGACAAGGCGCTGGCGGACAACGCCGATGGCGCGACGCTCGAGTGGAAGAGCGAGCAGACGCCGGCGCAGGGCAGCGTCACGCCGCGGCGCAGCTTCGAGGCCGACCGCATGCCGTGCCGCGAACTGGTGATCGCGACGCAATACCGCTCGCGCAATGCGCAAAGCGTGCACACCTTCTGTCGCGACAACTCGGGCGCCTGGAAGCTGCGCTCCTGAACGCACAGGTTTCGCGGCGCCGATCGTCACGACCTTTTCGAAGAGAACTGCATATGCAACAGGCTCCGCGCGACCTCGTGCGCACGACGCTCGGCGTGCTGGCCATCGGCGGGCTGATCATGGCCGTCTTCTGGATTCTGCGGCCGTTCCTCGCGGCGACGATCTGGGCGACGATGATCGTCGTCGCCACCTGGCCGCTGATGCTTTGGTTCGAGTCGCGACTGTGGGGCCGGCGCTCGCTTGCCGTCGGCGTCATGACGCTGCTCTTGCTGCTGCTCTTCGTGGCGCCGCTGATGCTTGCGATCGCGGCCATCGTCAAGCATTCGGCGGCGATCGTCGATGCCGCGAAGATGGTGATTCACTTTCGCATGCCGCCGCCTCCGGATTGGCTGTCCGGCATCCCGTTCGTCGGCGAGATGGCGCGCGACGCCTGGCTGCAACTCGGGAGCATCCGGGCGCAGGATGTGGTCAGCCAGGTGATGCCGTATGCCGACGATATCGCCAGGTGGTCGGTCTCGCAGGCCGGCAGCCTCGGTGCGCTGCTGGTGCAGTTTCTGCTCGTCGTCGTGCTGTCGGCGCTGATGTATGCCGGCGGCGAGGCGGCCGCGCGCGCGGTGCGCCGCTTCGGCGAGCGGCTGGCAGGCCACTACGGGGTGACAGCGGTCACGCTCGGCGGGCAGGCGATTCGCGGCGTGGCGCTCGGCGTCGGGATCACTGCCGTGGTTCAGGCCGGGATCGGCGGCATCGGGCTCGCGATCGCCGGTGTGCCGCTGGCCGGCCCGCTCACCGCGCTGATGCTGATGCTGTGCATCGCGCAGATCGGGCCGTTCGTGGTGTTGATTCCCGCCATCGCGTGGGTCTACTGGAGCGGCGACATGTTCTATGGCACGGTGCTGCTCGTTTTCGGCTCGGTCGCGATGACGATCGACAACATCATCCGCCCGGCGCTCATCCGGCGCGGCGCCGACCTGCCGCTGCTGCTGATCTTCGCCGGCGTGATCGGCGGGCTGCTCGCCTTCGGCCTGGTCGGCATCTTCATCGGGCCCGTGGTGCTCGCCGTGGCCTACACGCTGGTCGATGCCTGGATCAGCGATGGTGGGGCGCTTGGCAAGACGGCCGACGACGCCTGACGCGGTTCGCCGCTGCCGCGCCGGCGCGGCCGCCCGCCATTCCTTAATTCTGGCCAAATCAAGACGACGCTTTCGAACGGCTGCAGCGCCTAGAATTCTTAAACTTCCGGGGCTCGATCGATGAACTGCAAGCCGGCTCTCCCCTTCGTCCTATCGCTTGCGATCGGCTTGGCGCCGCCATCATGGGCACAAACGGCGACCTCCGTCGCGGCGGCGCCGCAAGGCACCGCAGCCGCGCAGCCGTTCTCGCAGGGCGAGCTCGAATCCATGCTCGCACCGATCGCGCTCTACCCGGACGCGCTGCTCTCGCAGATCATGATGGCCTCGACCTACCCGCTCGAGATCGTCGAGGCGGCGCGCTGGCGCAAGGCGAATGCATCGCTCAAGGACAAGGCGCTCGAGGATGCGCTGCAGAAACAGAGCTGGGACGAGAGCGTCAAGTCGCTCACCGCCTTTCCCGACGTGCTCGATCGCATGAACCAGGATCTGGCCTGGACCCAGAAGCTCGGCGACGCCTTCCTCGCCCAGCAGGATCAGGTGATGGACACCATCCAGTCGCTGCGCGCGAAGGCGCAGACGGCCGGGCATCTGCAGAGCAACGAGCAGCAGAAGGTCGAGGTCCAGCAGACCGACAACAAGCAGTACATCGTCATCGAGCCGGCCAATCCGCAGGTCGTCTATGTGCCCGTCTACCAGCCGGCCGTGGTCTACGGCGCCTGGGGCTACCCGGCCTACCCGCCCTACTACCCGTCGTACTGGTATCCGCCCGGTGCGGCATTCGTCGGCGGCTTCTTCTGGGGCGTGGGCATCGCCGCCGGCGCGGCGCTCTGGGGCGGCTGGGGCTGGCACAACCACGACGTGAATATCAACGTCAACCGCTACAACAGCTTCAACCGCACGAATATCAGCAACACCAACTGGAGCCACAACGTCAACCACCGCGGCGCGGTGCCGTATCGCGACGCCGGCTCGCGCGACAAATACCGGCAGAACGATCGCCAGGCGGCGCAGGCGCGCGAGCAGTTCCGCGGCCGCGACGATTCGCTCGGCGGCGCGGGATTGAACGACCGCAAGGGCCTGCAGGAGGTGCAGCGCGACCACGGCAATCGCGCCGCCGCGGGCGCCGCAACGCGCGACGTGGCGGCCGATCGGGGCCACGCGGGTGCGCGGGACATGGGCAGCACCCGCGGCGATGCGGGCGCCGCGTCGCGCAATATGTCCGAACTCGGCGGCGGCAACCGCACGGCCACGTCGCGCGGCGATCATGCGAGCGCCTTCTCGGGCGGCAACGGCGCGCAGGCGCGCCAGGCGTCCAGTCGCGGCCACTCGAGCATGGGGGCGGCGCCCCGGGGTGGCGGCGGGGCGCGGGCCGGCGGCAGCGGCGGCGGGCGCGGCGGGCGGCGCTGAGCCTGCCTGGCGGCACGTCCGATTCCGATTTCGCACTGGAAACCACGATGAAACCTGAAGCTCACCAGAGGCCGGGTCTGCGCCCGATCGCCTTCGCGTTGCTGGCCGCCTTCGCGTTGTCGGTTTCCGCCGCGCAGACGTTCGCCGCCGAGACGGATGCGGCCGCGGCGACGACCGCCGCGAAGCGATCGAATCCGCAGCGCATCTATTTCGCGACGCCGCAGGAGGGCTTCGACGCGCTGGTCGCCGCCCTGCGCAAGAACGACGACAAGGAGGTCGGCCGCCTGCTCGGGCCCGGACACGCCGCAATCGTCGATTCGGGCGATGCCGCCGCGGACCGCGACGCCGCGGCGCAGTTCGTCGCCGCATACGATGCCAGGCACATCGTCCAGATGGACGGCGAGGCCAAGGCCCGCATCGCGACCGGCGAGACCGAGTGGCCGATGCCGGTGCCGATGGTCAAGTCCGACGCCGGCTGGAGTTTCGACGCGAAGGCGGGCGAGCAGGAACTGCTGGCACGCCGCATCGGCCGCAACGAGCTCGATACGATCGAATCCTGCCGCGCCTTCATCGACATGCAGGACGAATATGCCGAGGTCGACCGCAACGGCGACGGACTGCTCGAGTATGCCGACCGCATCGTCTCGTCGCCGGGCAAGCATGACGGGCTCTACTGGCCGGCCAGGGAAGGCGAACCGCAAAGCCCCGCCGGGCCGCTGCTTGCCGACGCCGCACAGGGCTATCGCAAGGGGGTCGCGACGCCGTATCACGGCTACTACTACCGCATCCTCACGGCGCAAGGCAAGCATGCGCCGGACGGCGCGATGAGCTACTACGCCAACGGCAAGCTGATCGGCGGCGTCGCGCTGATCGCCTATCCGGCCAAATACCGCAATTCGGGCGTCAAGACCTTCATCTGCAGCATGAGCCAGCTCGTCTACGAGAAGGACCTCGGCCCCGACACCGCAGCCAAGGCCAGGAACATCAAGGCCTATGACCCGGACGAGACATGGACGAAGGTCGATTGAGATGATGCCTCGCAATTCACTCCTGCAAGACGCGAAGCGCCGGGTGGCGCTTCGCGCGGGGCTCGGGCTTGCAGCCGCGCTCGTCGTCGCCGGCTGCGAGACGACGCCCGGCGTCGCGCCGCCGGCCGGGATGGCGATCTCGAAGACGCCGCTCATCGGCAAATTCGTCTGGCGCGACCTGATGACGGACGACCCGGCGCTCGTGAAGCCGTTCTACGCCGCGCTGTTCGGCTGGGAGTATGTCGAACGCACCGCGCAGGGCCGGCCCTACACCCTCGTCAAATCGGGCGGGCACTATATCGGCGGCATCGCCAGGGCCGAGCGCCGGATTCCCGATCAACCCAACGCGCAGTGGCTGAGCTTCCTGTCGGTGGCCGATGTCGACCACGCCGCGCAGCAGACGCGCTCGGCCGGCGGCAGTGTCGTGCTGGCGCCGTTCGATTTGCCCAAGGTGGGCCGGGCCGCCGTCGTCCTCGACCCGCAGGGGGCGCCGCTCGGCCTCGTCCGCGCCGCGTTCGGCGATCCGGCCGACGCGCCGCAGCCGACGCTGAACCACTTCCTGTGGACCGAAGAACTGGTGCCCGATCCGCGCGCCGCGGCGGGGTTCTATTCCGCGCTCGCCGGCTTCGAAGTCGTCACCCAACTCGACGGCGAGCGCCCCTTCCTGCTGCTGCGCAAGGGCCGCGATCGGGCCGCGATCATGCGCACGCCGATCGAAGGCATGCGTCCGCAGTGGCTGGTCTCGGTGAGGGTCGCCGACCCGGCAGCGAGCGCGCAGCGCGCCAGGCAACTCGGCGGCACGGTGCTCGTCGCTCCGCATCCGAAGGTCCGCAACGGGTCGATCGCCTTGATCAAGGATCCGGCCGGCGCGCTGATCGCGCTGCAGAAGTGGACGTCCTGAATCGGCGAGGAGGCGAATTTGAAAACCACCCTCATGCGAATCCTCGCCCTTGCCGCGCTGGCGATCTTCGTCGGCGCCGCTGCAAGCGGCTGCGATGAAGACAGCGTCGAAGTTACCGGCATCGGCGCCTCGGTCGGTCTGCCAGGCAATACGATGACAGGGTCCGACGAGATCGGCGTCGGCAACGTGGAGTGGGTCGGCAACCCGCGCTGGTGACGGCGGTGTCTCAGGGCACGCCAACCAGCAGGTAGGCGTTCGCGTAGCCGCTGCTCGGCGAGTAGGCGTAGCCGACGAAGACCGGGCCGATCGGCGTCTCGCCGCCGAAGTAGATGCCGACCGAGTTTTGCCAGCCGGTGCGCTGCGTCTCGGTATAGAGCCGGCCGAATTTGCCGATTTCGAGCGCCAGACCGAGCCGCATGTCCCCGCGCATGCCCAAGGGCATTTCGCCCAGGATGCGCTCGATGCGCAAGCCCGCGTAGGTCGCGTTGTCGCCTAGCAGTTGCTTGCGCGCGAAGGCGCTCAGGTTCAGGAATCCGCCGAGGTCGGCAACGTCATAGATCGGCAGCTCCCCGGTCGGCGAACCCTGGTAGCTCGCTCGCGCCTGCACCACCCAGTCGGCGCCGATCTGCGTCGCGCCGCGCAACTCGGCGACCAGCTTGCTGTAGCCTTTGCCGTCCGCGACGAAATAGCTGCCCTGCGCCGCCCAGCCGTTGCGCGGCTGGTAGATCCTGTCGTTGCGATCGAGGTCGATGGCGGCGAAGACGCCGCCGAAATTGATCGAGTATTCCGGCAGGACCGGAGAGCCGATCGAGAGGTCGCCGCGCTTGTAGGTCTGGCGATAGCCGATGCGGGCCTGTCCGAGGGTGCCGATGCGCGCGCCGAGCGAGACGGCGGCATTCGACTCGATGATCGAGTACTCGGCGACCTTGTTGTCGTTCTGGAACAGCCAGAGAAAATCGCGCCTGACACTGACGGCCGTCTCGAGGAAGTACGCCTGCCCGGCGTCGAGCGGTTGATAGAAGTCGAGGCCGGCACCCATGCTGTTGCCGATCTGCGCCGTTGCCAGAAGCTCGGCGCCGAGCGGGTTGACCCAGGTCTTGTGATAGGCGGCGCGCAGCGCATAGGTCGAGCCGGTGCTGCGGTCCGTGAGCAGCGCGATCCCGAAGCGCAGATAGTCCGGCCCCCAGGCCTTCTCGATCGGCGTCACGCGCAGGATATTGCGATCGCGCTCGCGCAGCAGCGAATAGTCGACGCTCTCGAAGAAGCCTTCGCCGTAGACGCGCAGCAGGTCGGCGTTCAGGGCCGCGGTGTCGAGCGGCTGGCCGGGCTCTTGCGTGATTAGGCGGCTCACGTCGGCCGGATTGACGTGCTCGAGCCCGACGATCTCGATCGCATCGACGCGCACCGGTGGCGGCACCGGCGCGTCGATGCGCGCCTGCCAGCTTGCATACTGTGCTTCGCCGACGGCGAGCTTTTCGAGCCGGTCGGCCACCTTCAGTGCGGCCTCCCGTCCGCGCTGCGTCGTCGTCGCGCTCTTCTTGAAGTCGCCCGCCGAAATGCCGGTCAGGTCGGGCTGGATATAGATGTCGGCCGGCGTCAGCAGCGCGAGCGACTGCTTCACGTTCTGCTCGGTCAGGATATTGACCATCTGCGCCGAGACGCTCACCAGCGACTTGATCTGATCGGCCTTCAGCAGCGGCGAGCCGACGTTGACGGCGATCACGATATCGGGCTTGCAGAGCTGGCGCACGATGTCGATCGGCACGTTGTCGACCAGACCGCCATCGACGAGTTTGGTGCCGTCGCGCTCGACCGGCGCCATCAGCCCCGGAACCGACATGCTCGCGCGCATCGCCTGCGACAGGCTGCCCTCGCGCATCACGACCCGGTCGCCGGTCAGGATGTCGGTGGCGATCAGCGCGATCGGGATCGGCAGATTCTGGATCTGCCGTTCGCCACGGTCGTCGCGCACCAGTTCGTTGAAGAAGGCCTTGATCTTCTGCCCCGAGACGACGCCGGGCGCATATTCCAGGCCCTTGTCGGTCACGCCGAGTTCGCTTCCTGGCACGTAGACCTGCGACAGGCGCTTGTTGCGGTAGCTCATGTCGTAGAAGTCGGGGTTGTCCTGGAACATGGCGTCCCAGTTCGCCTGCGCGAGCGCCTGGCCCATCGCGGCGGGCGACTGCCCCGCCGCGAAGACGCCGGTGACGAGCGCGCCCATGCTGGTGCCGGCAATGCAATCGACCGGCACACGCAACTCCTGCAGGACTTCCAGGACTCCGATGTGGGCCGCGCCGCGCGCCCCGCCGCCGCCGAGCACGAGGCCGACACGCGGTCTGCCCGCATGCTCCTGCGGCGGCTGTTGCACGGATGTCGGTGGCAAGGCCTGCGCCAGGGCAGGCACTGTCATGCACGTCGAAAGAAAGCCGGCGCAGAGCCGGCGAAACCCCGCTTGGCGCTTCGCGCCGATCGGCTGGCGCGCGGCGCCTTGCCTCCTCGGCGGCCTAGAAGATCGCGGGTTTGTCAACGCCGTTCCTCGCCATCGAACGGCGCAGCTTGCCGAGCGCCTCCTGCTGTATCTGGCGCACGCGCTCGCGCGTGAGCTTGAGCCGGCCGGCGAGCACCTCGAGCGTCTCGGCCTCGCGCGACCCGAGCCCATAGCGGCCGGCGAGCACTTCGCGCTCGCGGGGGTTGAGCAGCTCGAGACCGTGCGACAGCAGCGCCTCGACCTCGTGTCCGAGGGCACGGCTCATCGGGTCGGCCGACTCTTCGTCGGCGACCGCATCGAGCAGCGTCTCGGCATCCGGCTCGGCCGACGCGCGGTCCAGCGGTGCATCCAGCGAGGCCGGCGTCTCGGCGAATTTCAGCAAGGCGGCCACTTCGGCGAGCGGCCGGCCGAGCGCGGCGGCAAGTTCTTCGGTCCGTATGCCGCTCGTTCGGGCCTGGCCAAAGTGCGCGGCCTGCGCCTCGAGCGCGCGCCGGGCTCGCAGCACCTGGTTCAGATCGCGCAGCACGTGCACCGGCAGGCGCACCAGGCGCGCCTGATGCATCAGCGCGCGCTCGATGCTCTGGCGGATCCACCAGGATGCATAGGTCGAGAAGCGAAAGCCACGGTCGGGTTCGAATTTGTCAATTGCGTGCATCAAGCCGAGGTTGCCGTCCTCGATCAAGTCGATCAGCGGCAATCCGCGGCCCATATAGTTCTTGGCGATGCTGACGACCAGCCGCAGGTTGTGCTCGATCATCGCCTGGCGGGCGGCGAAATCGCCGCCGCGGGCACGCGTCGCGGTCTCGAACTCCTCCTGCGGCGTCAGCAGCGCCAGCTTGCCGATCTCGCGCAGGTAGCTCTGCAGGGCATCGCCGGGCTCGGCCGCTTCGGCGCCGGCGTCGCCCGCGCCTTCGCGTGCCGGCAAGGTGTCGATCCCGGGCTGACCGAAGTCCGGCGCTGGCGCGCCGTCGGCCTCGCGCTCGTGATGGACCCCGGCATTCGGCGGCGAAGTCCGGCGAGCCATCGCGAAAGTGCCCTGATCCGCGCTTCAGCGCGGCGGCAGGTATTTCATCGGGTCGACGGGCTTGCCCTGGCGCCGGATCTCGAAGTGCAGTTGCACCGAATCGGCGTCAGTCGAACCCATATCGGCGATGCGCTGGCCGCGCCGCACGACTTGATCCTCCTTCACGAGCAGGGTCTGGTTGTGCGCGTAGGCGCTCAGGAACGTGTCGTTGTGCTTCACGATCAGCAGGTTGCCATAGCCGCGCAGGCCCGAACCGGCGTAGACGACGCGCCCGTCGGCTGCGGCGTACACCGGGTCGCCGGCCTTGCCGCCGATGACGATTCCCTTGCTGCGCGCCTCGTCGAACGGCACGATCACCGGGCCGGCCGCGGGCCAGGTCCAGACCATGTCGTCGGCTGCGGCGGGGCTCGGTGTTGCCTGCGGCGCGACCGGGGTTGCGACCGGTGCCGCCGAAGCGGCGCTTGCGGGGGCGGAGGCCGCCTTGCTCTCGGTGCGTGGGGCCGTGCCCGGCCGCGCGGTGGAGGCTTGTGCTTCGGCCACGGGCGGCACGACGCGCAGCACCTGGCCGACCTCGATCACATTCGCATTCTCGAGGTTGTTCCACTTCACCAGATCGCGCCAGTTCTGGCCATGGTCCATCGCAATGCGGACCAGCCTGTCACCGGCCTTGACGGTGTAGTAGCCGGGCTTGCCGGCATTCTCGGCGCCCGGCAGCGCGGGCGCTTCGGCCTGCGACGCGGCCGCTTCCGGCGCGGACGCGGCGGCGGCGCTCGGGCTGCGGTCCTCGACCGGCGCGCGTGTCTTCTTGCCCGCGCAGCCGGTGAGCGCGATCGAGATCAACACGAGCGCGACGACGCGCCAGATTGCGCGCGGTTGCGATCCCATGCCTCTTGCCTTGCTGCCAAACATCAATCGATTCCCATCTTCAACGGAACGAAGTGCACCGCATCGTGCACGCTGCGATGCAGGCCCTGCTCGCCGCGGTCGACGACGACAAGCTGCTGGCGCCCGCCCTCGATCTGCACCGGCGCGACGAGCCGGCCGCCGACGGCGAGCTGGTCGAGCCACGCCTGCGGCATGGCGTCGCCGCCGGCGGCGGCGATGATGCTCCGATACGGCGCCCCCGGCGCGTGACCGATGCGGCCGTCACCATACACCAGCCGCACCCGCATCTCGCGCAGCGCGAGCAGATGGGCGCGGGCCTTGTCGTGCAGCGCACGCACGCGCTCGATCGAGATCACATCGCGCGCAAGCTGCGCGAGCACCGCCGCCTGATAGCCGCAACCGGTGCCGACCTCGAGGACGCGCCCGAGCGAGCCTCCCTGGCGCGCCGCCGCGCCCTGCATCAGCAGCTCGAGCATGCGCGCGACGACGGAGGGCTTGGAGATCGTCTGACCATGGCCGATCGGCAGGCTCGTATCCTCGTAAGCCTGATTGACGAGCGCGGTATCGACGAAGCGGTCGCGCGGCACGGCGAGCATTGCGGCGATCACGCCGGCGTCGCGCAGGCCCGTGGCCTGCAGCCGCTGCACCATGCGGCGCCGGACCTCGACCGAATCAAGCCCGAGCCCGGAGGGCACGACGCGCCGTGCGGCGTCCGCCGCGGCCTGCTGCATCAGGCCCTGCGGGCGAAGCACGCCGCCTGCAGCCGTGCGGGATGCGGCCGGCTTCGCGCCGGCACCGGCGATCCGCTCGAGCGGGAGCGGAAACCTGGGCGCCGGGCGCTGCGTGTTCGTCATGCGGCGTCACCGGCAGCCAGCACGTCGCGCCAGGCGCCGAGCATGCGGTGCTCGGTGAGGTCGATCTGCAGCGGCGTGACCGAAACCCGGCCGGTCGCCGTCGCATGGAAATCGGTGCCGGCACCGGCCTCGCGCGCATCGCCGGCCGGGCCGATCCAGTAGATCGGTTCGCCGCGCGGATTGGTCTGGCGGATCGCGGGCTTGCTCGAGTGGCGCCGCCCGAGGCGGGTCACCGCGATCGGCAGGCGATCGGCATCGGCGCGGTTCGGGATATTCACGTTGAGCAGCCATGGCGCGGCGTCCTGCGGCGGCGCGGCCAGCACCCGCTCGAGGATCGCCCGCGCGACGCGCGCCGCGGCGTCCAGGTGTTCCCAGCCGCGGTCGACGAGCGAGAACGCGATTGCCGGAACGCCGAACAGATAGCCTTCCATCGCCGCCGCGACGGTGCCCGAATACAAGGTGTCGTCGCCCATGTTGGCGCCGTTGTTGATCCCCGAGAGCACCAGGTCCGGCCGCTGCCGGAGCACACCGGTGAGCGCCACATGGACGCAGTCGGATGGCGTGCCGTTCACGTAGCGATAGCCGTTGGGTGCGCTGAAGACCGACAACGGGCGATTCAGCGTGAGCGAGTTCGACGTGCCGCTCGCATTCTGCTCCGGCGCGACGACGTCGATCTCGCCGAGCCCGGCGCAGGCCCGCACCAGGGCCTCGAGGCCGGGTGCCAGATAGCCGTCGTCGTTCGCGATCAGGATGCGCATGGCGCGATTGTAGGGAGTGGCGCAGCGCCGGACCGACACCCTGGCGTGCCGCCAGCGCCGCGGCGGACACGCTGTTACCGCGCGCGCCCGGAGTGCGTTAGGATTCCGCGGCGCAACATTCGCAGCCGCGATCCGGCGAGGAGACGACGCGAATCATGGCAGTCAAGGTGCTGATCCTCGAAGACAACCCGGTGGCGCGCAGCTTCCTGTGCCGGGTCGTGCGCGAGAGTTTCAGCGACACGATCCTCATCACCGAAGCGGGTGACCTGGAAACGGCGCGCGGGCAGGTCGGGCTGCCGACCGAAGGCCAGCCGCCGCTCGACCCTTTCAAGCTCGTGCTGGTCGATCTCGAACTGCCGGACGGCAACGGCATGGAGCTGCTGCAGTTGCTCGCGCACTACCCGGCCACCAAGATCGTCACGACGCTCTATTCCGACGACGATCACCTCTTTCCGGCGCTGCAGTGCGGCGCCGACGGCTATCTGCTGAAGGAGGACCGCTTCGAGGTGCTGGTCGAGGAGCTGCAGAAGATCGTGCGCGGCCAGCCGCCGCTGTCGCCGGCGATCGCGCGCCGGCTGCTGACGCATTTCCGGCACGGCCAGGCAGCGCCCGTCGCGGCCGCCGGCCGAACCAGCAATCCCCCGGCGCCGCCGTCCGGATTCCAGAGCAGCCGTCCGATGCCGCTCGGGCGCGGCGCGCCGCTCGATCACGAGCGGCTCACACCACGCGAGAGCGAAGTGCTGACCTATCTCAGCAAGGGATTCACGATCAAGGAGATCGCGAACCTGATGGGCATCAAGTGGTTCACGGTGAACGACCACATCAAGTCGATCTACAAGAAGCTCAACGTCTCGAGCCGCGCCGAAGCCGCGGTGCTTGCGAGCAAGCAGGGACTCGTCTAGCGCGGCGGGTGACGCATGCCGGCAAGCCGCGACGGCCGCCTGGCAGAGTCTGCAGGTTCTGCCGTGACCCCGATCGAGGCGCTGGCACCGGCCACCCGCGCTGCGCCGCAGGACGACCGCGCATTGCGATGGATGGGATGGCGGCTGCGCCTGCTCGTCGGCGCGGCCCTGATCGGCTGCGGCGGCCTCTTCGTGCTGGCGCGGGGCCTGGCCGATGCCGAGCAGCTCGTCGCGCCGTGGCAGGCCGGCGCGGCGGGAGGCATCGCGCTCGGCGCGGGCGCGGGCGATGCACTCGAGCCGTACGCCGGCAAGCGGCTCGTCGCCCTGAGCGCGGGAACACACCGGCTGGAACTGCCCGACGCGCTCGCGCTGCGCCGGTCGCCGCGCTGGATGATCGACGACGAGGCGCGCGCCCGGCATCGCACGCTACACGCCGGACTCTCCGAACTGCTCCGCCAGCCCGCGCCACGCATGCACTTCAGCGACGGCGCGCAGGTCGATGTGCCGCTGCGCCACCTTGGTTTCGACGGCCTGGGCGGAATGTTCTGGCTGATGTCGGCGATCGCGCTCGCGCTTTATCTGTCGGCGATGGTGATGGTGCTGGCCGACCCTTCCAGGCACAACCTGCTGTATGCGCTGATGGCGCTGTGCCAGTCCGGCAATCTGGTCTTCATCGCGGCCGCGTCGACGCCGCGGCTGGGGCTGCCGCAAGCGATCGCCGAGTGGGACATGACGGCGCGCATGGCCTTCGATTTCGTCACCGCGGCCGCGGCGGTGCAGCTGTGCAGCCGGCATGCGCCGCGCATTCGCGCTGCGCCGGGGCTTGCGGCGACGGCCTGGGCCTGCGCGGCGGTGCTGATCGCGCTCCAGGCGCTCGGCTGGCTGACCCATGCGTGGTGGTGGACACAGCTCGGCGTCTTCGCCCTTTGCCTGCTTGGCGTCGCGATCCTGAGCGCGTCGTACCGGGTGCAGCCCGACCCGCTCGTGCTGCAGCTGCGGCGCTTCGGCCTGCTCGTGGCCGCGACCTGGATCCTGCTCACGCTCGCGATCGTGACGGCGATGCGGATGGCCGGCGCGGCACACCCGTTGACGGGCGTCGCATCGACGATCTGGATCGTTTTTCTGGCCTCGCTGCTGCTGCTGGTTCCGTTCTTCGCCCGTTCGCAGCAGATCCTGCGCGAGTTCTCGCTGCTCGCCGCGGTCAGCACGGTCGCGACCTCGCTCGACCTGCTGTTCGTCGCCGTCTTCTCGTTCGGCGCGTTCGCATCGCTGACGCTGTCGTTCTTCATCGCGCTGGCCGTCTATGCGGGCGCGCGCCAGTGGATACTCAATCAGCTGCTGAGCCGCACCCGGCTCACGACCGAGCGTGTTTTCGAGCAGCTCTACCGCAGCGTGCGCGAGGTCGAGTCCCATCCCGAGCGCACGCCCGACCTGCTGCGCAAGCTGCTGAGCGAGTGCTTCGAGCCGATGCAGGCCGGCCTCGGCGATGACCGGCTCGGCGCAACACGCATCGAGGACCGCGGCGCGACGCTCGTGGCGCCGGTCCCGGTGCTCGCGCCGGAGCCCGACGCGCCCGCCGCCGGCACATCGGTCCGCCTGCGCCATGCGCAGCGCGGGCGCCGGCGCTTCACGATCGAGGATGCGCGGCTCGCGGATCGGATCGTCGAGCAGTTGCGGCGCGCGGTGCTGTTCGACCGCGCCGTCGAGCAGGGACGCAACGAGGAACGCACCCGCATCGCGCAGGACCTGCACGACGATATCGGCGCCAGGCTGCTGACATTGATGTACCAGGCGCAGTCGCCCGAGATGGAAGAATATCTGCGCCACACCCTGAAGGATCTGAAGACCCTGACGCGCGGGCTGGCCAAGGGCAACCACCGGCTGAGTCACGCCGCCGCCGAGTGGAAGGCAGACCTGACGCACCGCCTGACGGCGGCCGATATCGCGCTCGGCTGGACCTTCGATGCCGGTCGCGACGTATCGCTCAATGTCGCGCAGTGGTCGGCGCTGACCCGCATTCTGCGCGAGCTCGTGAGCAATACGATCGCTCACGCCGGCGCGACCCGGGTCGACGTTTCGCTGCAGCTCGACGGTGATCGCCTCGCGCTCGAAGTCAGCGACGACGGCCGCGGGCGCGACCCTCTGCGCTGGTCGCACGGACTCGGGCTCGGCGGCGTGCGCAAGCGCGTCAAGCAGCTCGGCGGCGAGGTCGAATGGGGCGAGGTCGCGTCCCGCGGCATCCGTTGCCGCGTGCGTGTTCCGGCGCTTTCGAGCGGGTCTTGACGGGCCCTGCTCTACCGCGCCCTGCGGCGCCGGCCGCAGACTTCAGCCCGCCGCCCATTCGGCCGAGAGCGACTCCGCCTGCCGCAGCACCGTCTCGGTCGCCTCCTCCTGCCGGTCCGGCGGGTATTTGTAGCGCTTGAGTAGCGTCTTCACCATCACGCGCAGCCTGGCCCTCACCGTCTCACGCTTCGCCCAGTCCACGGTGACGGACTTGCGCAGGCTCGTCGTCAGCTCGACGGCAATCTTCTTCAGCGTCGCATCGCCCAGCTCGCGCACCGCCGCCTCGTTGGCAGCCAGCGCGTCGTAGAACGCCAGCTCGTCGTGGTTCAGACCCAGGCTTTCGCCACGCTGCGCGGCGGCCTGGAACTTCTTGGCCATCTCGATGAGTTCTTCGATGACCTGCGCCGTCTCCACGGCCCGGTTGCGGTAGCGGGTCAGGCTCTGCTGCAGCAGCTCGGAGAACTTGGCGCTCTGCACGACGTTGGTCTTGAAGCGCGACTTGATTTCGCCCTTCAGCAGCCGCTCCAGCAACTCGACGGCGAGGTTGCGCTCCTTCATGTGGCGCACGTCTTCCAGGAACTCGTCGGACAGCACGCCGATATCCGGCCGCTTCAGGCCGGCGGCCGAGAAGATGTCGATGACCTCGTCACTGACCACCGCGCGGCTGATGATTTGCCGCAGCGCGTGTTCCTTCTGCTCGTCGGCCAGCTTCTTGTCGGCGCCGGCGTGCTTGGTCAGCGCCGCCTTCACCGCCTGCAGGAAGGCCAGTTCGTCCCGATAGGCCAGGGCCTCGTCCAGCGTGCAGCACAGCGCGAAGGCCTTGCTCGCCGCCAGCACCGTGTCGGCGAAGCGCTTCTTGCCATCATCCAGCCCCAGCCCATGGTTGGCCACCGCCGGCAACAGCTGCCAGGCCTTGCTACGGAAGTCGGTGTACTCGACGCCGTGCAGCATGTCGTGCAGCACGTCCATCTGCTCCTGCAGCACGGCCAGGGCCTCGTGCGCGTCGATGGTCGGCTTGCCACGCCCGTGGGCCTGGGTGTAGTCGGCCAGGGCCGCCTTCAGCTCGTTGGCGATGCCGATGTAGTCCACCACCAGGCCGCCGGGCTTGTCCTTGAAGACGCGGTTCACCCGCGCGATGGCCTGCATCAGGTTGTGGCCGCGCATGGGCTTGTCCACGTACATCGTGTGCAGGCAGGGCGCGTCGAAGCCGGTGAGCCACATGTCGCGCACGATGACCAGTTTGAACGGGTCGGCCGGGTTCTTGAAGCGCGTCTCCAGGCGCTTGCGCACGTCCTTGGGGTAGATGTGGGGCTTGAGCAGCGCCTTGTCCGTGGCCGAGCCCGTCATCACCACCTTGATGGCGCCCTGCATCGGGTCGTCGCTGTGCCAGTCGGGCCGCAGCGCGACGATGGCGTTGTAAAGGTGCACGCAGATGTCGCGGCTCATCGCCACGACCATCGCCTTGCCGTCCATCGCGGTCAGCCGGTTCTCGAAGTGGGCCACGATGTCGGCCGCCACCTTCTGGATGCGCGGCGGCGCGCCGACCAGTTGCTCCAGCGCGGCCCAGCGGCGCAGCTTGGCTACCTTGGCGGCGTCGCCTTCCTCGTCCTCGGTCAGCTCGTCCACCTCGCTGTCGAGCTGCGAGACATCGGCCTCCTTCAGCTCCAGCCGGGCCAGCCGGCTCTCGTAGTAGATGGGCACGGTGGCGCCGTCGCGCACCGCCTGCTCGATGTCGTAGATGTGGACGTAATCGCCGAACACGGCGCGCGTGTCGCGGTCGCTCAGGGACACCGGCGTACCGGTGAAGGCGACGAACGTGGCGCCCGGCAGCGCGTCGCGCAGGTGCTGGGCGTAGCCATAGCGCACGGCGCTGCCGGCCTGGTAGTTGGCACGCGGCTCGGCCACCTGCAGCGCCTGGCCGTCGTTGGCAGCCGGCTCGGCCGGCTTGCCCTTGCCATTCACCAGCCGCGCCTCGAAGCCGTATTGCGTGCGGTGCGCCTCGTCGCAGATGACGACGATGTTGCGCCGGTCCGAGAGCACCGGGAAGCTGTCCTCGTCCTCGCCCGGCGTGAACTTCTGGATGGTCGTGAAGATAATGCCGCCCGAGGGCCGGTTGGCCAGCAGCCGGCGCAGCTCGGGCCGGGTGTCGGCCTGGGCCGGCGTTTCGCGCAGCATCTCGCTGGCGGCGGCGAACACGCCGAACAGCTGGTTGTCCAGGTCGTTGCGGTCGGTCACCACCACCAGCGTCGGGTTGCCCATGCCTGGGTGCGCCATCAGCGCGCCGGCTAGGCAGGTCATCTCGATGCTCTTGCCGGCGCCCTGCGTGTGCCAGACCACGCCGCCCTTGCGCGTGCCGCCCGGTGCCGACGCCGCCAGCACGCTCTCCACCACGGCCCGCACCGCGTGGAACTGGTGGTAGCCGGCCACCTTCTTGACCAGCCGGCCGTCGTCCTCGAACAGCACGAAGTGGCGCAGGTACTCCAGCAGCAGCTCGCGTTGGCACAGGCCCAGCACCAGCGTCTCCAGCTCGCGCATGGCGCCCAGCGGGTCGGTGGCCACGCCGTCGATGGTGCGCCAAGCCATGAAGCGCTCGCGGTCGCTGGTGAGCGAGCCCATGCGCGCCTGGATGCCGTCGCTGATGACCTGCAGCACGTTGGCGTGGAACAGGTCGGGGATGTCCTGGTGGTAGGCCTGGAGCTGGTTCCACGCCGCCCAGATGTTTGCGTCCTCGTCGCCGGGGTTCTTCAGCTCGAACAGCACCAGCGGCAGGCCGTTGACGAACAGCAGCACGTCGGGCCGGCGCGTCAGCTTCGGGCCCTGCACCGAAAACTGGTTGACGGCGAGGAAGTCGTTGGCCGCCACGTCCGCAAAGTCCAGCAGCCGCACGCGGTCGCCGCGCGTTTCGCCGTCCTTCTGGAACTCCACCGGCACGCCGTCCACCATCCAGCGGTGCAACTGCCGGTTCGCGTTGACGAGGCCCGGCACATTGGGGCTGAGCACGCGGCGCAGCGCATCGTCGCGGGCGCCGGGCGGAACGTGCGGGTTCAGCCGCGCGATGGCCTCGCGCAGCCGGCCGGCCAGCACCACCTCGCGGTAGCTGGCGCGCTCGGGGCCCTGCGTGCGGGCATCGGGCGGGGAGATGTCGGGCCCGTGG
Source organism: uncultured Burkholderiales bacterium (assembly GCA_937864005.1). Lineage (GTDB taxonomy): Bacteria > Pseudomonadota > Gammaproteobacteria > Burkholderiales > Burkholderiaceae_C > CAIKUF01. Next base: position 46,576 of record CALMIL010000054.1, read on the forward strand.
GCCGTGGACCAGCCCAGGCCGGCGAGCCATTCGAGCATGGCCTGCTCGACGGCATCTTCGCTGATGACCGCCTTCACCTCGGCCCTCCGGCCTCGGGCCCGGCCAACGTGGCGGCGATGTCTCTCGCCCCGTGCAGCAGGCGCGCCAGGTCCACCGCGTCGTCGTGCTCGAAGTAGAACAGCAGATACGGATAGCCGGTGAGCGGCCAGCAGCGCAGGCCCTCGACGCCCAGTTCGTGCGCCCAGCGCGGCGAGCCGATGCCGCCCTGGCGCCCGAGCAGCGCAAATGCCTCCTCCAGCGAAGCGAGGAAGCCTTCGGCGACCGCGACGCCCGCCTCGCCGAGGTAGTGTGACCAGGCCTCGTCGATGTCGCGCAGCGCCAGTCGGCTGGGAATGACCGGCTTGGTCACGCCGGGGTCAGCCCTTGATGACCGGCTTGCGCGCCGGCTTGTGCGCCGGTTTGGCGGCGGGCTTGGCGCGGGCCGCCTGCTGCCTGACGCGCTTGCGCAGGCCGTCGAAAAACGCCTTGTCGGCCACGACGCCGCTGCGCCCCGACGCCACGCCATCGAGGATGAGCGCGCGCAGCTTCTCCCTGTCGTGCTCCTTGCGCAGCAGCTCGCGCACGTATTCGCTGCTGCTGGCGTAGCCGCGGCTGCCGACCTGCTGGTCGACAAAGACCTTCAACTCGTCGGGAAGCGAGATGTTCATCGTGCTCATGCGGGCAGCGTACCCTGTTTGGCAAGGATTGGCAAACCGGCCTCCGGGTCAGTCGGCGTGCGAAGGCCGCGACTGCGGGTGGTGCGCTCAGGCAGTGGCGGCTTCGGCGACGACGGCCTCGGCTTCGGGCAGGCGCAGCTTGCCGGAGATGAGGCGGGGGAGCAGCGTGTCGCGCAGGACGGCCAAGGTCTTGGCCTGTTCGTCGTTGGCTGCGATGCGCAATTGCAGCGCCCGCAGCATTGGCTCCGCCGCGGCTGCGATAGACGAATCGGCCGGCAACGCCAGCGGGAACTGCTTCAGCCGTGAGAGATCAACGCGTTGCCGTCCGCTGGTTCCGGTCATCGCCTGGATTGCGAACTGTCGGAACGGCTCATATCGGGCCAGCAAGTACGCTCCGTACAGCGGCAGCACCGGCTTCGCCCGCAGAACGATGAATTCGGTCGACCCCCACCCAGTCTCATGCTCTTCGAGGAAGTCGACGAACGCAGACTTGCCGTTTTCCAGGCAGGGGGTGATTTTCGCGAGCAGTGCGTCGCCATGGCGAAACTTGCAGCCGGAAGAAAAGGCACGCAGTTCTGTGCGCTCCAGGGGCCGATGGCCGCTCGTTGGCGCGTTCGCCATCTCCAGGTAGCGCGACTCGGTGCCTTTGGGCAGGGCGCGCAACGGGTTGAACTCAACGGCGTCTGCTACCGTGGCCACCCTCCAGCCCTTCGGAATCAACCCGAGCGCCGATTCCTCGAACTCGGCGGGGAACAGGGCGGCGGTGGCGGCGTCCATGCCTTCGGGCTCGCGGCCCTCGGCGTTGGCGCGCACCGGGTCGAAATCGATGAACCAGCTCTTGAACAGGGCTTGTGCGATGGATTCGAGGGTGGCGTTGGT
>CALMIL010000055.1 GCA_937864005.1 uncultured Burkholderiales bacterium
CCGCGAGAAACTTCTCGCGCCGCGTCACGCGCTTCTTCTGCGCGAACTCGTAGCTGGCAAAACTCAGTTGCTGGGGCCGGTGCGGTCGGTGCTTCATGGGGGCCTATTCAAGCAGGATTCGGGCCGAATTGTTCAGCGTTTCCCTAGGTGACTGCGCGGCTTCTTTTGTTTGGACGCATTGCAGCCCTGCCGCGGATCGATGCCGCGTGCGGACACGACCTGCAACCATCTCATCCCTGAACCCGCTTCCCGAACCATGCCCCTGCCCAAGCCACCCGCAAAACCCGCCGCCCTGCTCGGCGCGGAAGACTTCGAATCCCAGGCGGCGCCAAGGCCGGTGCGATCGCACAAGGCGTCGGCCCCGACCGGCGAGCCCGCGCTGCTGGACCTGCTGGACACCCGTGCCGCCCCCTCGGTCGTGACCGCGCTGACGCACGCCGCACCGGCGCCCGCGCGCGAGGTCGCCGCTGCGCCGCGCCGCGCGCGCACGCCGCGCGGCACCGGCCCGGCGCGCCTGTTCGTGCTCGACACCAACGTGCTGATGCACGACCCGATGTCGATCTTCCGCTTCGAGGAGCACGATATCTACCTGCCGATGATCACGCTCGAGGAACTCGACGATCACAAGAAGGGGATGAGCGAGGTCGCGCGCAACGCGCGCCAGGTGAGCCGCGACCTCGACGCGCTCGCTGCGGCGGCGACGCGCGGCAACGGCGGCAACGATATGAGCGCGGGCCTGCCGCTCGCGCGCACCGGCCATCGCGAAGCCGGCGGCAAGCTCTTCTTCCAGACCTCGTTCGTCGACGCTTCGCTGCCGGCCGGGCTGCCGCAGGGCAAGGCGGACAACCAGATCCTCGGCGTCGTCAAGGCCCTGGGCGAGCAGATGAAGGGGCGCGAAGTCGTGCTGGTGTCCAAGGACATCAACATGCGCATCAAGGCGCGCGCGCTCGGCCTCGCGGCCGAGGACTACTACAACGACAAGACGCTCGAGGACGGCGACCTGCTCTACACCGGCGTGCTGGCGCTGCCGGCGGATTTCTGGGACCAGCACGGCAAGACGATGGAAAGCTGGAACCAGGGCGGGCTGACCTACTACCGCATCGCCGGCCCGCTCGTGCCGGCGCTCTTCGTCAACCAGTTCGCCTACCTCGAGGCGGCCGGCGCCGCGCCGCTCTACGCCAAGGTCGTCGAGATCACCGGCAAGACCGCCGTGCTGCGCACGCTCAAGGAGTACACGCACGCGAAGAACTCGGTCTGGGGCGTGACGGCGCGCAACCGCGAGCAGAACTTCGCGCTCAACCTGCTGCTCGATCCGGACTGCGACTTCGTCACGCTGACCGGCACCGCCGGCACCGGCAAGACGCTGATGACGCTTGCCGCCGGCCTCTCGCAGGTGATGGACGACCGGCGCTACAGCGAGATCATCGTCACCCGCGTCACGGTGCCCGTCGGCGAGGACATCGGCTACCTGCCCGGCAACGAGGAAGAGAAGATGAACCCGTGGATGGGCGCGCTCGACGACAACCTCGAGGTGCTCTCGCGCGGCGACGGCGGCGCCGGCGAATGGGGGCGTGCGGCGACCAACGACCTCGTGCGCAGCAAGATCAAGATCAAGAGCATGGCCTTCATGCGCGGGCGCACCTTCTTGAACAAGTTCGTCATCATCGACGAAGCGCAGAACCTGACCCCGAAGCAGATGAAGACGCTGATCACGCGCGCCGGGCCGGGCACGAAGATCGTCTGTCTCGGCAACCTGGCGCAGATCGATACGCCGTATCTCACCGAAGGCAGCTCGGGCCTGACCTACGCCGTCGACCGCTTCAAGGGCTGGCCGCACGGCGGGCACGTGACGCTCGCGCGCGGCGAGCGCTCGCGGCTCGCGGATTTCGCGTCGGACGTGCTGTAGTGCCTCAGCGCGGCGCAGGCGCCGCGTTCGATGCGATCCACCAGCGCAGCGCCCATTCGGTGGGAATCGCGGCCGGCGGCGGGTCTTCGATCACGTCCAGACCCTTCTTCAGCATCCACGACGAATCGTGCCAGCCGGGGCCCATGGACTCGTCGTCGATCGACCAGCCCGGTTGCGCTTCGATCTCGGTCGGAACCAGCGCCAGTCCGGCCGTCGCCAGCTCGATCCTGAAATCTGTCTGCGCCGCGGAAAACGCCATTCTCGCCATGATCTGCACCCCTTCGATGAATCCGGGATGCAGTGTTCATGGGCCGCGGCGCGCTGCCCATCCCTCCGAAGTCCGAAATGCGGCCCGCAGGACACCCCCTGTCGGGCCAGCCGCGTCTTTCTGGATGCGTGCTCCCCCATTCGGGGGAATCAGCGATGCGAACTCACGCGACGCACGCGTTGGAAGCGCTCGATGACGAAGGCCGTCGCGACCTGGCCGCTCGATTGACCCCTGCGTCGGCGCTGTACGTGCCACGAACAGCGGCGAGGAATGCACGGAACAACGGCGTGTCGCTCATCGATTCGGCTGTGCGGCGAGCAGGCGTGCAAGTGCCGCCCGCAACGGGACGACGTCATCCGTGACGATGCTCCACACCGTGTCGTCGTCGATGCCGAGATAGCCGTGGATCAGTCGGTTGCGCACTGCGACGATCAACCGCCAAGGCACGTCCGGCGCTGATTCCCGCACAGTCTCAGGCAGGCGGGTTGCCGCTTCGCCGATCAGTTCGAGGTTCCTGAGCGTGGCGTCGTAGCGCATCGGGTCGGCCGCGAAGGTTGTGCGCTCGAGACCTCGCGTGTAGAGGAGCACCTTGTCGCAGAAGGCGATCATGTCCTCGACATAGAAGTGCCACTCGCGTGGTGTTGCTGCGTCAGACATGGATCGCGTCGCGCTCGACGAAAGGCCGCAACTGTGGCCGCAGGGCTTGCCGCGTGACCAGATCGACCGGCTTGCCGAGCAGGTCTTCGAGGAAGAACTGCAAGCCGAAGTAGCGCGCGGAGGTGGCGGGTCCGTCGAACTCGACGAGGATATCGACGTCGCTCGCGCCGCGCGGCTGATCGCGCGCCCGCGATCCGAACAGCGCCAACGCACGCACGCCAAAGCGGCGCCGCATCTCCGGCTTGTTCCGGCTCAGGAGGTCGAGGGTCGCGGCGCGGTCCATGAGCGAATCATGCCGCAAACCTCGCCCGCGCCGGCCGGATGCCTCAGGCTGAGGGGAAGAAGTCCTTGATCTGCTGCAGCGCGCTCGGATCCTCGATCGTCGTCAGGTCGCCCGGGTCGCGGCTTTCGCAGACGGCCTGGATCGCGCGGCGCAGCAGCTTGCCCGAGCGCGTCTTCGGCAGCGCGCTGACGAAGCGCACGCGCGACGGCCGGGCAACGGCGCCGAGCGTCTGATCGACGCGTTTCATGATATCGCCCTCGAGCTTGAGCTTGGCCGCTTCGTCGCCGAGCGCGCTCGCATCCTTTGCGATGACGAAGGCCATCGCGACCTGGCCTTTCAGTTGATCGGCGACGCCGACGACGGCGACCTCGGCGACGTTCGGATGGCTCGAAATCGCCTCCTCGATCTCGCGCGTGCCCAGCCGGTGGCCGGCGACGTTGATCACGTCGTCGGTGCGGCCGAGGATGAAGTAGTAGCCGTCCTCGTCGCGCACCGCCCAGTCGAAGGTGCTGTAGACGAGCTTGCCGGGCACCGTCTTCCAGTAGGTCTGCACGAAACGCTCGTCGTCGCGCCAGACGGTCTGCATGCACCCCGGCGGCAGCGGGCCCTCGATCGCGAGCACGCCCTTCTTGCCGGCGCCCTTCATCTCCTCGCCGGTATTCTCGTCGAGCAGCTTGATGTCGTAGCCGTACATCGCGACGCCGGGGCTGCCGAACTTGCTCGCCATCTTCTGCACGCCGTTGGCGACGGTCAGGATCGGCCAGCCGGATTCGGTCTGCCAGTAGTTGTCGATGATGGGCTTGTCGAGCGCGCCGGCGATCCACTGCGCGGTCGGCTCGTCCAGCGGCTCGCCAGCGAGGAAGAGCGCGCGCAGCGACGACAGGTCGTATTTCGAGGGGTAGGACTGATCCTGCTTCTTGAGCACCCGCACCGCGGTCGGCGCCGAGAACATCGCGGTGACCTTGTATTTCTCGACCAGGCGCCACCAGATGCCGGCGTCGGGGCGCGTCGGCAGCCCTTCGTAGAAGATCGTCGCCATGCCGGCGATCAGCGGCCCGTAGACGATATAGCTGTGGCCGACGACCCAGCCGATATCGCTCGTCGAGAAGTAGGTCTCGCCGGGGTTGCAGCAGAAGATGTGCTTCATGCTCGCCGCGAGCGCGACAGCATAGCCGGCGGTATCGCGCTGCACGCCCTTCGGGGTGCCGGTCGTGCCGCTCGTGTAGAGCGTATAGCTGGGGTGCGCCGAATCGACCCAGACGCACGGCACGACCGTATGCATGTGCTGCTCGCGCAGCGTCGCATAGTCGAGGTCGCGCCCGGCGACGGCGTCGAATGCGGCGAGCTTGCGGTCGATCATCAGCACCTTCGCCGGCTTGTGCTTCGCGAGCCGGATCGCCTCGTCGAGCAGCCCCTTGTACGGCACGACCTTGCCGCTGCGGCTGCCGGCGTCGCTGCTTACGACGAGCACCGGTTCGGCGTTGTCGATCCGGCTCGCGAGGCTCGAACTGGCGAAGCCGCCGAAGACGACCGAGTGGATCGCGCCGATGCGCGCGCAGGCCAGCATCGCGAACGCCGCCTGCGCGATCATCGGCATGTAGATCAGCACCCGGTCGCCCTGCTTGACGCCCTGCGAGACGAGGATCGCCGCCATGCGCTGCACCTCGGCGTGCAGTTCGCGAAAGCTGTAGACGCGTTCCTCGCCGGTCTCGGTCGAGACGAAGATCAGCGCGTTCTGATCCGCGCGCGTCGCGAGGTGGCGGTCGATCGCGTTGTGGCACAGATTCGTCTGGCCGCCGACGAACCAGCGCGCGAACGGCGGGTTGCTGTAGTCGCAGACCTGATCGAAGGGGCGATGCCAGTCGATGAGCTTGGCCTGCTCGGTCCAGAAGGCGTCGCGGTCGTCGATCGAGCGGCGATAGAAGCTTGCGTAGTCCATGGTCTGTCTCCGGGGTTCGAGAATCTGCAGTGAATGACGATACGCCCGTACGGCGATGCGATCGGGCGCCAGTCTTCGCCACCCTGCTTGCGCAGCGCTGACGCGAAGGCTGCGTCAGCCGATGCGCACGACGATGCGGCCGCGAACCTTGCCGTCGATCAAATCGCCGGCCTTGGCGATCGCTTCGTCGAGCCCGATCTGATGCGGGATCGACGCCAGCGCCTCGGGCGCCAGTTCGCTCGCCAGCCGCGACCAGGCCTCTTCGCGCAGCGCGAGCGGCGCCATCACGCTGTCGACGCCGAGCAGCGCGACGCCGCGCAGGATGAAGGGCATCACCGTCAGCGCTAGATCCGACCCCTGCGCCAGCCCGCACGAGGCGACGGCGCCACCGTAGCGCATCTGGGCGCAGACATTGGCGAGCGTGTGGCTGCCCAGCGTATCGACGGCCGCCGCCCAGCGTTCCTTCTGGAACGGCTTGCCGGGCGCGGCGAGCGCCGCGCGATCGATCACCTCGGACGCGCCGAGCTCGCGCAGATACGCTTCCTCGCCGGCCTTGCCGGTGGACGCGACGACGCGAAAGCCGGCCCGCGCGAGCAGGCTGACGGCGACGCTGCCGACGCCGCCGGTCGCACCGGTCACGAGCACGTCGCCGCTGCCCGGCCGCACGCCGTGCCGCTGCAGTGCCATCACGCACAGCATCGCGGTATATCCGGCGGTGCCGATCGCCATCGCATCGAACGGCGTGAAGCGCGCGGGCAGCGCGACCAGCCAATCGCCCTTCAGGTGCGCGCGGCCGGCCAGGCAGCCCCAATGCGTCTCACCGACGCCAAAGCCGTTCAAGACAACCTTGTCGCCCGCCTTCCACCTTGCATCCCTGCTCTCGAGAACCGTGCCCGCGCCGTCGATGCCGGGCACCATCGGCCAGCGCCGCACGACCGGCCCGCGATTCGTGATCGCAAGGCCGTCCTTGTAGTTGAGGGTCGAGGCTTCGATGGCGACCAGCACGTCCGCATCCGGCGTTGCCGCCTGCAGCGCGGCATCGTCCAGCGATTTCAGTTCGGCGCGAAAGCCGGCGTCGTCCTTGTCGAGCAGCAGGGCCTTGAACATGCATTCCTCCGATCCGGTTCCGGTGATTCGATATTGCACAGTCTGCACCATTTGATGCCGCGCGACGAACGCCGGCGAATGCCCCCCGCAGCGCGCTGGTTTGACGGCCATCGGCCGCCGGTTGCGGGAAACAAGGGACAATCGGCACATGCCCGAAAGAGTGATTCCGCTTGCCGATCAGCGCTACGCCGCCGCGGTGCCGCGCGTGCCCGAGCACGCGCAGCCGCCGACCGGAATCGTCTCGGACCGCATCGGGCGGCCGCTGCGCGATCTGCGCATCTCGGTCACCGACCGCTGCAACTTCCGCTGCAGCTACTGCATGCCCAAGGAGTTGTTCGGCAAGGACTACGCCTTCCTGCCGCACAGCTCGCTCCTGAGCTTCGAGGAGATCACGCGCGTCACCCGCCTCTTCGTCGCGCACGGCGTCGGCAAGATCCGCCTCACCGGCGGCGAGCCCCTGCTGCGCAAGAACGTCGAGGAGCTGGTCGCGCAGCTGAGCGCGCTGCGCACGCCGGACGGCCGCGCGCTGGACCTGACACTGACGACGAACGGCTCGCTGCTCGCGCGCAAGGCGCAGGCGTTGAAGGATGCCGGCCTCGCGCGCGTCACCGTCAGCCTGGACGCGCTCGACGATGCGATCTTCCGGCGCATGAACGACGTCGACTTCCCGGTCGCCGACGTGCTGCGCAGCATCGATCGGGCGATGGAAGTCGGCCTCGGCCCGGTGAAGGTCAATATGGTCGTCAAGCGCGGCACGAACGACCACGAGATCGTTCGCATGGCACGCCACTTCCGCGGCAGCGGCGCGGTATTGCGCTTCATCGAATACATGGACGTCGGCGCGAGCAACGGCTGGCGGATGGACGAGGTGCTGCCCTCGAAGGACGTGATCGCGCGGCTGCAAGCCGAGTTCGCGCTCGAGCCGCTGCAGGCGCAGGCGGTCGGCGAGACGGCGCAGCGCTGGCGCTACGTGGACGGCGCGGGCGAGATCGGCGTCATCTCGAGCGTCACGCAGGCGTTTTGCCGCGACTGCAACCGCGCGCGCCTCTCGACCGAGGGCAAGCTCTTCCTGTGCCTGTTCGCGACGCACGGCCACGACCTGCGGGCGCTGCTGCGCGGCGGCTGCAGCGACGCGCAGATCTCGGCCGCGATCGCGCCGATCTGGCAGCAGCGCGACGACCGCTACTCGGAGCTGCGCAGCGCACTGCCGCGCGAGCACGGCGCCGACGCCGCGGCACCGAAGCGCGTCGAGATGCACTACATCGGCGGATGAAGCTCTTCCCGCGCGCCGTTCGCAACCGGCTCGCCTGGGCCGCGGCGGCGAGCGTTGCGCTGCCGTGGGCGGCGGGCGCCTGGGTCAAGCACGGCATCGAGTCGCAGGCGGCGTTCGACGCCGCGCGCCGCGTCCTGCTGATCGACTATCTGGTCGCCGGCACGATCTTCGCCGCGCTGTCGATGCTGCTCGCGGTGGCCGTCGGCTGCTGGGTGACGGCGGTGATGAAGGGGCCGCGCCGCATGGCCGACTCGTTCCCGGTCGATTCGCCGCGCCGTGGCCCGTGATCGCGCGCACTGACATCACCGGCCTCGTGCTCGCCGGCGGCCGCGGCAGCCGCATGGGCGGCGTCGACAAGGGCCTGCAGAGCTACCAGGGCATGCCGCTGGCGATGCACGCGATGCTTCGCCTCGCGCCGCAGGTCGGGCGCGTGCTGCTGAATGCGAATCGCAACCTCGCCGCCTACGAATCGTTCGGCGCGCCCGTATTCACCGACGCCAGCGGCGACTTCGCCGGGCCGCTCGCCGGCTTCGTCGCCGGCCTCGAGCAGTGCGAAACGCCCTACCTCGTCACGGTGCCGTGCGACTCGCCGCTCTTTCCGGCCGACCTCGTCGCGCGGATGGCGGCAGCGCTCGCCCAAGCGAAGGCCGAGATCGCCGTCGCCTGCGCCCCCGAGGCAGGCGAGATGCGCGCCCAGCCGGTGTTCTGCCTGATGAATTCGGCGCTGCTCGAGAGCCTGGTGCGCTTCTCGCAGGCGGGTGGCCGCAAGATCGACCACTGGACGGCGCAGCATGCGTGCGTCGAAGTGCCGTTCGACGATGCGCGCGCTTTTGCGAACGCGAATACGCTGGCCGAACTGCACGAACTGCAGCAGTCGCCATCGGCGCGTGCGGATGACTGAAGGCGTCCTGCTGCGCCCGATGGGCGCGGCCGACCTGGCGGCGTACAAGGCGCTGCGCGACGCCGCGCTCGCGGAGCGCCCCCAGGCCTTCACTTCGGACGCCGAGACCGAACGGCGCCGGCCGCCGGAAACCTATCTGGCCCGGCTCGCCGGAGCGGCCGACGGCGGCTGGCCGTTCACGCTGACCGCCTGGCAGGGCGAGCGTCTGATCGGCGCCGTGACCTGCGAACGCGACGTGCGCGTCAAGGTCGGCCACATCGGCAAGGTCGTCGGCATGATGGTCGAGCCCCCTGCGCGCGGGCGCGGCATCGGGCGCGCGTTGCTGAAAGCGTGCATCGCGCAGGCGCGCGAACGCGGGCTGCTGCTGCTGACGCTTTCGGTCACGAGCGACAACACGGTCGCCGTCGATCTGTATGCCGGCATGGGCTTCGTGCGCTACGGCCGGCTGGAGCGCGCGATACGCATCGGCGCGCGCTTTCATCACAAGGACTTGATGGTGTTCGAGCTCGACAAGAGAATCTGACCGATGAAGAGCCTCGTCCAGATCGCCGCCGAAGTCAGCGGCTACGACCCGGGCGCGCTGCCCGTCGCGCAGGCGCGCCAGTTCATCGCCCGCCTCGTGCCGCGCGTCACGGCGGTCGAGATGCTGCCGCTGCGCTCGGCGCTCGGGCGCGTGCTGGCGCGCGACCTGGTATCGGCCTTCGACGTGCCGGCGCACGACAACGCGGCGATGGACGGCTATGCGCTGCGCGGCAGCGATCTGGCGGCCGATGCGCCGACGCGGCTTTCGCTGGCCGGCACCGGCCTCGCCGGCCAGCCGTATCTAGGCGAGGTGCAAGCAGGTCAGTGCCTGCGCATCACGACCGGCGCGGTGATGCCCGCCGGGCTCGATACCGTCGTGCCGCAGGAGTTCGTCCGCATCGATGGCGACGCGGTCATCGTGCCGCCGGGCGTCGTGCGCAGCGGCGACAACCGCCGCTTCGCCGGCGAAGACCTTGCCGCAGGCGAGGCGGCGTTGCAGGCCGGGCGCGTGCTGCGCCCCGCCGACCTCGGCTTGCTCGCGTCGCTCGGCAGCGCCGAGGTGCCCGTGCTGCGGCGGCTGCGGGTCGCATTCTTCTCGACCGGCGACGAGTTGCGATCGATCGGCGAGCCGCTCGACGCGGGCTGCGTTTACGACAGCAACCGCTATACGCTGTGGGGCATGCTGCAGCGTCTGGGCGTCGAGGTGATCGACCTCGGCGTCGTGCGCGACGACCCGGATGCGCTCGAGGCCGCCTTTCGCGAAGCGGCGGCCTGCGCCGACGCGGTGATCACGTCCGGCGGCGTGAGCGTCGGCGAGGCCGACCACACGAAGGAGATCATGGCCCGGCTCGGCGAGGTGCTGTTCTGGCGCATCGCGATGCGGCCGGGGCGGCCGATGGCGATCGGACGCATCGGCGCCCGGCCAGGCGCCGAGGGCCGCACCGGCACAAACGCCGATGCCGGCCCCGGCAGCGGGCGCGGCGGCCACGCCGCAATTCTGTTCGGCCTGCCGGGCAATCCGGTCGCGGTGATGGTGACCTTCTACGCTTTCGTTCGCGACGCGCTGCTCGCGATGAGCGGCGCGAGCGTCGAGCCGCTGCCGATGCTGCGCGCCGCGAGCGCGACCGCGATCCGCAAGAAGCCGGGCCGCACCGAGTTCCAGCGCGGCATCGTCAGCCGCGCTGCGGACGGCAACTGGCAGGTTTCGGTCGCCGCCGCGCAGGGTTCGGGCATCCTGCGCAGCATGAGCACCGCCAACGGCCTCGTCGTGCTCGGCGACGCGCAGGGCAACGTCGCCGCCGGCGAGCCGGTCGACGTGCTGCCGTTCGATGGGCTGATCTGAAGGGCGGGCCAGAGATTTCGGCCGCGCTGCCAAAGGCCTCCTTGCAACTGGCCCGTCAGCTCGCCGAAGCCACCCGCCCGCGGCCCGCGCGCCAACCGGCCAGATGCCGCAGGAGCATCGGTGCGATCAGCGCAAGTCCGAACAGCATGCTTGTGAATCCGGGCACGATCATCAGCAGCGACGCGACGACGCACAGGCCCTGCTCCCAGGCCGTCATCTCGATCAGGAGCCAGCGGCTGAAGGCGGCACCGAGGATCGTGATGCCGAGCACGCAGCCGACGAATGCGGTCGCGAAATCGGGCCAGTTGAAGCCCTGCGTCACGAGCAGCAGCGACGGCGAGAAGACGAATACGAACGGCACCAGCACCTTGCCCAGGCCGAGCCGGAATGCGGCATTGCCGGTCTTGAACGGATCGCTGCCGGCCATTCCGGCCGCCGCATAGGCGGCCAGCGCGACCGGCGGCGTGATATCGGCCAGCACGCCGTAGTAGAAGACGAAGAAGTGCGCGACGAGCGGCTGCACGCCGAGTTGCACGAGGGTCGGCGCGGCAACCGCGACCATGATCAGGTAGTTCGCCGTCGTCGGTATGCCGCAGCCCATCAGCACGCAGACCACGCCCGTCATCAACAGCGCGGCAAACAGCGTCAGGCTCTGCTCGCTGACGAAAGCCTGTGGCAGCACACCCTGCACCCCGCCCGCGATCGCCTGCGCCGCGGTGGTGATGATGTAGCTGATCTTGAAGCCGACGCCGGTCAGCGTGACGACGCCGATCACGATGCCGACCGTCGCCGCCGCCGCGCCGACCGCCAGCGCATATTTCGCGCCGGTCTCGAAGGCTTCGACCAGCGCGTCGGCGCCGATGCGGCCGCGGATGCCGAGCGCGCGCAGCACGAACGGCGTGCCGACGATCACGGCGCCGAACAGGCCGACTCTCGCCGCCAGACTTTCGATGCCGCCGAAGGCGAGGACGACGAGCACCGCATGCAGCAGCACGAGCAGCGTCCAGTTGGCCGGCCGGTTGCCGCGCACCGAGGTCGTCAGCCCGACGATCGCGCACGAGCTGATGCCGCTGAACGCGGCGAGGTAGGGCGTCCTGCCGCTGACCAGGATGCCGATCAGGAAGACGAGCGGAATCAGCGTCGGCCAGCGTGCCGCGAGCGACTCGCGCAGCCTGGGCATCTCCGCTTCGGTCAGGCCGCGCAGGCCGCGCCGCTTGGCCTCGAAATGCACCTGCATGAAGACGCCGTAGAAGTGCATGAATGCCGGCACGATCGCGGCGAGGATGATCGTCTGGTACGGCACGGCGAGGAACTCGACCATCAGGAACGCCGCCGCGCCCATGATCGGCGGCGTGATCTGCCCGCCGGTCGACGCCGCCGCCTCGACCCCGGCCGCGAAGTGGCGCGGATAGCCGACGCGGATCATCGCCGGGATCGTCAGCGAGCCGACCGTCACCGCATTCGCCACCGACGAGCCGCTCAACATGCCGAACATCGCCGAGCCGAAGACGCTGACCTTCGCCGGGCCGCCCGCGAAGCGCCCGGCGACGGTGGATGCGATATCGAGGAAGAGTTGTCCGAGCCCGATGCGTGTGGCCAGCACGCCGAACAGCACGAAATGAAAGACGTAGGTCGCGACGACGCCGATCGCAACGCCGTAGATGCCCTGGCTCGTGAGATACAGGTGGTTGACGAGCTGCGGCCAGCTCGCACCGGCGTGCTTGAGCAGCCCCGGGAAGATCGGCCCCCACAGCGCGTAGGCCATGAAGACGAGCGCGATGATCGGCAGCGGCGCACCCATGCTGCGCCGCGTCGCCTCGAGCAGCGCGACGATCAGCACGGTGCCCATCGCGACGTCGATCGGCAGCGGGTTGCCGACCCGGAATGCGAGATCGTCGAAGATGTAGGGGATATAGAGCACCGAGACGGCGACCGCGAGCCCGAGCAGCCAGTCGACGAGCGGCACGCCGCCCGGCCGCCAGACCGACGCCCGCGGTGCAGCGTCCGCCTTGCGGCCGGCGAAGACAAGGAAGATCAGACCGAGCACGAACGCCATGTGGATCGCGCGGTGCGTCGTCTCGCGCAGCAGGCCGAAGCCGGCGGTGTAGTAGTGGAAGCACGACAGCGCGATCAACAGCCACTTGACGATCGTCGTCGCCGGCGGCAGCGTCGGCCGAAAGCGCATCTCCGGATCGAACTTCTCCTCCAGCGCCTGCAGTGAGCGCGGGTCGATCTCGGCAGATGAAGTCATGGTGCTGGAACAAAAAACGGGCGGTATCGCGACCGCCCGTTGTGAAACGAGATGCTGCGGGCCGGCGCTATTTGATCAGCCCGACTTCGCGGTAGTACTTCTCGGCGCCCGGATGGAAGGGAATGCCGGCGCCCTTGACCGCGTTCTCCTTCGTGATCAGCTTGCCCTTGGCGTGTCCGGCGGCGAGCGTCTTCTGCGTCGAGTCGGCGAACAGCGCCTTCGTGATCTCGTAGACCGTCTGCGTGTCGGCCTTCGCGCTCGTCACCCATTGTGCGCCGAGCGCCAGGGTCTGGACCTGCCCCACATCCTTGTAGGTACCCGCGGGGATCACGTCGACCGCGAAGAACGGGCTGGCCTGGCGCAGCTTCTCGGCCTGCGGCCCGTCGATCGGGATCAATTCGATGCCGGCGCCGCCCGATGCAAGCTCGGCGATCGCGCCGGCCGGCGCACCGCCGACGAAGAAGAATGCGTCGAGCGCACCGTCCTTCATCTTCTCGCCGGCCTGGTTCGGCTTCACGTACTCGGGCTTGATATCGGCTTCGCTCAACCCGTAGGCGGCGAGGATCATCTTGGCATCGACGAGCGTGCCCGACCCGGGTTCGTCGAGTGCGACGCGCTTGCCCTTGAGGTCGGCCACGGACTTGATTCCGGAGCCCTTGCGCGCAACGAGGTGCACGCTTTCCGGATACAGCGTCGCAATCAGGCGCAGGTCGGCGACCTTCGGCTTGCCTTCGTAGATGCCGGTGCCGGTATAGGCCCAGCTGGCCACGTCGGCCTGCGAGAAGCCCGACTCCATCGCACCGCCGGCGATGGCCGTGACATTGGCGACCGAGCCGTTGCTCGACTGCGCGGTGACGATGATCTTGCCGGGCTGCGTGACCGCATTCGCGATCATGCCGCCGACCGGATAGTAGGTGCCGGCCGTGCCGCCGGTGCCGATACGGAAGAACTGCTGCGCCTGCGCGCTGCCGGCCATCGCCAGCGCGACGAACGCCGGAATCAGAAAGCGCTTCATCGGTACTCCTTCGATTGCTTGAAACCGCTTCGCAGTGGACCATAGTCGACCGCGCCGGCAAACACTGAGAAACCCGCGCCCGGACCAGGCGCGCTGCGCGCTCGCTGCGCGCTAGAGGTAAGCCGCCGCGCCGCGATTCGCGAGCGCATCGGCGCGCTCGTTGCCCGGATCGCCCGAGTGGCCCTTGACCCAGCGCCAGTGCACGTCGTGCAGTTCGCGCAGCGCGTCGAGCCGCGCCCAGAGCTCGGCATTCTTCACCGGCTTCCTGTCGGCGGTCTTCCAGCCGCGCTGCTTCCAGCCGTGAATCCACTCGGTGATGCCTTTGCGGACGTACTCGCTGTCGGTGTGGATCGTCACCGTGCAATTGCGCTTGAGCGTCGCCAGCGCCTCGATCACGGCGGTGAGTTCCATGCGGTTGTTGGTCGTCAGCCGCTCGCCGCCGAAGAGCTCCTTCTCGTGGCCGTCGGCGGCAAGCCACGCGCCCCAGCCGCCCGGTCCCGGATTGCCCTTGCACGCGCCGTCGGTGTAGATCGTCACCTGCGGGCGGCGGATCGCCGCGCGCCCGGTATCGGAGGACGTCGTCATGCGGCTTCGCGGTTGTTCGCGACCGCCGTCGGCGCCGCGATCGGCTTCGCGTTTTGCTGCCGGACGAGCCCGACCAGGCGCATGCCGCGCACGCGCTTGACGGCGACCAGAAAGTAGACCGCGCCGAAGACCGGCCACCAGCGGTCTCCGATGCGATCCATCCAGCCGAAACGGGCGAGGCCCTTCTCCGACATGAACGGCGGCCGGTAGCAGCCGAAGCGCCCGCCCTCGACCTCGAAGCTCAGCAGGCGCAGCCAGTCGCGCAGGCGGCCGTAGCGCAGGAACTCGCCGTCGCTCGGCAGATAGAGCGGCCTGGCGGCGACGAGCCCGAGGCGCTGGCGCAGGTGCCCGAGCTTCTGGCGCAGGCCCCACAGGCTGAACGGATTGAAGCCAAGGATGACGAGCCGGCCCTCCGGACGCAGCACCCGCTCGGCCTCGCGCAGCGCGCGATGCGCGTCGTGCGCGAGTTCGAGCGTATGCGGCATCACGACCAGATCGAGGCTCTGGCTGTCGATCGGCAGCGCCTCGAAATCGCAGCGCAGGAGCGCCGCGGCGGACAATGACGCGCCGTCGTCCGGTGGTGCGCTGGTGGCGTCCAGCGCGATC
This sequence comes from uncultured Burkholderiales bacterium, assembly GCA_937864005.1. GTDB lineage: Bacteria > Pseudomonadota > Gammaproteobacteria > Burkholderiales > Burkholderiaceae_C > CAIKUF01. The sequence goes on from CALMIL010000055.1 coordinate 14,656, forward strand.
CAGCGGTGCGGCATGCGGTTCGCGCGCAAGGCATCGAGCTCGGGAAGCCCGACCTGCAAGGCGTGAAAGCCGAAGACGTCGGCCACCGCCTGATCGAGCTCGCGTTGCTCCCAGCCAAGCAAATAGCGGCCCGCAGGGGTTTTCAACCAGCGAGCCAAACCTATAATCGCGCGGTCTTGCGTCATGAATTCAACTGCACCGCCACCTTCAGCAATAGGAACATCCGGGCGCCCGACGCACGCGCTGAGGCGATCGCGGGCGGTCCCGCACGGACAGCGCCGGCACGAGCAGCGATGAAGGCATCGGCATCGGCGCTGACCGGCATTCTAGTGATGCACTCGCGCAGCCGCGCTCCCGGCTGCTTCGCCCGCCGCGGCGTTGGCCCGCGCCGCGCCATGCTGGCGACGACTCTCGAATCGAAGGACAAGAACCGATGACGCTGCGCCTGCTCGCCCTGATCGGTGCCCTGCTTCTCGCGGGCTGCGCGGCAACCCCGAGTCACACCGATACGGCGGCAGCGCCGATTCCGCAAGCCGCGATCGCCGCACCGGCACCGGCCGTGCAGACGGCGCCGTCGTCGCAGGCAGCACAGATGGCCGCCGCCAAGCGTGCTTCGCGTACCGCTGGCACCGGACTCGACCCAGACGACGAAGCGGCGCGCACCGACCTCTGGATCCGCGTGCGGCGCGGCTTCGCGATCCCAGATCTCGACACCGACCTCGTGCGCAAGGGCGAGCAGTGGTATACGAGCCGCCCCGACTACGTCGCGCGCATGACCGAGCGCTCGAGCCGCTACATGTTCTACATCGTCGAGGAAATCGAGCGCCGCGGCATGCCGACCGAGATCGCGCTGCTGCCCTTCATCGAGAGCGCGTTCAACCCGCAGGCGATCTCGACCGCCAAGGCGTCGGGCATGTGGCAGTTCATGGCCGCGACCGGCAAGGATTTCGACCTCAAGCAGAATGTCTTTCGCGACGACCGGCGCAACGTCATCGCCTCGACCCGCGCCGCGCTCGACTACCTCACCAGGCTGCACGCTCAGTTCGGCGACTGGCAGCTTGCGCTCGCCGCCTACAACTGGGGCGAAGGCAGCGTGCAGCGGGCAATCGACCGCAACCAGCGCGCCGGCAAGCCGACCGACTACCTGAGCCTGAAGATGCCCGAGGAGACGCGCTACTACGTGCCCAAGCTGCAGGCGGTGAAGAATATCGTCGCCGATCCGGCGGGCTTCGGCCTGACGCTGCCGCCGCTGCCGAACCATCCGTACTTCCTGAGCGTGCCGATCGAGCGCGATATCGATGTCGCGCTCGCGGTGCGGCTCTCGGGGGTGTCGATGGAGGAGTTCAAGACGCTGAACCCGCAGATGAACCAGCCGGTGATCCTGGCCGCCGGCACGCCGCAGATCCTGCTGCCCTACGACAATGCGAACCAGTTCCTGCACCGGCTCGCCGCCTACAACGGCAGCACGGCGAGCTGGACGGCGTGGGTCGCGCCCAGGACGCTCAAGCCCGCGGCGGTTGCCGAGCAGGTCGGGATGAGCGAGACGACCCTGCGCGACGCAAACCGCATTCCGCCGAAGATGCTCGTCAAGGCGGGCTCGACGCTGATCGTGCCGCGCGACGCGAAACTGCACGCCGATGTACCCGAGCACGTGGCCGACGGCGCGATGCTCGCGCTCGCGCCCGATCTGCCGCCGCTGCACAAGACGACGCTCAAGGCCGGCAGCAAGGACAGCGTGGCGACCATCGCCAGCCGCTATCGGGTCAGCAAGGCACAGATCGCCGAATGGAACGATGTCGCCGAAACTGCGCATTTCAAGCGCGGGCAGACAGTCGTTGTCTATGTCCCTGCCAAGCGCGTCCGCGTCGCGGCGGGCGACTCGCGCAAGGGAGAGGTGCATGCCAAGCCCGCCGCGGCGCCCAAGTCCAAGCCGGTTCGCGTCGCCTCCCAATCGGCGAAGAAGCCGGCGAAGAAGGTCGCCGATGCCGGCAAGCACGGCGGCGCGGCGAGCGTGCGCGTCGCGGAATCCGGATCGCGCGAGTCGTCGAACGCGAATTGAAGCGGGCCGGTCGTCGACCGGCCCGGCGTCAATCGGCCCGCGCCCGGCGCATCAGCCGAAATTGGCCTCGACGAATTTCCAGTTGACGAGCGAGGCGAGGAAGGTCTCGACCCACTTCGGCCGCAGATTGCGATAGTCGATGTAGTAGGCGTGCTCCCAGACGTCGATCGTCAGCAGGGGCTTGTCGCCGGTCGTCAGCGGCGTGCCGGCCGCGCCCATGTTGACGATGTCGACGCTGCCGTCGGCCTTCTTCACGAGCCAGGTCCAGCCCGATCCGAAATTGCCGACCGCGCTCTTCGTGAACGCCTCCTTGAACGCGGCGAAGCTGCCCCACTTCGCGACGATCGCCTTGCCGAGCGCACCGCCCGGCTCGCCGCCGCCCTTGGGCGCCATGCAGTTCCAGAAGAAGGTGTGGTTCCAGACCTGGGCCGCGTTGTTGTAGATGCCGCCGCTGGACTTGCGAACGATATCCTCGAGGCTCATCGATTCGAACTCGGTGCCCTTTTGCAGGTTGTTCAGGTTCACGACATACGCGTTGTGATGCTTGTCGTGGTGGTATTCGAGCGTCTCCTTGCTCAGGTGCGGAGCAAGCGCGTCGTGCGCATAAGGCAGCGCAGGCAGGGTATGTTCCATTGCGTTCCTTTCTTGTCGGTTGGGGTGATCCGATCGATTGTAGGCATCCGCCTTGACCCTTGCCCGTCTGCCTGCATCAGGCGCCGTCGGGCGTCACATCGACCACATCGGCGCTGATCCGGCCGTCGGCGAGCGTGGCGCCGATTCGTTGCCCCGGCTCGAGTTGCGCCGTCGACGTCAATGCGACGCCATTCGCATCGCTCAGCCAGGCGTAGCCACGCGCCAGCACGCGCCGCGGGTCGAGCGCGTCCAGCCGCGCGGCATGCGCCGCGAGGCGCTGCCGATGCAGCGAGCGCAGCACGGCGACCGCGCGCCGCAGCCGCATCGCGAACTGGCGTTCGTGCTGGGCGCGCGCCGCGGCGCTCTGCCGTGCGGCGAGCGCGAGCCGGTGCTGCAGCGTCGCCAGCCGCTGGCGCTCGCGCTGCAGCGCATCGGCCGGCCGCGCGATGCGCAGCGCGGCGCGGTCCAGGCGCTGACGGCGGTCGTCGAGCGCGCGCTGCACGCGCTGGCGCAGCGTGGCGAAGGCCGACTGCAGCGCGCCCAGGCAGTCGCTGCGCGACGGCGCAGCGATCTCGGCCGCCGCGGTCGGCGTCGGCGCCCGCAGGTCGGCGGCGAAATCGGCGAGCGTGATATCCGTCTCGTGGCCGACGCCGCACACGACCGGCAAGCGGCTCGCGACGATCGCGCGCACGACGCGCTCGTCGTTGAAGGCCCACAGATCCTCGAGCGATCCGCCGCCGCGGCAGACGATCAGCAGTTCGACCTCGGTGCGCCGGTTCGCCTGCTCGATCGCCGCGGCCAGCGCCGGCGGCGCATCGGCACCCTGCACCAGGCTCGGGTAGACGACCAGTTCGACGTGCGGCGCGCGACGCGCCAATGCGCTGGCGACATCGTGCAGCGCGGCCGCACCGAGCGAGGTGACGACGCCGATGCGGCGCGGATAGGCCGGCAGCGGCCGTTTGCGCGCCGCCGCGAACAGGCCTTCGGCCTCGAGCCTGGCCTTCAGAAGCAGATACTGCTCGTAGAGCGCGCCGGCACCGCCGCGCTGCATCGCTTCGACGACGAACTGCAACTCGCCGCGCGGTTCGTAGACGGCAACCCGGCCGCGAACGACGACCGCCTGCCCATCGGCCGGGGCGAAGTCGAGCAGGCCCGCGGCGCGCCGGAACATCGCGCAGCGAACGAGCGCGGGGCGTCCCTCGGCATCCTTCAGGCTGAAATAGCAGTGGCCGCTCGCGGCGCGCGTGAAGCCCGAGATCTCGCCCTTCACGGCGCACGCCGCGAAGCGTGCCTCCAGCGCATCGCCGACCGCATGGACGAGCGCGGCGACATCCCAGACCTGACGCTGCGCCGCCGCAATCGCACCCGGATCAAACGGCCCGGCCATCGGCAGCGCGAGGATTGGCGCGGGGCGTGAATTCCACAGCCGCGAAATGCAAGGCTCGGCGGCCGATTTCCCGGCGCGGTGTCCTGTCAAGCTCCCGCAAGTGATTGATCTGCAATGCCAATTTCGTGCCTCAGTTTTGAGCAATCTGTCGCGGGGCCGATGCTTTCAGCGCTTGCAGCGTACCGAGGCCCGGTTACCCACAATGTTATCCACCGCAGAGGTGAACAGATCGCAGGCCGCCGCCGTGCCTCGCGATGTGAAGGTGTCGCCGGCCCCAATTCGACGGATGACGGGCCCCGCCTTCGGGCCATAATCGCGCCTTTCGAGGAAAGCGCGTCGGGCGCTGCGAGGCATCTCTTGCTGTCGATCATACAAGCCGCCGGCTGGCCGATCTGGCCGCTGCTCCTGTGTTCCGTCATCGCGCTGGCGCTCATCATCGAGCGCGTCTCCAGCCTTCGCACGCAGCGCGTCGCGCCGCCGCGCCTGGTCGACGAAGTCCTCTCCGTCACGCGCACCAGCCTGCCGGCGGCCGACGTCGTCAACAAGCTCGCCGTCAATTCGGTGCTCGGCAGCGTGCTCGCCAGCGGCCTGCGCGCCGTGATCGCCGAGCCGCGCATCAGCGAGGTCGCCTTGCGCGACACCTTCGAGTCGTCGGGCCGGGCGGCGATCCACAACCTCGAGCGCTATCTCAATTCGATCGGCACCATCGCGTCGGCCGCGCCGCTGCTGGGCCTGCTCGGCACCGTGATCGGCATGATCGAGATCTTCGGCTCGCAGGCGCCGACCGGCGGCAACAACCCGGCGCTGCTCGCGCACGGCATCTCGGTCGCGCTCTACAACACCGCGTTCGGCCTGATGATCGCGATTCCGGCGCTGATGTTCTACCGCTACTTCCGCCGCCGTGTCGACAGCTATGCGCTCGACATGGAGCAGGCCGCCGAGCGCATGGTGCCGCACCTGATGCGCTTCTCGGTGCCGCGGCCGGCCGTGGCCTGACGCAGCGCGACGCCGATGGCGATGAACTTTCGCCGGCGCGAGCCGGAGGAACCCGAGATCAACCTGATCCCGTTCATCGACGTGCTGCTCGTCGTGCTGATCTTCCTGATGCTGTCGACGACCTACTCGAAATTCACCGAGCTGCAGGTCACGCTGCCGACGGCGGACGCCGAAAAGCCGCGCGACAACCCGCACGAGATCATCGTCTCGATCGCCGCCGACGGCCGCTATGCGATCAACCGCCAGCCGGTCGATGGCCGCAACGTCGATGCGATCGCGGCCCGGCTCGGCGCCGCGAGCGAAGGCGCGAAGGATGCGATGGTCATCATCTCGGCCGACGCCAACGCAGCGCACCAGAGCGTGATCAACGTGATGGATGCGGCGCGGCGCGTCGGGCTCGCCCGCCTCACGTTCGCGACCCAGGCGACGGGCAGCGGCGGCGGCGCCCACTGAGGCAGCGGCGCATGCTCGCCGTGCTGGCCCGGCGCATCGAGGCGGCGTGGGGCAGGCGCGGCGCGCTGGCCTGGCTGCTCTATCCGCTCTCGCTCGTCTACCGTTTCGTGCTCGCACTGCGCCAGGCGGCGGCGCGCGTCGCCGGCTGGCCGGCGGTGCAGCATCTGCCGGTGCCGGTGATCGTCGTCGGCAACCTGGTCGCGGGCGGCGCGGGCAAGACGCCGACGGTGCTTGCGGTCGTCGAGTTGCTGCGCCGTGCGGGCTGGACGCCGGGTATCGTCTCGCGCGGCTACGGCCGCGACGGCAGCGCGATACTGGAAGTACAGCCCGATACGCCGGCTCGCTCGTGCGGCGACGAGCCCCTGCTGCTTCGGCTGCGCGCGCGCGCGCCGGTCGTCGTCGGCCGCGACCGGCCGGCTGCGGCGCGTGCGCTGCTGGCGGCGCATCCGCAAGTCGATATCGTCGTCAGCGACGACGGGCTGCAGCACCGCCGGCTGGCACGCGACGCGCAGCTGATCGTCTTCGACGAGCGCGGCGCGGGCAACGGCTGGCTGCTGCCCGCCGGACCGCTGCGCGAGCCGCTCGCCCGCCAGGTGCCTGCGCGCAGCGTCGTGCTCTACAACGCGGCGCGCACAACGACCGCATGGCCGGGCGAAGCGGCAATACGCTCGCTGCGCGGCACTGCACTGCTTGCCGCATGGCACGCGGGCGAGGCGGCGACCGAGGCCAATCTCGCCGCGCTGCGCGGGCAGCGCGTGCTTGCCGCGGCGGGCATCGCACGCCCGCAGCGATTCTTCGCGATGCTGCGCGAACAGGGACTCGCGATCGACGAACTCGCCCTCCCCGATCACTTCGGCTTCGAGCCGCTGCCCTGGCCGGCGCAGACAGCGGACGTGATCGTGACCGAAAAGGACGCCGTGAAGCTGGCGCGCGACACGGCGCCGGGCGGCACCCGGGTCTGGGTCGCGACGTTAGACTTCCGGCTCGCGCCGGCGACCGAGGCCGCCCTGCTTGCCCTGCTGCCGCGGCGCGCCGACAAGGATCGATGATGGATCACCGACTGCTCGAACTCCTGGTGTGCCCGATCTGCAAGGGCCCGCTGGACTACCGGCGCGAGGCGGGCGAGCTCGTCTGTGCGCCCGACCGCCTCGCGTTTCCGATCCGCGACGGCATGGCCGTGATGCTCGAAAGCGAGGCGCGCGTGCTCTCTTCGTCCGCCAGCGACAGCGCGCCAGCCGGCCGCACCTGAGGTGGACTTCAGCGTGCTCGTGCCGGCGCGGCTCGCGTCGAGCCGGCTGCCCGGCAAGCCGCTCGCCGATATCGGCGGCTTGCCGATGGTCGTGCGCGTCGCCCGCCGTGCCGCGCTGTCCGGGGCGGCACGCGTCGTCGTCGCCGCCGACGACGCACAGATCGTGCAGGCCTGCGAACGCCACGCTGTCGATGCGATCCTGACGCGCACCGACCATGCGACCGGCAGCGACCGCCTCGCCGAGGCGTGCGAGCGGCTCGGGCTCGACGGCGACGATGCGGTCGTCAATGTGCAGGGCGACGAGCCGCTGATCGAGCCGGCGCTGATCGCGGCCTGCGCCGCGCTGCTCGACACGCGGCCCGATTGCGTCATGAGCACCGCCGCGCACGCGATCGACGACGCCTGCGATTTCGCGAATCCGAACGTCGTGAAGGTCGTGCTCGATGCCCTCGGGCGCGCGCTCTACTTCTCGCGTGCGCCGATCCCGCATCGGCGCGACGTCGCATCCGCCGCCACGTCCGAACCGCCCGCGGCGCTGCGCCACATCGGCATCTATGCCTATCGCGCCGCGTTCCTGCGCCGCTTTCCCTCGCTCGCCGCGAGCCCGCTGGAGTCGATCGAGGCGCTCGAGCAGCTTCGCGTGCTGTGGCACGGCGAACGCATCGCGGTGCACCTGAGTGCGCTGCGGCCGGGGCCGGGCGTCGATACGCCGCAAGATTTGGAGCGCGTGCGCGCCCTCTTCGCATAGCCCCGCACGCGCCTGCCGCGCGTCAGCTTCGCGTGAGGGGGCGCATGGTATTCTCGATTCGAACCGCGGCGCGCCGCGCCAGCGCACCGCGCGCCCCGAATCGACAAGGAAGCACGATGAGACTGATCCTCCTCGGCCCGCCCGGCGCGGGCAAGGGCACGCAGGCCGCCTTCGTCTGCGAGAAGTACGCCATCCCGCAGATCTCGACCGGCGACATGCTGCGCGCCGCGGTGAAGACCGGATCGCCCGCCGCGCTCGAGGCGAAGAAGGTGATGGACAGCGGCGCGCTCGTCAGCGACGACATCATCATCGCGCTCGTCAAGGAGCGCATCGCGCAGCCCGATTGCGCGAACGGCTTCCTGTTCGACGGCTTTCCGCGCACCATCCCGCAGGCCGAGGCGATGAAGACGGCGGGCGTGCGGATCGACGCCGTGCTCGAGATCGACGTCCCCGATGCATCGATCGTCGAGCGCATGAGCGGCCGGCGCGTCCACCTTGCGTCGGGCCGCACTTACCACGTGAAGTTCAACCCGCCCAAGGTCGCCGGCAAGGACGACGCGACCGGCGAGCCGCTCGTCCAGCGCGCCGACGACAGCGAGGAGACGGTGCGCCACCGGCTTGCCGTCTACAAGCAGCAGACGCAGCCGCTGGTGGACTTCTACACCCGCTGGGAGGCGAGCGGCGACGCGCTGGCGCCGCGCTGCCTGCGCATCTCGGGCACCGGCAGCGTCGACGAAATCCGCGACAGCGCATTCGCCGCGCTGGACTGAAGCGCCGCGCGATCACCTCGGAGGAAGTACAGCATGGACATCGGCAAGGGCAAGGTCTTCATCGTCACCGGCGGCGCGTCGGGCCTCGGCGAGGGCACGGCGCGCATGTTCGCCGCGCACGGTGCGACGGTCGTCATCGCCGACCTGCAGATCGACAAGGGCGAGGCGCTCGCGCGCGAGATCGGCGGCGCGTTCGTCAAGTGCGACGTGAGCCAGGAGGCCGACGGCCAGGCGGCCGTCGCCAAGGCGGTCTCGCTCGGCAAGCTGCTGGGGCTCGTCAACTGCGCCGGCATCGCGCCGGCGATGAAGACGGTCGGCAAGGAAGGCGCGCATCCGCTCGCCGTCTTCGCCAAGGTCGTGACGGTCAACCTCGTCGGCAGCTTCAACATGATCCGGCTCGCGGCCGAGGCGATGAGCAAGAACGAGCCCGAGCCGACCGGCGAGCGCGGCGTGCTGATCAGCACCGCGAGCGTCGCCGCCTACGACGGCCAGATCGGCCAGGCGGCCTATTCGGCGTCCAAGGGCGGCGTCGTCGGCATGACGCTGCCGATCGCGCGCGACCTGGCCCGCAACGGCATCCGCAACATGACGATCGCGCCCGGCATCTTCGGCACGCCGATGCTCTTCACGATGCCCAAGGAGGTGCAGGACGCGCTCGCCGCGAGCGTGCCCTTCCCGAGCCGGCTCGGCACGCCGGCCGACTATGCGAAGCTCGTGCACCACATCGTCACAAACGACATGTTGAACGGCGAGGTGATCCGGCTCGACGGCGCGATCCGGCTCGCGCCGAAGTAGCGTCTCGCGCGGCCCGGTGGCTCGCGGCGTCGCCCTACGCTGGCTGCACGTCGGGCTGCTCGCCCTGCTGCTGGCCGGCTGCGCGCAGCCGCCCGGGGCGGCCGACGCAGCCGATGCGAGCACAAGCGCCGACCGGCCCGAGATCGCGACGGCGATCCGCGCCAAACCGGGCTGGCGCTTCGAACATCAGGCGATCGTCGCCGCCCACCCGCTCGCCGCCGACGCCGGCGCGCAGATCCTGCTCGCAGGCGGCTCGGCACTCGACGCGGTGATCGCAGCCCAGCTCGTCCTCGGCCTCGTCGAGCCGCAGTCGAGCGGCATCGGCGGCGGCGCGTTCCTGATGCTGGTGGACGGCCGGACGCTGCAGGCCTGGGACGGCCGCGAGACCGCGCCGGCGGCGGCAACGCCATCGCTCTTTCTCGGCGCGAACGGCAAGCCGCTCGCGTTCACCGACGCCCTCGTCGGCGGGCGCGCGGTCGGCGCGCCCGGCGTGCTGCGCATGCTCGAGGCGGCGCACCGCACGCACGGCCGGCTGCCGTGGGCAAGGCTGTTCACGCCGGCCATCGCGCTCGCCGAGAACGGCTTCCCGATCGGCGCCCGGCTGCACCGGCAACTCGAGACCGACCGCTTTCTGCGCGACGACCCGATCGGGCGCGACCTGTTCTACGACGCCGCCGGCCACGCGCTCGCCGCCGGCACGATGCTGCGCAACCCGGAATACGCCGCCGTGCTGCGCGACATCGCGGCGCACGGCGCCGACGCGTTCTACCGCGGCGCGACGGCGCGCGCGATCGTCGCCGCCGTGCAGCATCACCCGCACAACCCGGGACTGCTCGCCGAATCCGACCTCGCCGCCTACAGCGCGATCCGGCGCGACGCGATGTGCATCGACTGGGGCACGCGGCGCGTCTGCGGCGTGCCGCCGCCGTCGTCGGGCTTCATCGCGATCGCGCAGATCCTCGGCATCACGGCGGATGCCGGCGCGCGCCTCGGCACTGTGCCACTCGACAACGGCCTGCCGTCGCCGGCGTTCCTGCACGTCTATGCCGAGGCATCGAGGCTCGCGTTCGCCGACCGCAACCGCTACGTCGCCGACCCCGCCTTCGTCGCGCCGCCGGGGGGGAGTTGGGCAAGCCTGATCGCCCCCGCCTACCTCGCGCAGCGCGCGGCGTTGATCAGCCCGCGCGCGATGGAGGTGGCGCCGCCGGGCGTGCCGCCCGGAGCGAAGGTCGCGTACGCCACCGATATCAGCCCGGAGGTCCCGTCGACGTCGCAGCTCGCCGCGGTCGACGCGCGCGGCCAGGCGGTCGCGATGACAAGCAGCATCGAGCAGCAGTTCGGCGCGCGCCTGATGGTCAACCGCGGCCAGGGGCTCGAGGGCGGCTTCCTGCTCAATAACCAGCTCACCGATTTCGCCTTCGTTCCCGAGCACGACGGCCTGCCGGTCGCCAATCGCGTGCAGCCCGGCAAGCGGCCACGGTCGAGCATGTCGCCGACGCTCGTCTTCGATCGCGAAAGCGGCGCCGTCGTGATGGCGACCGGCTCGGCCGGCGGTGCGGCGATCATCCACCACACGGCGAAGGCGCTGCTCGGCGCGCGCTGGGGGCTCACGCCGCAGCAGGCTGCCGATCTGCCGAATTTCGGCCCGGTCAATCCGCGCGGGCCGCTGCTGCTGGAAGCCGAGCGCTTTCCGGCGTCGACCGTCGAAGCGCTCGAAGCCCGCGGCCACGAGATCGCGACGAACAAGCTGCCGAGCGGCATTCACACGTTGATGCGCGCACCCGACGGCGCCTGGCTGGCCGGTGCCGATCCGCGGCGCGAAGGGGTGGCGCGCGGCGATTGAACGTTGCGGCCGCACCGGATCTCGCCCGCTTGCGAGCGCAATCCCGTCAGCGAGTACGCCAGGCGTCGGTCCAGAGTGCGAAGACGGCGTCCAGCCCGCCAAAGGGCGCGGCGAGCGCTGCCGCCGCTGCGATATCGTTCGCCTCGAGCGCATCGAGCAGCCGCAGATGCGCACCCCAGGGGCCGGCCTTGCTTTCGAGCGCCTGCATCGCGCTTGGCGGCAGGCACAGGGCCTGTCCGGCGTCGCCCAGGCTGCACTGCAACAGCGTCGGCAGCATCGACGCGAGACCGAGCAGGTACAGGCCGCCGGGATTCGGTGCACGCTCGGCACGGCCGAGCGACTCGAGCAGCCGCGCACGCGCGAGTGCGAGCGCCTGCAGCGCCTCGGAGGCGGGGCGCGGCGGCGACATGCGCACCAGCATCTGCGCGAGCCACTGGTAGAGCTTGTCGCGGCCGAGCACGAGCACGGCCTGCTCGATCGAATCGAGCTCGCGCCCCGGGCTCGCGCCGGCACTGTTGAGATAGTGCAGCAGGCGCAGGCACAGCGCGGCATCGGCCTTGATCTCGTCGACGACGGCCGCATTCTGGTCGTCGTGCAGCAGTCGATCGAGCAGGCGCAGCACGCGCTGCGCCTGCGCCGGCAGCGCCTGCACCTTGGAGGGCGGCTGGACGGCGGCAAGGTTGCACGCCGCCATCAGCACATCGGGCCCGAGCAGGGCTTCGAGCGTCTCGACGCCCGGCAGGTCGAGGATCACGACCGGCACACCCTTGCAGCGCTCGGTGGCGGCAGCGACGGCAGCGCGCCAGGCTTGCACGTCGTCGCGCGCGGCAGGGCTGCGCAGCGGCATGAAATCGGGCTTGCCCGCATCGGCGAGCAGCACCGAGGCGCTTGCCGAAGGGTCCCAGCCGACGCGCGCGTCGGCGGCACGCAGGCGCTTCGCGGTCGCGACGGCGGCGGGCGCGTCGCCGGCCGGGTCGATGCGCAGCAGAAAGTGCATGCCCGGCCCGAACATCTTGTCATCCACGCAGCGGGCGAGCCAGGCAACGGGCAACTCGGCAAGCGCAGCCAACCCCTGCGACGCGCTCAGGCGCATCGCGCCGAGGATATTGTTCGCATACGCCGCCGCGGCGGCGGCATCCTCGTCGCGGCGCAGGCGGCGCGGATCGAGCGCGCCGGCGTGGAACTCGAAGCCGGCCAGCGTGCCCTGGGCGGAGACCAGCGGCCGACGCGCACCGACGCCGATCGGCGCCGCCGCCGGTGCGCGCTCGACCATCGGCCTGGCCGGCGCAGCGCTGGAGGCCCTCGTCGCAGGCTTGGCGATCGGCGCCGCAGGCGCGGCCTGGCCCCGGTGCAGCAGACGGTTCAGCAGACCATTGAACATGGCAGCGAGACTAGCCGTCGGACCGCGCGTCCGGTCACCGGAATTGCGCGTGATTGCCCGTGCAGTCTTTCGCTTGTCGTCGGCCGGGGTTGCGGCCGCTCGAGCGCTGGCTCAGCGCGGCAATCGCCCGCCTCGGCCGGCACCGCCGCCAGCCGATCGAGGTTCTGCCCGTAGCGCAGCGCTTGCGGCGCCATGCGCGCGCAGGCCCGGGCCTGAGGATGCGGCGGCCGTCCGTTCAGCCGCGCCGGGCCGCCTCGATCCCGGCGACGTCGATCTTCGTCATCTCCATCATGGCGTCGAAGACGCGCCGGGCCGCCGCACGATCGGGGCCGGTGAACGCTTCGGTCAGAACCGAGGGCGTGATCTGCCACGAGACGCCCCACTTGTCCTTGCACCAGCCGCAGGCGCTCTCCCGGCCACCGTTGTCGACGATCGCGTTCCAGTAGCGATCGGTCTCGGCCTGATCGACGGTCGCGACCTGGAACGAAAACGCCTCGCTGTGCTTGAACGCCGGCCCGCCGTTGAGCCCCAGGCAGGGGATGCCCATGACGCTGAACTCGACGGTCAGCACGTCGCCCTGCTTGCCGGAGGGATAGTCGCTCGGTGCGCGATGCACCGCGCCGACGGACGAGTCGGGAAAGGTCGCGGCGTAAAAGCGCGCCGCCTCTTCGGCGCCGCCGTCGAACCAGAGGCAGATCGTATTCTTCGCGTAGGCCATCGTTCGCCGTCTCCCTAACCCGCGATGTCCGGCTCGACGAGCGCGGCCAGTTGGGCGAGTGAATCCTGCCAGCCGAGATGGCACATCTCGAGCGGGATCGCCTCGGGGATGCCGGACTGGGTGATGCTCAATTCGGTGCCGCAGACCACGGCCCGCAGGCGCACCGTCACCTCGAGCGTGCCGGGCAGATTCGGATCGTCGAATTGGTCGGTATAGCGGATGAGTTCACCGGGGACGAGTTCGAGGTATTCGCCGTGGAACGAGTGCGCGTTGCCGCTGCCGAAGTTGCGAAACGACATCCTGAACGTCCCGCCGACGCGGGCGTCGAGGTGATGCACCTCGGCGGTGAAGCCGTGCGGCGGCAGCCACTTGGCCATCGCGCCGGGTTCGGTGAAGGCGCGGTAGAGCTTGTGCGGCGCGCAGCGCAGCACGCGGTGCAGGCGGACGGTGCGGTCGGACATGGCGGGCTCCGGTGCGGGTCGGAAGATGCAGCGCTCAGGCGTGTTGCACGTTGACCATCCACGGCGTGCCGAAGCGGTCGCGCACCATGCCGAAACCCTCCGACCAGAATGTCGCCGCGAACGGCATCACGGTCGTGCCTCCGGTCGCCAGCGCGTCGAACAGGCGCCGCCCTTCGGCGACGCTGTCGGCCTGGATCGACACCCACAGGCCTTGCGCCGGCTGATAGCCGCCGCTGCACACGTCCGCCCCCGGCAGCGTGTCGGAGCCCATCAGCGCATGGTCTTTCACCTGCAGTTGGACGTGCATGATGCGCTGCCGGGCCGACTCCGGGATCGGCGGCATATCTTCGGATGCCGGCATCTCGGCGAACGTGCCTTGAAAGACGATATTGCCGTCGAACAGCCTGGCGTAGAACGCGAACGCCTCGGCGCAATTGCCGCCGAAATTGAGATAGGGGGTGAACTGCATCTAGATCTCCTGGGGCTCGAGCGCGCCGCGCCACCGGGCAGCATCTCCGGCAAGCGCACAGCGAAGGCTTTGACGGGCCGTGCCCCGCGACCGGCGGCTGCCGGGGATGGTAGCGCCGCAAGCGCCGGTCCGCTTGCGCGCGGCGACGGCCGCAATCAGCGCGCGGCGGCGGCCACGTCCGCCGGCGGCTCGATCGGCGTCTCCACGCTCCAGCCGCCGCCGATCGCCTTGACCAGCGCGACGCTCGCGAGCAACTGGCGCCCGCGCAGCAGCACGAGCGTGCGCTCGTTGTCGAACTGCACGGCCTGCACGGCAACGACGTTCAGGAAGTCGACCATTCCGGCCTTGTACTGGTTGGTGGTCAGGTCCACCGAGAGCCTGGCTGATTCGACCGCCCGTTGTTGAACGCTGGCTTCGTCGGCCAGCACCTGGAGCGTCGTGAGGTTGTCCGCGACTTCCTGGAAGCTGGCCAGAACCGTGGACTTGTACGAAGCCACCGCCGCGTCGTAAGCCGCCCGGTTCTGGGCGAGCGCGCTTTCGCGCAGGCCGCCGTCGAAGAGCGGTTGCGCCAGGTTCAGGCCGATCGACCACACGGCGGCCGGCAGCGAGAACAGGTTCGCGAAACCCGAGCCTGCGACACCGCCGGCGGCAGCGAGATTGATCGTCGGATAGAAGGCGGCCGTCGCGACACCGATCTCCGCGTTGGCCGCCGCGACGTGGCGCTCGGCGGCTGCGATATCGGGCCGGCGCTCGAGCAGTTGCGAAGGCAGGCCCGGCGGCACGCTGGGCGGGGGCGGCGAGTCGCCCGCCACCGCCAGCGAGAACGCCTGCGGCGGTTGCCCGGCGAGCACCGCCACCGCGTGCTCGAACGCGGCCCGCGTCGCCCGGTTGTCGATTGCGGCGGCCTGTGCCGACTCGAGTTGCGCCTGCGCCTGCACGACTTCGGCGCGCGCGGCGACACCGGCGTTGTAGCGATTGCGCGTCAGGTCCAGCGAACGCTGGTAGGCGTCGACGGTGCGATCGAGCAGGCGCTGCCCGCTGTCGGCAGCGCGCACCGAAAAGTAGTTCTGCGCCAGCTCGGCCTGGATCGACAGCATCGCGCCGGCGTAGTCGGCCGCCGCCGCCTGCGCATTCGCTTCGCTCGCCTCCACCGCACGCCGCACCTGGCCCCACAGATCGAGCTCCCAACTCGCGTTCGTATCGAAGCTCACCGCGTTTCGCGCTGCGGCGTTGGGTGTCGCCTTCGCGCGTGCGCCGGCTGCGCCCGCGTTGACGACCGGAAACAGGCCGGCGCGCGCCGTGCCTACCTGCGCGCGAGCAGCGCGATAGTTGGCGTAGGCGGCCACGAGCGACGGATTCGCGCGCATCGCCTCGTCCTCGAGGCGATCGAGTTCGGGGTCGTCATAGATCGCCCACCAGCGCCCGCGCGCGAACTGGTCGGCTGGCGTCGCTTCCTTCCAGCCGGCCGGTATGCCGTCGATGCCCCTGAACGGCGCGGACGCGGAAGTGGCGGGGCGCACATAGTCGGGCCCGGCCATGCAGCCGCCGAGCGCGGCGCCGATCGCAAGGATCATTGCGCAGCGGACGGCGCACCGAACGCCGGCATCGGGCATCGAGGTCAGGTCTGCCATTGGCGGTCGATATCGGCGTCGGGCAACGCGCGGCCACGCCGCGGACGGCGCACGAAGCGCGCCCGCCACGCAAGACGCAAGCGGTCGAGGTAGAGGTAGACGACGGGCGTCGTATACAGTGTCAGCACCTGGCTCACGAGCAGGCCGCCGACGATCGAGATGCCGAGCGGGCGGCGCAGCTCGGCGCCCTCCCCGAAGCCAATCGCGAGCGGGACCGCGCCCAGCATCGCTGCCAGCGTCGTCATCATGATCGGACGGAAGCGGCGCAGGCACGCCTCGAAGATCGCCTCGCGCGGCGCGAGGCCGTGCTCGCGCTCGGTGCTGATGGCATGGTCGATCATCATGATCGCGTTCTTCTTGACGATGCCAATCAGCAGGATCACCCCGATCAGCGCGATCAGGCTGAACTCGATGTGGAATGCGAGCAGCGCGAGCAGCGCGCCGACGCCGGCCGACGGCAGCGTCGACAGGATCGTGATCGGGTGGACGTAGCTTTCGTACAGGATGCCCAGCACGATGTAGACGGTGACGAGCGCGGCAAGGATCAGCCGGGGCTGGCTCGCCAGGCCCTGCTGAAATGCGCGCGCCGTGCCCTGGAACGAGCCGTACACGCCGTTCGGAACGCCGAGTCTGGCCATCGCGCCGTCGATCGCGGCCTGCGCCTGCGACAGCGACGTGCCCTCGGGCAGGCCGAACGAGATCGTCGACGCCGCGAACTGCCCCTGATGGTTGACGGCAAGCGGCGTATTCGTCGGCCCCCAGCGCGCGAACGCGGCCAGCGGCACCGACTTGCCGGCGGCCGTCTGCACGTAGGTTTGCGCCAGCGCTTGCGGGCTCTGCCAGTACTCGGGCGCCACCTCCATCACGACCTTGTACTGGTTCAGCGGGTTGTAGATCGTCGATACCTGGCGCTGGCCGAACGCGTTGTCGAGCGCGGTGTCGATATCCCTGGACGAAAGGCCGAGCCGCGCCGCCGCATCCCGATCGACGCTCAGCGTCGTCTGCGCCCCCTTGTCCTGCTGATCGGTGCTCACGTCGACGAGTTGCGGCAGGCCGGACAGCGCATACCGGATCCGCGGTTCCCACGTGCGCAGCGCGTCGAGGTCGTCCGCCTGCAAGGTGTACTGATAGGCGCCCTGACCCTGGCGGCCGCCGACGCGGATGTCCTGCGACGGGACCAGGAACAGGCTTGCGCCGACGACACCCGCCGTGCCGGCGCGGATGCGCGCGACCACGCCCTCGGCGCTGATCCTGCGCTCGGCGAGCGGCCGCAGCGTGACGAACATGAAGCCGCCGTTGCGCTGGCCGCCGCCGGTGAACGCCGTGACGTTCACGACCGCCGGATCGGCGCGCACGATCGCGACGAACTGCGCCATCTTCTTCTGCATCGCCTGAAACGAACTCGCCTGATCGGCCTGGATGAACCCGATCATGCGGCCGTTGTCCTGCTGCGGGAAGAAGCCCTTGGGGATGACGACGTACAGGTAGACATTGAGCAGCACCGTCGCCGCCAGCACGAGCAGCGTGACGGCGCCGTGGCGCAGCACGACGCTCAGCGATCGCGCGTACGCGTCGCGAAGCCGCGCGAAGGCCGCCTCGGCACGACGCGACCAGCGGCCGGGTTCGCGCGCAGGACGCGGACGCAGCATCCGCGAACACATCATGGGCGTCGTCGTCAGCGACACGGCGAGCGAGACGAGGATCGCGGCGCAAAGCGTGACGGCGAACTCGCGGAACAGCCGGCCGGTGATGCCGCCCATCAACAGGATCGGGATGAACACGGCAATCAGCGACAGGCTCATCGACAGCACCGTGAAGCCCACTTCCCCGGCGCCGGCGAGCGCCGCCGCGCTGGGCCGCATGCCCTGCTCGACGTGGCGCGAGACGTTCTCGAGCACGACGATCGCATCGTCGACGACGAAGCCGGTGGCGATCGTCAGCGCCATCAGCGTGAGGTTGTTGATCGAGAACCCGGCGACGTACATCACCGCGAACGTGCCGACCAGCGACACCGGCACGACGACGCTGGGGATGACCGCCGCGCGCCAGTCGCGCAGGAATGCGAAGACCACGAGAACGACGAGCACGACCGCGATGACCATCGCGCGCCCGACCTCGCGCAGCGACGCGCGGATCGTCGTTGTCTGGTCCATCGCGACCGCGAGGTGGATCGCCTGCGGGATCGAGGCCTGCAGCGACGGCAGCAGGGCCTTGATGCGGTCGATGGTCGCGATGATGTTGGCGCCCGGCTGTCGGCTGACGATCAGCAGCACCGAGGGCTCGCCGTTGGACGAGCCGTCGTTGCGCACGTCCTCGACCGAGTCGACGACCCGCGCGACGTCGGACAGGCGCACCGCTGCGCCGTTGTTCCAGCTCACGATGAGCGGCAGGTATTCCTTCGCGGTCTTTGCCTGGTCGTTGGCGCCGATCTGCCAGCGGCGCCCGGCATCCTCGACGGCGCCCTTCGGCCGGTTCGCGTTCGTGCCGGCGATGACCTGGCGCACCTGCTCGCCGCTGATGCCATAGTTGTTCAGCACGGCGGGATCGAGCTCGACGCGCACCGCCGGCAGCGAACTGCCGCCGACCTGCACCTGGCCCACGCCGTCGACCTGCGACAGCTTCTGGGCGAGGATCGTCGACGCCGCGTCGTACATCTGGCCGCGCGCCAGCGTGTCCGACGTGAGCGCGATGATCATGATCGGCGCATCGGCCGGATTCATCTTGCGGTAGGTCGGATTGCTGCGCAGGTCCGTCGGCAGCATGCTGCGGGCGGCATTGATCGCCGCCTGCACGTCGCGCGCCGCGCCGTCGATGTCGCGCGAGAGGTCGAATTGCAGCACGACGCGGGTCGAGCCGAGCGTGCTCGACGACGTCATCTCGGTGACACCGGCAATCCGGCCCAGCGCGCGCTCGAGCGGGGCCGCCACCGTCGATGCCATCGTTTCGGGGCCGGCGCCGGCGAGGTTCGCCGACACCGCGATGGTCGGGAAGTCGACCTGCGGCAGCGGCGCGACCGCAAGCAGGCCCAGGCACAGCGCGCCGGCGAGCGCGACGCCCAGCGTGAGCAGCGTGGTCGCGACCGGGCGATCGACGAAGGGCCTGGACAGGTTCATTCGGTCGGCGCCAGCCCGTGATCGCTGGCGCGACGCCGGCTCGCGCTCAGACGGTCGAACGCGAGGTAGACCACTGGCGTGGTGAACAGGGTCAGCACCTGGCTCACGATCAGACCACCGACCATGACGAGGCCCAGCGGGTGGCGCAGCTCCGAGCCGACGCCCCTTCCGAGCATCAGCGGCAGCGCGGCCAGCAGGGCCGCCAGCGTCGTCATCAGGATCGGGCGAAAGCGCAGCAGGCAGGCCTCGCGGATCGCTGCGCGTGCCGCCTTGCCCTCCTTGCGTTCGGCGTCGAGCGCGAAGTCGATCATCATGATCGCGTTCTTCTTCACGATGCCGATCAGCAAGATGATGCCGATGATCACGATGATGTCGAGTTCGCCTCCGGTGACGATCAGCGCGAGCAGCGCGCCAACGCCGGCCGAAGGAAGCGTCGACAAGATCGTGATCGGGTGGATATAGCTTTCGTAGAGCACGCCCAGCACGATGTACATCGTCACCACGGCCGCGAGAACGAGCAGCAGCGTATTGTTCAGCGACGCCTGGAATGCGAGCGCCGCGCCCTGAAAGCTCGTCGTGATCGATGCTGGCATGCCGAGTTCGGCCTCCACCTCGCGCACGGCGTCGACGGC
Source organism: uncultured Burkholderiales bacterium (assembly GCA_937864005.1). Lineage (GTDB taxonomy): Bacteria > Pseudomonadota > Gammaproteobacteria > Burkholderiales > Burkholderiaceae_C > CAIKUF01. The sequence continues at coordinate 33,994 of CALMIL010000055.1, forward strand.
CTCGCCCAGCGACCTGCCCGCGGCGAGGTTGAACGACACCGTCGTCGCCGGAAACTGGCCGAGGTGGTTGATGACGAGCGCCGAGGTGCGCTCCTCGACGCGGGCAATCGACGACAGCGGCACCTGCGTGGCGCCGGCCGAGATGCCCACCACACCGGTGACCGACGCCGGCGCGGTGTTCGCGACCGGCACGTAGATGTCGTCGAGCGTCGCCGGCCCGCGCTGCATGCCGGGCGCGAGTTCGAGCACGACGCGATACTGGCTGGCCTGGGTGAAGATCGTCGAGATCAGACGCTGGCCGAAGGCGTTGTAGAGCGCCGTATCGACCGCCGCCGGCGTGATGCCCAGGCGCCCGGCGGCGTCACGGTCGATGACGACGTAGGCCTGCAGCCCGTGGTTCTGCGCGTCGGAGGCAACCTGCGCGAACTGCGGCAGCGCACGAAGACGATCGACGAGCCGCGGCGTCCATGTCGCAAGCGCGTCGGCGTCCGCGCTTTCGAGCGTGAACTGGTACTGCGTGCGCGCGACGCGATCCTCGATCGTCAGGTCCTGCACCGGCTGCATGTACGCCGTGATGCCGTCGACTTGCCGCGCGCGCGCCGCAAGATCCCGGATCAGCGCCGAGACGTCGCGTTCGCGCAGGGACTTGGGCTCGAGGTTGACAAGCATGCGCCCGCTGTTGAGCGTCGTATTCTGGCCGTCGATGCCGATGAACGACGCCAGGCTCGCGACCGCCGGATCAGCGAGCAGGGCTTTGGCCAGCGCCTGCTGGCGCTCGGCCATCGCGGCGAACGAGACCGACTGCGCCGCCTCGGTCACGACCTGGATGACGCCGGTGTCCTGCTGCGGGAAGAAGCCCTTGGGCACGACGATGTAGAGCACGACCGTGAGCGCCAGCGTGCCGATCGCTGCCAGCAGCGTCGCGAACTGGCGGTCCAGCACCCAGTCGAGCATGCGGCCGTAGCCGGCGATCAGGCGCTCGAACGCGCGCCCCGATGCCCGGTAGAACCAGCCCCGCGCTGCCTGCGGCGCATGCTCCGAGAGGCGTGCCGCCATCATCGGCGTGAGCGTCAGCGAAACGGCGGCCGAGATCAGGATCGCCACCGCCAGCGTGATCGCGAACTCGCGAAACAGCCGCCCGACGACATCCTGCATGAACAGCAGCGGAATCAGCACCGCGATCAGCGAGATCGTCAGCGAGATGATCGTGAAGCCGATCTGCCGGCTGCCTTCCAGCGCCGCCGACAGCGGCGCCTGGCCCGCCTCGATGTGGCGCGAGATATTCTCGATCATCACGATCGCGTCGTCGACGACGAAGCCGGTCGCGATGGTCAGCGCCATCAGCGTCAGGTTGTTGAGCGAGAAGCCGGCCAGGTACATCACGCCGAAGGTGCCGACCAGCGAGATCGGCACCGCGACCGCCGGAATCAGCGTGACCGCGCCGTTGCGCAGGAACAGGAAGATCACGAGCACGACGAGCGCGACGGCGAACAGGAGCTCGATCTGCACATCGCGCACCGACGCCCGGATCGTGACCGTGCGATCGGTCAGCACCTGCACCGACACGTCGGCCGGCAGGCTCGCCCCGAGCGCCGGCAGCAGCATCTTGACCGCGTCGGCGGTCTGGATCACGTTGACCCCCGGCTGGCGCCGGATCTCGAGGATGACGGCCGGCTTGTCGTTGGCCCACGCGTACAGCTTGGCGTTCTCGGCGCCTTCGGCCACATCGGCCACGTCCGACACGCGCACCGGCGCGCCGTTCTTGTACGCGACGATCAGCCGGCGGTATTCGTCCGCGGAAAGGAGCTGGTCGTTGGCATCGATCGTCGAGGCACGCGCCGGACCATCGAAGCTGCCTTTGGCCTGGTTGACATTGGCGTTGGCGATCGCCGTGCGCAGGTCGTCCATCGACAGGCCGAGCGCCGCGAGCGCCTTCGGGTTCGCCTGCACGCGCACGGCGGGACGCTGACCGCCGCCGATGCTGACGAGGCCGACACCCGGCAACTGCGAGATCTTCTGCGCGATCCGCGTGTCGACGAGATCCTCGAGCCTGGGCAGCGTCATCGTCGGCGAAGTGATGCCCAGGGTCAGGATCGGCGCGTCGGCCGGATTGACCTTGCTGTAGATCGGCGGCTGCGGCAGGTCGGACGGCAGGAGGTTGGCGGCGGCATTGATCGCGGCCTGCACTTCCTGCTCGGCAGTGTCCAGCGACACGTCCAGACCGAACCTCAGCGTGATCGCCGAAGCACCGCCCGAGCTCGAAGACGACATCTGGTTCAGGCCCGGCATCTGCCCGAACTGCCGCTCCAGCGGCGCCGTCACCGAGGACGTCATCACGTCCGGCGAGGCGCCCGGGTACAGGGTCACCACCTGGATCGTCGGATAGTCGACCTCCGGCAACGCCGAGACCGGCAGCAACCGATAGCCGACGATGCCCGCGAGGAAGATGGCCACCATCAGCAACGAGGTCGCCACCGGCCTCAGGATGAAGAGGCGCGACGGGTTCATCGCGCATCAGCCGGGCGCGCCCGGGGACGGCCGGCCCTTCCCCGCTCCGCTGGCGCCGATGCCGGCCCCGCTCGCGGCGCCGCGGCGACGTGCACCGGTCGGCGCAACCGTCGTATCGCGGGAGACGGTCTGGACGACCATCCCTTCGCGCAGCCGGTCGGTACCGTCGGTGACGACGATCTCGCCCGGCGCGAGGCCGCGATCGATCACCGTCGTCTGGCCGTCGCCCGGACCGACCCCGACGACCCTGATCGCCACGCTCCGGCGCGCGTCGACGACGTAGACGAACGCCCCCTGCGTGCCGCGCTGGATGGCGGCCGACGGCACGACGGTGGCGCCGGCGAGCATCGCGATCCGCATCCGCACGTTGACGAACTGGTTCGGAAAAAGCGCGGCGCCTGCATTCGCGAATTCCGCCTTGAGCTTCACGGTACCGGTGGTGACGTCGATCTCGTTGTCCATCGTCAGCACCTTGCCGGCGGCGAGCTTCGCGCTCTGGTCGCGATTCCACGCATCGGCCGGCAGTGCGCCCGCCTTCATCGACGCCTGCACCTGCGGCACGCTGGCCTCGGGAATCGCGAACACAACGTCGATCGGCTGCAACTGCGTGATGACGACGATGCCATTCGCGTCCGATGCGTGGACGATGTTGCCGGCGTCCACCTGCCGCAATCCCAGGCGGCCCGAAATCGGCGCGCTGATCCTCGTGAACGACAACTGCAGCTTGGCCGCATCCAGGTTGCCCAGGTCCGACGCGATCGTCGCCTCGTACTGCGCGACGAGCGAAGCCTGCGTGTCGACCTGCTGGCGCGCGATCGAGTCCTGCGCGAGCAGCGTCTGGTAGCGCGCGAGGTCGGCCTTCGCGTTGGCGAGCAGCGCGCGGTCTTTCTGCAGCGTGCCGTCGGCCTGCGCCACCTGCACCGCGAAAGTGCGCGGATCGATCTCGGCGAGCAGATCGCCGGCCTTCACGAAGTCGCCCTCCTTGAACTTGATCCGCACCAGCGGGCCGTCGACGCGCGAGTGCACCGTCACGGTGGCACGCGGGGTGACCGTGCCGAGCGCCGTGAGGTAGACGGGAAAGTCGGCCGTGCGGGCCGTCGCCGTGGCCACGGGTGCGGGCTTCGCATTCGGATCGAATCGCCCCCGCCCCGGTGCAGACGCAGCCGCCGCCTCGCGCGCCGCTTCACCGCCACGCAGACCGTGCCACGCGCCCCATGCGAGGGCTGCCACAAGCAAGATGCCGAGCGCGATCGCCGCGGCGCGGCGCAGCCGATGCCGCGCCGGCGACGCTGCACCATCACCGGGGATCAGGGTCGTTTTCGTGGTTGACACCATGCTCGCCGCGGCGACTGTCGGTGGAGTGTCAACATGGAAATTGGTTGCAGCAAAATGGTGAAGCGATCGTCAAGACAGGCATCCACCCGAAACAAACTGTAACGCGAATTCGATTCGTCGGCCCGGGCACGGCGCGGATGCGAGGCGCCGCCCCGATCACCCTGCCGTACATCGAGCACTGCGCGTTCCAAGAGACGATGTTCGATATCCCATCGCGGCCTGCCGTGGTCTGCCGCGCGAAGACGACTAAACTCGCGATGCGGCGATGGCAAGCCTTGCGCACGCGCGCGCAAATCGTCCGGGCGTCCGGCGATGGTTGCAGCTTCCGCTGGCCGGCGCTGCGCGCATTTTTCATCCGGTGCCCGCCGATCGGGTGCTCGCACTTCGATCGAGCGAATCGCCAGAGCAATGTTTGCGAAGACTTCCCACCTCATGCGGGGACAGGCGCGAATGCAGCAGTCAGTGCGCCGGCCGGATACGCCGCAACCCTGCGCCGCCATGATCATGCTGCAAGGAATGCCGTGCCCGGACTCGCGCCGGTGATCGCGGTCTTCGCCGGCGGCGGGCTCGGCTGCCTGCTGCGCTGGTGGCTGGGCGCGCTCCTGAATCCCGTCTTTCCGACCGTTCCGCTCGGCACCGTGACGGCGAACCTCGCCGGCGGCATGCTGATCGGCCTGGCGAGCGCCTTCTTCGCCCACAACGCGAGCGTGCCGCCCGAAGTGAGGCTGGCGATCATCACCGGCTTTCTGGGCGGCCTGACGACGTTCTCGACCTTCTCGCTCGAAGTCGTGACCCTGATCGGTCAACGCGAGTATCTGTGGGCGCTCGGCCTGGCCGGCCTGCATCTGCTGGGCGCGCTCTTCATGACGGCGCTCGGCATCCTGATCGTGAACGCCCTTTTCATGCGGGCGTGAGGCGCGCGCAACGCCACGATCGCCACCGGAGCAAGGCCATGCAAGGCGTCTACCTCAGGTTCTATGTCCAGGAGAGCGAGCGCCACCGCGGCCGGCTGACCTACGAATGGCTGCTCGAGCATGCGAAGTCGCTCGGCATCAAGGGCGGCACGGCGTTTCTCTCGATCGCCGGCTATGGGCGGCACGGCCGCCTGCACGAGCAGCACTTCTTCGAACTCGCGGGCGACTTGACGGTGCAGGTCGGCTTCGCCGTCAAGGAGGCGGATGCGGACCTTCTGCTGGAGAGTCTGGCGCGCGACAAGCTCGAGATCTTCTATCTCCGGCTGCCGGTGGAAATGGGTGTGACCGGGAAGGTCCTGGGCGAACCGCCGCCTGCGGCGCCGTAGATTTCGCTTGCATCGACCGGCCTCGGTGCGGCCGGGTCTCGGCCCGCCCCGGGCTTCAGCCCTTGCGCCGGCTCAGCAGAATCCAGAGCCGGGCGAGGTCGGCCGTGCCGTCCGCACCGGTCACACCGCGCAGCACCGCGGTCGACTTCGGGTTGTGCGAAAGCACCATCGCCTGACCGAGCCTGAGTTCGGCGTCCTCGGGGCGCTTGAGACCGCCCCTGGCGATGCCCTGCTCGATCAGCTTGACGCCCTGCGCGGCCTTGCCCGACAAGGCCATGTTGAAGCCGACATGCACCAGATCGTTGCCATCCTTGGCGGCTTGCGCATCGGCCTCCTTGGCCGGCGCCTGCGCGCGGGCTTCATCGACCTTGCGCATCGTGAGGTCGCGCAGACGCTTCTGGCGATCGGCCTCGGGCCCGGTGCCGAGCATGCCCGACGCGAAGCCCTTTTCGATCGCATTCTTCGCTTCATCCGTATAGCCGGCCTGCAGCGCGAGTTGCGTCATCTCCATATAGTCGCTCGCGTTGCGCATGCCGCCGGTGGCGAGCATCAGGCGGTAGATGTCAAGCGAGAAGCGGTCCGAGAACCCCGGCTTGCGCTGCACGCGGTCGATCAGCTCGACCCAGTATTCCTTCTTCGGGTAGTAGGTCACGAGCCGGTCGAGCGCGAGCATGTAGGCCGCGCCCTCGGGCTGCTTGGCGCTGACGCTCATCAGCATCTTCAGTCGGTCTTCCGACGGTGCCCGGCCGGCCTTCTCGTCGGCGGCGATGCCGGCCATCAACTCCTTCGTCACGGCGGCCGTGTCGCCCGACAGGTACTGCGCCTGCAGCATCAGCGTCTGCATCTGCGCGCTGCTGCCGCCCTCCTTCTCGTAGCGCTGCGCCCATTCGATGGTCTTCGGATAGTCCTTCGCCCGGTAGTAGCCGCCGGCAATCGACTCGATGATGCGCAGCTTGTCGGGCCCGCTCAGCTTGCCGGTCGCGTTGATGGCATCGTAGGCCTTCGCGGCAGTCGCCATATCGCCCGCGCCCGACGCCGCGGCCAGGCGCATGCGCTCGATCAGGACCTTCTCGTTGGCGGTCTTGCCGGCAGCCTCGTCGGCCTTGCGAACCTCGTCGAGCGCCTCCTTGTACTTGCCTGCCTTGATCGCCTTCTGCGCCGCCTGCAACGGCGTGCCGACAACCGGACGGACGGTCTCCTGCGCCGCTGCGGCCAGGCTGATCATCGAGAGAGCCAACGCGAACGCCGACGCGAGAACGAAACGCAAAAGCTTGATCATGGCCCTACTTGATGAACTGCTCGTTGCCGATGATGCCAAGCTTGGTGATGCCGAGACGTTGCGCGGAAGCCATCACCGCGGCGACGTTCTTGTAGGCGACGAGCTTGTTCGGGCGCAGATGTACCTCGGGCTGGTCGGGCTCGGCCGCGGCCTGCGCGAGCCGGGCGTCGAGCGCCTGCTCGTTGGGCAGCGTCTCGCCGTTCCACAGCAGCGTGCCGTCGAAATCGACGTCGATCGTCACGACCACCGGCGGCTTGGTCGGCGGCGGCGGATTGCCGGCCGGCATATTGAGGTTGACCGAATGCAGCTGCACCGGGATCGTGATGATGAGCATGATGATGAGCACCAGCATCACGTCGATCAGCGGCGTGGTGTTGATGTCGATCATCACTTCGTCTTCGTGCGTACCGATGTTCATCGACATGATTTGTCCCTTCGCGGCCCGCGCGGGGCCGCAAGCGTCATCCCTTGGGCGGCGGCTCGGTGATGAAGCCGATCTTCAGGATGCCGGCGCGCTGGCACGCGAAGACGACCCGGCCGACCGACTCGTAGCGCGCATCCTGGTCGCCGCGGATATGCACCTCCGGCTGCGGATCGAGCACCGAGACCTTCTTCAGGCGCTCGACCAGCGCATTGTTGTCGGGCACGAGCTGGAGATTCCAGAAGACGTCGCCGTCCTTGTTCACCGAGATATCGATATTCTCGGGCTTGGTCTGCATCGCGATGTTGATCTCGCTCGGCAGCTTGACCGGCACGGTCTGGGTGACGACCGGAATCGTGATCAGGAAGATGATCAGCAGCACGAGCATCACGTCGACCAGCGGCGTGGTATTGATGGACGCGCTGAGTTCGTCCTCGTCGCTGTCGGAGCTGAGGTTCATCGCCATCGGGGCGGCCTCCTTGAACTTGACGCCGTGAGATCAGCGACCGACGCGGCCACCCATCAGGATGCCGTGCAGGTCGCCTCCGAATGCGCGCACCGATTCCATCGCAACCTTGTTGCGACGCACGAGCCAGTTGTAGCCGAGCACCGCCGGCACCGCAACGGCCAGGCCGATAGCGGTCATGATGAGCGCCTCGCCGACCGGGCCCGCGACCTTGTCGATCGACGCCTGGCCGGCGATGCCGATCGCGGTCAGCGCGTGATAGATGCCCCAGACGGTGCCGAACAGGCCGACGAACGGCGCCGTCGAGCCGACCGTCGCCAGCACAGCAAGGCCGTCCTGCAGGCGGCTGTTCACGTCGTCGATGCTGCGCTGCACCTTCATGCTGACCCAGCTGTTGCGGTCGACGTTCTCGACCAATGTTCCCTCGTGATGCTGGCCTGCCTCGATCCCGGTCTCCGCGATATAGCGGTAGGCGCTGCCCTTCTTCAACAGCTTGACGCCTTCCTGCAGGCTGGCGGCCTTGAAGAAGCCCTTGTTGGCGGCCTTGGCCTGCCCGGCGAGCTTCATGCTCTCCCACAGCTTCGTGATCAGGATGTACCAACTGCCCATCGACATGATGGCCAGGAAGATCAGCGTGCCGCGCGAAACGAAGTCGCCCTGCGCCCACAGCGCCGACAGCCCGTAGGGGTTGTCGACCACCTCCTTGCTCACCGCCGGCGGCATCGGCGGCGCGACCGGCGCGGCGCTGGTATCGGCCGCAGCCGGCGCGGATGCCTCGGCGGCCGGCGCCGCATCCTGCGCGAAGGTGATCGCGGGCATCGCGGCCATCGAAACCGCAAGCGTCAGCGCGGCGAGCTTGGGGAAAAGGCGGATGGTCATGAAAGGGCTCTCCTGGTCTTGAATTCTGCTGCTGGGGTGGAAGGCCGGCCGACGCCGGGTGGTGCACCTTCGTCGGTCCGACGCCGGGTTGAAATCAATCGAGCTTGAAGTCGAAGATCTGCTCGGCGACGTGATCGCCGGTGCAGACGTACTGCATCATCGCGTCGCGCACCGCGTCGTCGAAAACGCGCGGCGGAACCGAGCGCAGGATCTCGACCTCGACGATCTTGCCGTTCTTGATCGTCGCGCGCGCCGTGACGCTGCCGCTGCGGCCCTCGCGCAGCGCCTTGCGCGGGATCTCGGGCTGCACCATCGTCGGGCAGATGGCGCCGATCGACGTCGGTTTCGCCCTGGGTGGTGCGGGCGGCGCCGGCGGCGCGGGCGGTGCCTGAGGCCGGATGTCGGTCTGCGGCGGCGGCGTCGACGTCGTCGCCGAGATCACGTTTTGCACCGGCGGCGGTGTCGCGATCTGAACCTCGGGCGGCGGGATGAAGGGCGGCGGCGGCGCTTCGAGCTTCGGCGGCGGCGGCAGCAGTCGCTCGGGCGGTGGCGGAGGCGGCTTGACCTCCTCGATGACCTTGGTCTCGATCGGCTGCTTGATGACGTCGACGATCTTCTTGCCCAGTCCCGTCACGAGCGCGTAGATCAGCGCAGCGTGGAACAGGATGACGACCGTGATGCCCAGCAGATGCTTCTGCGGCTCGGCCCGATGCGACGAAAAGTCCATGTTTGCGGCTGCCTCGGCGGGAAGGTTGATCGCGAGGTTAACAAAAATGCCCGCCGGCTTATGGCCAGCGGGCACATTCAGTCTGACTCGAAGTTTACACCAGCAAATCGCGCGGCCCGTCTCGGGGTGAACCCGGTGCGCAGGGGACTGCGCACCGGACCGCCATGACCTGCGGCATCAACCGATCAGTAGTTGTAGGTCGCGCGCAGCAGGAATGCGCGGCCGATCGGATTGGCGTAGCGGTTGTCGTAGCCGACCTGGAAATTGTCTTGCTGATTCGAGAACGGCGGATCGCGATCGAACAGGTTCGTGATGCCACCGGTGATCGCCAGACCCTTGACTCCAGCCCACGTGACGGAGAGATCCCAGACGTTGAAGCCGGCTACAACGTTCTTGTCGAATTGCGGGTCGCCCGTCTCGTTCTGGTCGTAGTAGCTGCTGGTGTACCGATTGATGAGCGCCGCGGACCATGCCGCCTTCTGCCAGCCGAAGCTGAGCATCTGGCGATAGCGCGCGACCGGGCCGCCATTGAAGTAGTTGCCGAGGTTGTCGAAGTACTCGCCGCCCTGCTCGAGCTGGTACTCGTAGGTCAGGACGTAAGTGCCGCGATAGTTGACGCTGAACTGACCCCAGTCGCTGACCGCGCTCTGCCATGCTGCCTGCAGGTCAAGACCACTCGTCTTGTAGTTGCCGAGGTTGGTCGTTCCATTGACGATGTAGGCCAGCGCGTTCGGACTCGCGCCGCCGCCGCAGGTATCTGCCAAAGCGTCCCGCTCGGCCTGCGTCAACGCGCCGCAGCGAACGAAATTCGCCGCATACTTTGTCGTATCGCCGAAGATGACGCTTTCACCGATCGACCCGATCGAATCTTCGACCTTGTAGTTCCAGTAGTCGAGGCCAAGGGTCCATTGCTGGTTCGGCTGAACGAGAAGTCCGATCGTCCAGGCCTTCGACGTTTCCGGCTTCAGTTTCAGGTTGCCGCCCTGCTGCTGCTGGAACTGCATTCCGCAGTCGCGCGCCTTCACGCCGCCATTGGCGGTGTCGACGACGCCGTTCGGGCACAGCAACGGATCGTTGTACTGCCCTGCGGTGTATGTGATCGAGTTGGGTGAATAGACGTCGTAGAGGGTCGGCGCGCGAAAGCCGGTGTTGTACGACCCGCGCACCAGCACCTGCTGCGTCGGCTGCCAGCGCAGCGCGATCTTCGGATTCCAGGTGCTGCCGAAGTCGCTGTAGTCGTCGTAGCGCAGCGCCAGGTTCATGTCCAGCGTCTTCACGATCGGCACGTTCAACTCGGCGTAGACCGCGTTGTCGCGCCGGTCGCCGCTCGAATCCTCGGCGAGAGACAGACCCGAACTCGCCGCCTGCCGAATCAGGGCAAAGTTGTTCGTGTAGTCAGCCTCGTCCTTGAAGAAGTCGACGCCGACGGCCAGCATCATCGGCCCGGCCGGCAGCTTGGCGACCTCGCCGCTGACGACCGCCGTGAGCTCCTTGAAGGTCCCGTCCGCCTTCTGAACCTGGCCGAGCACGCGCGAGCTCATCAGGTAGTCCTGACCGGCTGCCGACTGATTGCCGAACGGATTGAGGTAGGGCGCGCCGTTGAGGCCGTTCAGGCCGTTGCGGATCATCGTGGCGTTGACATAGCCGCCAGTGAAGCTATTGGTGACGTCCGCCTTCGATTGCAATGCGGTGACGTTGTAGTCCCAGCCCTTGTAGCTGCCGTCCCAGGCCAGCATCCAGCGGTCCGTCTTGTTCTCGAACTCGGAAGCGCGGCCACCGACCGTGGTTTGACGCCAGGACAGACTGATCGGCTGCGTCGGGTCAATCGCGGGATTCACCGGGTAGTAAGGGCTGCCGGGCTGCATGGACAGCCCCGTCAGCGGCGTCGGCGAGAGCACGGTGCTGACGGTATTGTTTGCCTGCAGATACTCGAGCGAGATCGTGTTGTCCTTGTTGACGGCGTACGAGCCGCGCGCAATATAGGACCATTGCTCCTGCTGCGGGATGATGTCGATGAACGCCACGTAGTTGAAGCCGCATATTCCCGACGACGGCAGCGACGACGGCGGAGCGCAATTCGGGAGGCTCGGGTTGAAGTCGTCCGAAGCGCCCTGCCAGTAGTTGGCCGGGAAGGTGGTACCGCTCGTCTTGTCCACACCCCGTTGCGGGATATAGGCGGTCTTCGCGAAGTCGCGGCTGAGGGCGGGCAGCGCATTCTGCTTCGAGTACGAGATACCGCCGAAGATGTTGAACTTCTGATCGGCAAGATTGCCGTAGCCGCCGGTGAGGCTGGCGGTGTACTGCTCGCCGCCGCCCGAAGCCCCGGGCCACGAGCCCGACGCCGACGCGTTGATGCCCGAGTACTCCTTGCGGGTGATGAAGTTGATCACACCGGCGATCGCGTCCGAACCGTAGATGGCCGATGCGCCGTCGGTCAGCACCTCGATGCGCTCGACGGCTCCGAACGGCAGCCCGTTCAGGTCGACCGCAGCGGCCAGGTACGGGTTGTTGACCATCCGCTTGCCGTTAACGAGCACGAGCGTGCGCGAGGCACCCAGGCCGCGCAAATCGGCGAACGAGGCCCCGCCGGTGGACGAGCCGACCGAGGTCGAGGTATTGAGCGAAGACTGGTTCGCGGCGACGAAGCTCAGCGCCTGCTCGGCATTCGTCACGCCGGCCTTGGCCAGATCTTCGGCCTTGATGACCTGCACCGGCAGCGCCGCTTCGGCGGCCAGTCGCTTGATCGACGAACCCGTGATCTCGACGCGGTCGAGTTGCGTGGCCTGTGCATCCTGCGCGCGTGCCGGCAGCGCGCCGAGCGCGAGGCTGCCGCCGAAGGCGAGCAGCAGGCCCTTGCAGAGCTTGGTCTTCTTGAACATGCGGACTCCTGAAGAAGCTGGAAGGTTGATCGATGGACCGAGGACACTTGCCGGCGCACATCCACGACTTGTGAAGCGAATGTGTACGGACGAATAAGCCCTGTAGTGGAATTGTCTCGAAACCCGAAGTCCGATCGGCTAGGGAAATCCTTGACCGGCGTCGCGCGCAAACGCGCTCGACGCCGCGTCTCGAGCCGCTCGCGCAGCCGAAAGCCTTGATTTATGCGGGTTTGCGGGCTGTTCCCGCTTGCAGCGCCGGGCCCCGATGCGAAGAGCAGCGCCACAATCTGCCGCCAGATTCGGGCTTTCGTCGCGGCGCTTTCGTTGGAACCGAACAACACTATGGCGCTCGCAAGCAACGCTGTGCCGTTCAATGCGCGTCCGTTAGCTCGCACGCAGGGCTGCACACCGCCGCCTGTTCGGGCCCCGCCTCGGCGAGGCGTGGTGCGCGTTGTTTCGCCTTGCCCCGAAGGGGCCGGCATCAACCCAGGTCCAGGCGCTTCTAGATGCGCTCGATGCGTTGCAGCAAGCGATCGAGCGAGACTTGCTGCCTCGCGTGGGTATCGTCACCCGCCGCCACTTCGCGCTTCACCAGCGCCATGCCGGACTCGAGCAACGTCGTGCGATGCTTGACGCCCACCATGTTCTCGGCGATCTGATCGACGCGGCCAAGGATGTGCCGCAAGTGCTCGACGATGTGGTCGTCAACGGCTCCAGTCATACCTGGCACCACGCCGTGCCCGTCATACCTGCGCCACCGCTCAATCCGCCCAGTTTTCGAGCCTGAGCCCCGCAACTCGCTCGAACTCCCGGCTGTCGTTGGACACCAGCGTGGCACCTTCGGCCAACGCATGGCAAGCAATCCACAGGTCATTGGCACCGATGGACGTGCCTGCTTCCTTTAGCTTGGTGAACTGCTCGGCGTAGTGCTCGCACAGCGAGCGGCCCGCCCTGTAGATGACCGGTATCTGCCGCGTCAACTCGTCGAGCCTGCGCTGCACATCGGACTTGCGGGTGCTGCGCTGCGCGCCCTTCAACAACTCGGCATAGGTGAAGAACGACATGCCGAGCGTCGCTTCGTCATCCAGCGCATCGATCCGCCGGGCCACCGATGGCGGTTTGTTCTTGATGAGGTAGATGAGGATGCTGGTATCGAGCAGGTAGTTCAAAGCCCCTCCCGATCCTGCGCTGCGGGCTGGCCCGCTCGATCTTCCTCCAGCAACGTGACGAGCTCGTCGTCGAAGCCCGACAGTGCGTCCAGCACCGCGCGCGCCCTGTCGGCAGCCACCGCGTGAATAACCAGATCGCCATGCTCGTCGCGCCTGATTTCGACCCGGCTGGTATCGAGCCGGAACTCCTGCGGTATACGCACCGCCTGGCTGTTGCCGTTCATGAAGACGCGGGTAATGACAGCGGACATAGTGCGCCTCTGTAGTGGGTACAAAGCTGTGTGTCCCTTACGCGACCGGAGCAGACTACGCAAGCCCGAGCGCAAGGCCCGCGTGCAATCGATCGGTGGTTGCAAACCAGCAACGACCGACGACCGTTCGCAATCAAGCGCTGTCCAGCGCGCCGGTCCTGAGCCGCGGCACCGCCGCAAGCAGCGTGCGCGTGTAGTCGGATTGCGGGCTCGAGAGGACACGATCGGCGGGTCCGGATTCCTCGACGCGGCCCTTTTGCATCACGACGACATCGTTGGCGATGTACTCGACGACGCCGATGTTGTGCGTGATGAAGAGGTAGGAGATGCCGAATTCGCGCTGCAGTTCGAGCAGCAGATTGAGGATCTGCGCCTGCACCGACACGTCGAGCGCCGAGGTAGGCTCGTCGCAGACGATCAGCCGCGGCGAGACGGCAAGCGCGCGCGCGATCGCGATGCGCTGGCGCTGGCCGCCGGAGAACTCGTGCGGGTAGCGCTCGAGCGCATCGCGCCGCAGCCCGACCTGATC
>CALMIL010000056.1 GCA_937864005.1 uncultured Burkholderiales bacterium
CGCGCAGCACGCGCACGGTGCCGAGCAGGCCGTCGAAAACACCTTGTGGTCAGCGTCAGGAACCGACTGGCAGCAGTCGTTTGCACTTGTCCCCGTGCCGGAAACCTGGGCGCCGATACACGCCGGTCCCGCGCTCGTCACTGCCGTCGAGCTGCGATCCGATCCGCCGCCGCGCTAGACTCCCGACAATCGCTGAAGCGGGTTACCAGCTCGCGCCGGTCGAGGCTGCGTGCAGATTCAGCTCACCGCCATTTTTCGAGGCCCTCGATGGAACTTACCGCCGTGCTCACACCCGCCGAGGAAGGCGGCTACGTCGCGCTGAATCCGGAGACCGGCACGACGACACAGGGCGAGACAGTGGAGGAAGCCGTCGCCAACCTGCGCGAGGCGACCGCCCTGTTCTTGAGCGAGTTCCCGCTGTCGTCGCGCGGGCATCCGGTGGTCACGACATTCTCCGTACCGGTACATGCCTAAGCTTCCGCGCGTGTCCGGCGCTCAGGCGCTGAAGGCACTGCAGAAGCTCGGGTTCGAGAAAGTACGTCAGTCCGGGAGCCACGTCATCGCCCGTCGCGGGACCAAGGGTTGCGTCATCCCGATGCATGCCGAGCTCAAGATCGGCACGCTCGCCGGTGTGCTGCGTCAGGCCGAGGTGTCGGCTGAAGAGTTCCTCGCCTCGCTCTGACTACACCGCCAGTCGAACCAGCGCCGCCCGCCTCCTGCAGCCGGTCTTCTGATACAGCGCCAGCAGGTGGGTGCGCACGGTCGCGCAAGAGATGTGGAGCCGATCGGCCGCCTGGCGCGGGGACAGGCCTTCGGCGACGTTGCGCAGCATGGCCGCTTCGGCGGCGGTCAGGGCGTGGACCGAGGTCAGGTGCCGCAGCCACTGACGTGACGCTTCCGGCGCGGCCGGCACCGCGTCCTTCGGCAGGATGCCTCGCTCGCGGGGCCCACGGTGAAAAAGCGGCAACGCCGTCCGAGCCGGTCGCGACAGCGATGCACTCCAGCGCCTCGCGCCAGCGGCTGCCGTCGAGCGCGGCTTCGTTGATCGCCGCGCGAACGCGGTTGAGGTCGGCTGCTGTCTCCAGGATCGCACCCCCTTCGCGTCAGGGGGCGCCCGGTTGCAGGATCTGCAATGGCCCGCGCGACGCCTCCACCATTTGACGGAGATTCGACCCCTCACGTCAAGGCGCCGCCCGGCCCATCGATGCCGGCCCGCCTTCGGGCGGCGTCTGCACCGCGCGCGGTGCTCTCTACAATCCCCGTCAATGGAGAATTTCGATGTCTGCGTGCGCGGCGCCGGGATCGTCGGCAAGAGCCTCGCGCTGACGCTGGCGCGCCAGGGGTTGCGGGTCGCGCTGCTGCCCGAGGGTGCTGCGGCGGCGCAGCGCGCGGGGGAGGACATCCGCGCGTACGCGCTCAATGCGGTCTCGGTCGGGCTGCTCGAGCGGCTCAAGGTCTGGGATTCGCTGCCGGCGCAGGCGAAGACGGCGGTGCACGATATGCGGGTGCAGGGGGACGCGGCCGGCGGGGAGATCGACTTCTCGGCCTGGCAGCAGCGCGTCGGTGAACTCGCCTGGATCGTCGATGCCGGGGTGCTCGAGCGCCAGCTCGAAGATGCGCTGCGCTACGCGCCGCACGTCACGCTGATCGACCCGGCGCGCGGCGCACCGCCGGCTGCGCTCGTCGCGCTGTGCGAGGGCAAGGCGTCGGCGACGCGCGACGCGCTGGGTGTGACGATGGCGCGCAGTGTGTACGGTCACACCGCGATCGCGACCCGTCTGGTCGCCGCCGAGGCGCACCGCAATACCGCGTGGCAATGGTTTCGCGCGCCGGACGTGCTCGCGCTGCTGCCGCTCGATACGCCGCAAGGCGGCCACTCGTTCGCCCTCGTCTGGTCGCTGCCCGACGATCGCGCGCAGGAACTGCTCGCCTTGGACAACGCGGCGTTCGAGCAGGCGCTGTTCGATGCGACCGGCGGCGCCTGCGGTGCGCTGCGGCTCGCCGCGCCGCGCGCGGCGTGGCCGCTGATGCTCGCCACCGCCGACCGCTGGTGCGGCGACGGCTGGGTGCTGCTCGGCGATGCGGCGCATGTCGTGCATCCGCTGTCGGGCCAGGGGCTCAATCTCGGCCTGGCCGACGTCGTCGCCCTCGCGCAGGCGATCGAGGAGCGCGAACCCTGGCGCGCGCTCGGCGACGAGAAACTGCTGCGCCGCTATGCGCGCGAACGTGCCGCACCGACCTGGGCCATGGGCCGCGTGACCGACGGCCTGCTGCAGCTCTTTTCCCGCCCCGAACCCGCAGTGCAGGAACTTCGCAACCGCGGCATGAGTCTTGTCAACCGGCTGCCCCCGATCAAGCGCTGGCTTGCGTCGCGCGCGGTGGGCTCATGACATACCGACCGACGAAAGCCCCGATGAGACGCTTCAACCCGATTTCCGTTCGATCCCTGCTGGTGTTGCTGGCGCTCGCCGCCGTGGCGCAGTTCGCCGCCGCCCAGGAGGCCGTGATCCGCAAGAATATCGCCCAGCGGCTGCCCGACTTTCCGAAGATCGACGAAGTGAGCAAGACGCCGATCCCGGGGCTCTACGAACTGCGCATCGGCACCGACGTGCTCTACAGCGACGAGCAGGGCAACTATGTGATCGAGGGCAGCATCATCGACACCCGCTCGCGGGTGAACCTGACGCAGTCGCGCGAGGACAAGCTCAATGCGATCGATTTCGCGAGCCTGCCGCTGAAGGATGCGGTGGTCTGGAAGACGGGCAACGGCGCGCGGCGCATCGCCGTCTTCGCCGATCCGAACTGCGGCTACTGCAAGAAGTTCGAGCACGAGCTGCAGCAGATGAAGAACGTCACCGTCTATACGTTCCTGATCCCGATCCTGGGCGGTGATTCGCCGGAGAAATCGGCCAATATCTGGTGCGCCAAGGACAGTACGCGCGTCTGGCGCGAGTGGATGCTCGAAGGCAAGACGCCGCCGCGCAATATGGCGAGCTGCGAGACGCCGATGGCGCGCAACCTCGCGCTCAGCCGCAAATACAAGATCAACGCGACGCCGGCGATCATCTTCGAGGACGGCACGCGCAACCCCGGCATGATGAGCGCGCAGGATCTCGAAAAGCGCCTGGCATCGAACGTCGCGGCGCGCTGAAGATTGCGAACCGGCGCCGCACGACCGGGCGCTCCAGGCAGATGATCTCGTACCGCATCGACGCAGCCGACGCCCGCGCGCACCTGTTTCGCGTCACGCTGCGCATCGAGCGCCCGGCGCGCGAGCAGTTCGTCAGCCTGCCGGTATGGATTCCGGGCAGCTACCTGGTGCGCGAGTTCGCGCGCCACCTCTCGGGCTTGCGTGCGCGCCAGGGGGGGCGCGAGCGTGGCGTCGAACAGATCGACAAGGCGAACTGGCTCGTGCGGTGCGAGGGAGGCGCCGCGCTCACGCTCGACTACGACGTGTATGCCTTCGATACGTCGGTGCGGGCGGCATTTCTGGACGCCGAGCGCGGCTTCTTCAACGCCACCAGCCTGTGCCTGCGGGTCCACGATCGCGAGGCCGAGCCGCATGCGATCTCGTTTGCCGGCCTGCCGCGCGACTGGCAGATCGCGACCGCGATGCCGCGCGCCGACGATGGCCGCGGCTACTGCGCGCAGGACTACGACGCACTCGTCGACCACCCGTTCGAGCTCGGCCGCTTCTGGCGCGGCAGCTTCGTTGCGTGCGGCGTGCCGCACGAGTTCGTCGTCGCCGGCGCCTGGCCCGGATTCGACGGCGAGCGGCTGCTC
The DNA here is from genome assembly GCA_937864005.1 of uncultured Burkholderiales bacterium. GTDB lineage: Bacteria > Pseudomonadota > Gammaproteobacteria > Burkholderiales > Burkholderiaceae_C > CAIKUF01. Next base: position 3,784 of record CALMIL010000056.1, read on the forward strand.
GCCGATACGCGCCGCATCTGCGAGGCCGAGATCGCGTTCTGGCACGGCGCGAATGCGAGCGCCCGCGATGTGCCGTTCGACCGCTACGTCTTCATGCTCAATGCGGTCGACGAGGGGCAGGGCGGGCTCGAACACCGCGCGAGCACCGCGCTCGTCGCACCGAGGCGCAAGCTGCCGTGCATCGGCGCGGCGCTCGACGACGGCTACGTCGATCTGCTCGGCCTCGTCAGCCACGAGTATTTCCACACCTGGAACGTCAAGCGCATGCGCCCGGCCGAGTTCGCCCGGCTCGACTACACGCGCGAGAACTACACGGAGCTGCTGTGGTTCTTCGAGGGTTTCACGAGCTACTACGACGACCTGATGCTGGTGCGCGCCGGCCTCGTCGACGAGACGCGCTATCTGGCGCTGCTCGCGAGGAACGTCAACGCCGTGGTCGGCGCGCCGGGGCGGCGGGTGCAAAGCGTCGCCCAGGCGAGCTTCGACGCCTGGGTCAAGTACTACCGCAGCGACGAGAACACGCCCAACGCGACGATCAGCTACTACGGCAAGGGCGCGCTCGTTGCCTTCGCGCTCGACCTGTCGCTGCGCGGCGCATCGGGCGGCCGGGCGACGCTCGACGCCGTGATGCGCGCGCTGTGGGCGGCCAGCGGCGGCGGGCCGATCGCCGAGGCCGACATCCTCGCCGCGACGGCGAAGATCGGCGGTGCGCGGCGCGGCAAGGCGATCGCGGCGTCGCTGGCGCAGTGGGTGCACGGCACCGATGAGTTGCCGCTCGCCGAACTGCTGACGCCTTTCGGCGTGAAGTGGCGCCCGCAGGCGGCGACGCTGGCGCAGCGCCTGGGCGTGCGCGTCGCCGAAAGCGCGCTCACCGGGGTGAAGCTGACGCATGTGCTGCGCGGCGGCGTGGCCGAGCGCGCCGGCCTGAGCGCGGGCGACGAGTTGCTCGCGGCGGGCGGCTGGCGGCTGCGCCGGCTCGACGACGCACAGGCGCTGCTCGCGCCGCAGCCCGCGTCCCCCCGCAAGGCACCGCCGCACGAATGGCTCGTCTCGCGCGACCAGCGCGTGCTGCGCATCCCGCTTGCCGTGCCGGCGGCGGGCGAAGACGGTGCGAGCGTGCAACTCGTCGCCGATGGCGCCGCGAGCGCCGCGGCGCGTGCGCTGCGGCGGGCATGGCTCGGCGGCTGACGGTGCCCAGGCGGCCGCGGCGCATCCTGGGCGCCGCGCTGGTGCTGCTTTTCGTGCTCGCGCTGCACCTGTTGGTGGCGCACCAGATCGCGGCGAGCCTTGACGACTTCGTTCGCGCGGGCGAGATGCCCGAGCGCATCCGCGTCAGCTACGTGCGCGAGCTCGAGCTTGCGGCGCCGCCGGCCGCGGCGCCGGTCGTCGTCGCGGCACCGGCCCCGGCGCGAAAACCGGCCGCCGCGCGGCCGTCCGCGGCCGCCGCGCCAGCTTCGGCGCCGCGGCCGACGGCCGAAGACGAAGCGGCGTTGCGTGAGCGGGCACGCGCCTGGGTTGCGTCGCAGGCGGCCTCGGCGCTCGAGGGGCCGGCCGAATCGGTCGCCTCGGCGTTGCCCGCTTCGGCGCCCGCCTCGGCGCCCGAAGCGACGGCACTCGCCGCCGCGAGCCCGGCGAGCGCCGCATCGGACGCGGCGGTCGAGGCGTTCGACTGGCCGGTCTCGACGCGCCTGACCTATGCGCTCAGCGGCAACTATCGCGGCGAGGTGCTCGGCGACGCGCAGGTCGAATGGGTGCGCGTCGGCACGCGCTACCAGGTGCACATCGATATCGGCGTCGGCGCGCGCTTCGCGCCGATCATCACGCGCCGCATGAGCAGCGAAGGCGAGCTCGTCGGCGACAGCCTGCGGCCGACCCGCTACGACGAGGACACGCGCGTCCTGATGCGCCCTGCGCGACGGGTGACCATCCTGCTCGGGCCCGACGAGATCGAGCTGCCGGGCGGCGACAAGCTGCCGCGTGCGCCCGGCGTGCAGGACGCTGCGAGCCAGTTCATCCAGCTCGCGGCGCACTTCACGACGCATCCGCAGCTGCTGCAGGCGGGCAACGCGATCGACATCCTGATCGCGCTGCGCAACCGGGTCGGCCTCTTCACCTACGATGTGCTCGGCAGGGACGAGACGGCGACGCCGTTCGGCGTGCTCGACACCGTCCACTTGAAGCCGCGCGACATCAAGGACCGCGGCAACGTGCTGAAGGCCGAGATCTGGTACGCGCCGCAACTGCGCTACCTGCCGGTACGCATCCGCATCGAGCAGGATCCGGCGACCTACGTCGACCTCGTCATCGCGCGCCGCCCGGAAATCGCGGCGCAGTAGGATCAGGCATCGAAACAGAAGGAATCGACATGGCGACCGAATTCATCCTCGCAGGCATCCGCGGCGAAGGCCCGCGCCGGACCGGTCTCATCACGCTGAACCGGCCCAAGCAGCTCAACGCGCTGAACGACGCGCTGATGGACGAGCTGGGCGCCGCGCTGCTCGCCTTCGACGCCGACGACGCCATCGGCTGCATCGTCATCACCGGCAGCGAGAAGGCCTTCGCGGCGGGCGCCGATATCGGCGCGATGGCGACCTCGACCTACATGCAGGTGCACGAGCGCGAGTTCATCACCCGCAACTGGGAGACGATCAAGCGCGTGCGAAAGCCGGTGATCGCGGCCGTCGCCGGCTTCGCGCTCGGCGGCGGCTGCGAATTCGCGATGATGTGCGACTTCATCATTGCCGCCGACAACGCGAAATTCGGCCAGCCCGAGCTCAAGCTCGGCATCATCCCCGGCGCCGGCGGCACGCAGCGCCTGCCGCGCGCCGTGGGCAAGGCCAAGGCGATGGACATGGTGCTCACCGCGCGCATGATGGACGCTGCCGAAGCCGAACGGGCCGGGCTCGTCTCGCGCGTCGTGCCGCTGGCCGAACTGCTGGATACGGCGCTCGCCGCCGCGCAGACGATCTGCGCGATGAGCGGCCCGAGCGTTGCACTTGCGAAGGAGTGCGTGAACCGCGCCTACGAATCGCCGCTCGCCGAAGGCATGCTCTTCGAGCGCAGGCTCTTTCATTCGCTCTTTGCGACCGAGGACCAGAAGGAAGGCATGGCCGCCTTCGTCAACAAGCGCGCGCCCGTCTTCAAGCACCGCTGAGCCGCGGCTACGGCCGCAGCCTGCGCTACGGCTGGAGCCAGCGCGCCGAGGTGCCCTCGAAGCGCGCGCGGCGGTGGCCCTGCTCGTGCAGTTCCAGCCAGTCGATCGAGAGCACCTTCGCGCTGATGACGGAGAAGTAGTCGCGCGCGACGGCGTCGTGGGCCGGCGCAGCATCCCCTTCGAGCGGCGTGCCCGGCGGCAGCGGCGAGAGATAGTCCTGCGCGGCGGGCGTCAGCTTGATGCGCGCCCAGCGCGACGAGGCGGCCAGCCCCGTCATCTCGAGCGAGAGATGGACGCGACAGCGCAACTGCCAGCCGATCTCGGCCGACCACATCACGAGCGTGCCGACCGGATGACTGAGCAGCTGCGGCACCTTGGCCGCGCGCTCGTCGGTATAGATCAGGAAGTGCGGATCGCGGACGTCGACCTCGCGCAGCACGACGGTGCGCGCGTCGGCCAGGTGGCCGTTGATCGTCGCCAGCACCGGCGTGCGCCAGGGGTGGTCCTTGCTCGAAACGGCTGCCGTGAGCTGCTGCCAGAGCTCGGTGTGGATCGCGTGCAGGTCCGTCAGATGGCGCATGGCGGCGACTCTAACAACAAGTCGCGGGCCACGCGAGGGCCTGCCCTCAAACGCCGCCTTCCTTGCGCAGCGACGGAAAGAGGATCACGTCGCGGATGCTCGGGCTGTCGGTCAGCAGCATGATCAGCCGATCGATGCCGATGCCGCAGCCGCCGGTCGGCGGCATGCCGATCTCGAGCGCGCGGATGAAGTCGGCGTCGTAGTACATCGCCTCCTCGTCGCCCGCCTCCTTCGCCGCCGCCTGGGCGAGGAAGCGCTCCGCCTGGTCCTCGGCGTCGTTGAGCTCGGAAAAGCCGTTCGCGAACTCGCGTCCGGTGATGAAGAGCTCGAAGCGCTCGGTCACCGTCGGGTCGGCATCCGACGCGCGGGCGAGCGGCGAGACCTCGACCGGATAGTCGATGATGTAGGTGGGCTGCCACAGCTTTTCCTCGACCGCCGCCTCGAAGAGGCCGAACTGCAGCTCGGCCAGACTCCAGTGCGCCCGCGCCTCGTGGCCGAGCGCCTTCAGCCGCGCGCGCAGCAGGCCCGAGTCGGCGGCCTCGGCGTTCGACAGCCCGGCGTATTCGACGAGCGCCTGGCGCACCGTGAGGCGCGCGAAGGGCTGGTCGAGGTCGACCTCGCGGCCGCCGTAGGAGAGCAGCGCCGAGCCGGTCGCCTGGCGCGCCGCGTGGCGCAGCACCTGCTCGGTGTAGTTCATCAGGTCGTGATGGTTCCAGTACGCGGCGTAGAACTCCATCATCGTGAACTCGGGGTTGTGCCGCACAGAGATGCCCTCGTTGCGGAAACTCCGGTTGATCTCGAACACCCGCTCGAAGCCGCCGACGATGAGGCGCTTCAGGTACAGCTCGGGCGCGATGCGCAGGAACATCTCGCGGTCGAGCGCGTTGTGGTGTGTGACGAAGGGCTTCGCGTTCGCGCCGCCCGGAATGGGGTGCAACATCGGCGTTTCCACTTCCATGAAGTGGTGCTCGACCATGAACTGGCGGATCGAGGCGATCGCCTTGCTGCGTGCCGCGAAGCGGGCGCGCGACTGCTCGTCGGTGATGAGGTCGACGTAGCGCTGGCGGTATTTCTGCTCCTGGTCGGCCATGCCGTGGAACTTGTCGGGCAGCGGCCGCAGGCTCTTCGTCAGCAGCCGCAGCGACGCAAGGCGGATCGACAACTCGCCGGTGCGCGTCTTGAAGAGCGTGCCCTCGCCGCCGACGATGTCGCCCAGATCCCAATGCTTGAAGGCCTCGTAGACCGCATCGCCGAGCGCGTCGCGCGTGACGAACAGCTGGATCCGCCCGGAGCCGTCCTGCAGCGTCGCGAAGCTCGCCTTGCCCATCACGCGCTTCAACATCATCCGGCCGGCGACGCTGACCTTGACCGCGCGCGCCTCGATCTCGTCGGCCGGCAGCGGGTCGTACTGGCGCAGCAGTTCGGCGGCGTGGTGCCCGGGCTTGAAGTCGTTCGGGAACGCGGCCAGGCCGTTCGCTTTCGCCTGCGCACGGATCGCGGCGAGTTTTTCGCGGCGTTCGGAGACTAGGGGGGTGTCGGTCGAAAAGGTGTCGTCTTGCGTCATGTGCGGGCCTGCGGGATAGCGCGAATTGTAGGCAGCACCCCGGGCGGCGGCGGAAGGGGCTGGCGCGGCCATGACCCGCTGGCATGCGCGAGTTCGTTCACAATCGGGCCCGGAGGTGTATGCCATGGGCGTTCCACTGCAAGAGCTCACGCTGGCCGCGTTCCTCGATTGGGAGAATGCGCAGCTTGAACGGCACGAGTTCCATCGCGGTGAAGTGTTTGCGATGGTGGGTGGACGACGAAGTCACGGGCGGGTCGTGCTGAATCTGGCGCGCCGGCTGGCAGAGCAGCTGGATGGTTCGCCGTGCCAGGTGTTTGCCGAGTCGATGAAGGTGCAGGTTGCCGATGACACGATCCTGTACCCGGATGTGTTCGTAACTTGCGACAAGGCCGACCTGGCCACCGAGATGATCTTTCGCGCCCCGATGCTGGTGATCGAAGTCCTCTCTCCCGCCACCCAGGCCTATGATCGCAGTCAGAAGTTCGCACTCTACCGGCGCCTGGCGTCGCTGCGCGAGTACATCCTGGTCGACCCGGATACGCGTCGGATCGAGGCATTCCGGTGCACGGCCGAAGGTGCGTGGGTCTTTGACGATATGAGCCAGGAGCGGGAGATGGCGGTGTCCAGCGTGGCGTGCGCCGTGTCCATGGACCAGGTATTCGACGGTGTCGATCCGCAGGCGTGAGGTACAACCTGTTGCAGACGGCGGCGCGGTGCGTGTCGGAATGCGGTCCGACCGATCTCCTTCGGCTGGCGCCGGATCGCAGCGACTCGTTCGCGGCGTTCGGTGATCAGAGAGCGTCGTCGGCAAAGCTTTTGGGGACGTCAGCGTTGGTCATCGCGAAGTGGCTCGCTGTCTGACGTGGTTCTATGGGTGCATGGCGACCCTAGAATCGCGCATGTTCGACTCCGCGTCTCGGTTCCAATCCATAGCTTTGACTCAACTCGCAGGCGTTTCGGATATGCCGAGACCCAGGCGATGACGGATTTTGTCAAACCAGTGCTGGTTCTGATCGGCGGAGGCGCCATTGCGCAGATGATTCCGCTTGCACTTGGGCCGATGCTTACGCGGCTGTACACCCCGGAGCAGTTCGGGCACTACACGTTGTTTGCGGCGATTGCGGTCAACTGCTCGGTCGTCGCATGCTGGCGATACGAGTACGCGCTGCCTCTCGTCGCCGACGAGGGCAAGGCGCGCGATCTGATGGCCTTGTGCCAGCGCGTGCTGATCGTCACGACTCTGGCAAGTTGCCCGCTCGCGTGGTGGTTGGGCGCCCAAGGCAGGCTCGAGGCTTGGGCTTGGTTGCCGCCGATGGTGGCGTTTGCCGGAGCGGTGCAGTGGCTCACGCTCTGGGCCACGCGGGCCAAGCGGTTTCCGGCGCTTGCTGGCGCACGTCTGCTGCAGTACGGTGGCGGAGCGCTGGCACAGGCAGCGGCAGGTGCGTCGTCGCTTGTGCATGGGCTCATCGTGGGTCCGGTATTGGCCGCGGCAGCCACGCTGATCGCGTTGCGCCATCCCGCGCCGCTCGGTGGATGGCTGGCCCTGTGGCGCGTGCCTCGGACTGCATGGCAGGCTGCGGCACGCGAGCACCGGAGCTTTCCGCTGCTGAACACCCCCCACGCATTCGCCGGTGCGCTGCAGGACACGCTCACGGTTGTCCTGTTGATCTGGTGGTCGGGCGACGCCGCGGCGGGCTTCTGGGGCCTCGCGCTGCGCTACCTGAAGGCGCCCGCGACGCTCGTCGGCGGCGCGGTGTCGCAGGTACTCTATCCGCGCCTAGCCGGCAGCGACGCCGCGACCTCGCTCCGCGTCGTGCGCCAGGTCATGCTGGTGCTCGCGCTCGCCGTCGCGCCGCTCGTGATGGCGCTGATGCTCTTCGGCCCGGCGCTGTTCGAGTTGCTGTTCGGCCCGCGCTGGCGCGAGGCTGGCGAGCTGTCGCGCGCGCTCGCGCCCTACATCGGCGCGCACTTCGTCGCCTCGCCGCTGTCGGTGGTGACGATGGCCTGGGAGCGGCAGGGCTGGGCGCTCAGGCTGGCGCTGGCCGGCCAGGTGATGTTCATCGGTGCGCTCGCGGTCGGGCTGCAGATCGGCGGCCTGCAGGGCGGGGCGTGGGCGGTTTCCACGGCGATGGTGGCGTACTTCGCCTGGTACTTCTGGTCGCTGGCGACGTTCGAGGCGCCTCGTGCCGCTTAGGTCTTGGCTCAACCGCGTGCGTCGCGCCGTCGTTCGCACGATGCTGTTCCGGGTCGTCTTCGGCGAGCGCGCGCGCGACGGCGTCTGCCTGCCCGCGACGCGAATTTCGCCCAGCACGTGCATCGAGCATGCCGACGGGCTGAGCCTGGCCGACGATGTGTTCATCGGCCACTTCAACTTCATCGAGGCGAGTGCCGGCGTGCGCATCGAGACGGGTGCCCAGATCACGAACTACGTCAGCATCGTCAGCCACAGCTCGCATCGAAGCGTGCGCCTGATGGGGCACGACTACGGCAGACTGCCCATAGGCAGCCGCCCCGGCTTCGTTGCCGCGCCAGTGCACATCGGCGCGTTCAGCTTCATCGGGCCGCACAGCGTGATCGAGGCCGGGACGCGCCTCGGCAAGGGCTGCATGGTGCGCTCCCACAGTCGGGTACGCGGCGAGTTTGCCGACTTCGCGGTGATTGCGGGCAGCCCGGCCACCGTCGTCGGCGACGCACGCGAGTCCGACGCGACGCTGCTCGGCGCGCATCCCGAGTGGCGCGAACGCTACGAGGCCTGGGCCGGCAAGCTGGGGGATGTCCCGCCGCGACAAGGAGGCTGAAGCTTGCGCATCGCACTGATCGGCGACGGCGAGAGCCCGCACGTGCTGAAGTGGGCGCGCACGCTGGGTGGGGTGCCGGAGGTCGAGGCATGGGTTGCGTCGAGCCGCGGCTTCCCGGCTGGATTCGATGCAGTCGTCGACCCGGCGCGACGCCTGCTGCTGCGCAGGACGGGGTCGCATGGCCCGGCCGCCTTGGTCTGGCTGTCAGCGCTGGCTAGCTTGGGCCGGTTCCTGCGCCGCTGCCGATGATTCGAACTGGTCGTCGTCTTTGCCTGCTTGGCGACGCCAACAGCGTGCATTTGCGCCGCTGGGCTCAGCAGATGATCGACCGCGACTGGTCTGTCTCGGTCGTGACAGCCCGGCCGCAAGCGATCGACGGTGTCGAGCAGCGTGTGCTCGAGCCGGTTCGCCGCTCGGCGGACTGGCTGTGGCGGGTCGGCGCGGCGCGCCGGCATGTCGCTTCGCTGGCGCCGGATATCGTGCATGCGCACTATGTCAGCTCATACGGTTACCTGGCAGCGCGCTGCGACCGCCGGCCTTGCGTCATGACCGCATGGGGCAGCGATCTGCTCGTCACGCCTCGGCAGAGTCGTGCCATGCATTGGCTCACCGGCTGGACACTGCGCCGCGCCGACCTGATCACAGGCGACAGCAGCGAACTGGTGGAACTTGCGAGTGCCTACGCACCAAGCGTGCCGGCGCGGCTCGTGCACTGGGGGGCGGATACGGATCGCTTCGCGCCCACGCCGTGGCGCGACAAGCCGGGTTTCCAGATCGCCAGCCTGCGTTCCTGGGAGCCGAACTACCACATCGACACGCTGCTCGAAGCTTTCGCGCAGTTGCCGTGCTCGCGTCTTGCACCTCCTGCAACGCTGCATCTGCTGGGCGGCGGGGCAGGCGAAGTGGCGCTGCGCAGGCAAGCGCAGGCGCTGGGCATCGCCGATCGGGTGTGCTTTCATGGCCGGCTGGACGACGCCGGCATGATCCGCGTGCTGGCGTCGTGCAAGGTGGCAGTGAGCGTGCCAGCCAGCGACGCGACTTCGGTTGCCTTGCTGGAAAGCATGGCCTGCGGCCTCGCCGTGGTGGCCAGCGCGTTGCCGGCGAATCGTGCTTGGTTGGGCGAAGACCCTGCGCTCATGCCTTCCCCGGGCGACGCCGCGGCGCTGGCACGTGCGCTGCGCAGACTGTGCGACGACGACGCACTGGCGCAACGCCTTGGCGCGGAGAATCGTGCCCGCGTGCTGCGCGACGGCCGGCGTGCGACACAGATGGATGCCATGGCGGCGTTGTACGAAGAACTGCTCGAAAAGGCTGGACCGAGGCGATGAGCGATCTTGCAATCGTCAGCCTGATCGTGCCATGCCGCAACGAGCGGGCCTTCATCGAGGCCTTCTGTGCCGACGCGCTGGCGCAGGTGCTGCCGCCGCGGCACACCCTGCAATTGGTCGTCGCCGACGGCGCCAGCGACGATGGCTCTCGGGCCGTGCTCGACGCGCTCGCCGCGCGCGAGTCGCGCCTGCTCGTCGTGGACAACCCAGACAAGATCGTGTCATGCGCCTTGAACCGTGCGCTGGCCGTCGCCAGCGGAGAAGTCATCGTCCGCATGGACGTGCACACACGCTATGCGGACGACTATGTCGCACAGTGCCTGCTGGCTTTGCAGCGCAGCGGCGCCGACAATGTCGGCGGTCCCTGGCGCGCCGAGGGCGGTGAGGGCTGGCAACGGGCCATTGCCACCGCCTTCCAATCCCGCTGGGGCGCCGGTGGCGCGCGGTCGCGCGACCTGGACTACGAAGGCGAAGTCGATACGGTCTATCTCGGCTGCTGGCCGCGCGCCACTTTCGAGCGCTTCGGCGGCTTCGACGAGGCCCTGGTGCGCAACCAGGACGACGAGCACAACCTGCGCATCGCTCTGGCTGGCGGCCGCATCTGGCAAAGCCGGGCGATTCGTTGCGCGTACACACCGCGCGATTCGCTGGCGGCCTTGTCGCGTCAGTGGCTTCAGTACGGCTACTGGAAGCCCTTCGTCATGAAAAAGCATGGGCAGCCGGCCGCGCTTCGCCACCTGCTGCCGGGCTCGTTCGTCGCCGCGCTCGCGGCGGCCTTGGTGTGGGCGCTGGTTGGCATTTCGATCGGGTGGCCAGCGTCTTGGCTTCCGCTCGCGTCGCTCGTCGGGTTGTACGTGCTAGCGTTGACGGCGTTGTCGCTGGCCATCGATCGCGCAGCCGGCCTGCGGTTGTGGTGGCGGCTGCCCGTGGTGCTGGCAGTGCAGCATCTTTGCTACGGGCTGGGCAGTCTGCTCGGCGCTCACGACGCCTGGCGCCATGGCCATGGGCGGGCGCGGTTCGCCGGCCTGACACGTTGATTGCGCAGACCGATGAATCTCGATCCCGCATCTGGTGCCGATGACGATCATGACGAGACGAGAGCCGTCGCCGAGCGCTATGCGCGTCGCGCTGTCGGCGATCGCTACAACCCGTTGCGCCCGGAAATCTGGCAGGCGCGCCAGGAACGCCAGCGTGCACTGATTGCGCTGCTGCGCCGTCACGCACCGCGACCACTGGCGCAACTGGATGTGCTGGAGGTCGGTTGCGGGCATGGCGACAACCTGCTCGAGTTGCTGCAACTGGGCTTCGACCCGGCGCGGCTTGTCGCCAACGAACTCCTGCCGCAGCGCTTGGCCGAGGCGCGCCGGCGCCTGCCCGGCATCGTCGCTCTTCACGGCGGCGATGCGCTCGCGCTGGGGCTGGCCGATGCCAGCTTCGATATCGTGTTGCAGTCCACCGTGTTCACGTCGTTGCTCGACGACGACTTTCAGCAGCGGCTTGCCGAACGCATGTGGCGTTGGCTGCGCCCCGGCGGCGGCGTGCTCTGGTATGACTTCTGCTGGGACAACCCGCGCAACCGGGATGTGCGTGCGGTGCCACTGGCGCGCGTACGCGAGCTTTTCCCGCACGGCCGGCTCGACGCCAGGCGGGTGACCCTCGCACCGCCGATCGCGCGGCGCGTGTGCCGGTTGCACCCGGCGCTCTACACCGTGCTGAACGCGGTGCCGCTGCTGCGCACGCATGTGCTCGCGTGGATCGGCAAGCCGGCTTTCGAGCCGTTCGCGGCGCGCCCGGGCGTGCGAACGACGAACGCCGACGTCGACGCGCTACGCGACGTCGAGGGCATCTGAAGCCGCCGTCGTCGCGAGCGTCGGGGGCTGCTCTAGAATCACTACTTCACTACATTCGATCGCACGCCGATGAAGACCGTGACCGTGACCGCTGCCGAGGCGAATCGGCAGTTTTCCGCCGTGCTGCGCGAGGTGGCCGCCGGGACGGCGGTGCTCGTCACGTCGCGCGGCAAGCCGGTGGCGACCATCGCCCCGGCGCGCGAGCCCGCGGCCGGCGCGAGCGCCGCCCGGCGCCGCCTGCTCGAGCATCTGCGCGGCGTGCGTGCGGCCGGCAAGCGAGGCTGGAGCCGCGACGAGCTGTACCGCTGATGGCGAAGGTGGCGATCGATACCAACGTGCTCGCCTGTGCCGAGGGCGTCGGCGACGAGCCGCGCCGCGCGCGCGCGGTCGAGGTCCTGGCCGCGCTGCCGGAGGGCGCGGTCGTGCTGCCGGTGCAGGTGCTCGGCGAGCTGTACCGGGTGCTGGTCGGCAAGCTCAGGCAGCGGCCGGCCGACGCGCGTGCGAACGTGCTGCGCTGGAGCGACGCCTTCGCGCCGTCGGACTCGACCTGGGCGGCGATGCAGTCGGCGTTCGATCTGAGTGCAGATCACGGGCTGTCGATCTGGGACGCGCTGATCCTGTCGGTTGCGGCCGAGCAGCGCTGCCGCCTGCTGCTGAGTGAGGATCTTCAGGACGGCTTCACGTGGCGCGGCACGACGGTCGTCGATCCCTTCGCGCGCGAGCCGTCGCGGCTGCTGTCCGACCTGATGGCGCCGCCATCCGCGCGCAAGCGTCGCCGCGCCACGCCGGCGGTCGCGGCAACGACGGCCAAGAGGACGCGGCGATGAGCAAACCCTTCCTCCCCTTCGCGCTGCCCGAGATCGGCGAGGAGGAGATCGCCGAGGTCGTCGATACGCTGCGCTCGGGCTGGATCACGACCGGGCCGAAGGCGAAGCGCTTCGAGCAGGCCTACGTCGAGTTCCTCGGCGACGCGTCGCTGGAAGCGATCGCCGTCAATTCGGCGACGGCCGGGCTGCATCTCGCGCTCGAGGCTCTCGGCATCGGGCCGGGCGACGAGGTGATCACGACGACGCTGACGTTCACTTCGACGGCCGAGGTCGTGCGCTACCTCGGCGCCGATGTGGTGCTGGTCGATGTCGACCCGGCGACGCTGCAGATCGATCCGCGCGCCGTCGAGGCGGCGATCACGCCGCGGACGAAGGCTGTCGTGCCGGTGCACTACGCAGGCCTCGCCGCCGACATGGATGCGATCCTCGCCATCGCGCGCCGCCACCGCCTCGCGGTCGTCGAGGACGCGGCGCATGCGCTGCCGGCGACGAGCGGCGGCGCGCTCGTCGGCACGCTCGGCTCGGACGCCTGCGTCTTCAGCTTCTACGCCAACAAGACGATGACGACCGGCGAGGGCGGCATGCTCGTCACGCGCGACGCGGCGCTCGCGAAGCGGGCGAAGGTGATGCGCCTGCACGGCATGAGCCGCGACGCGTTCGACCGCTATTCGGCCAAGGTGCCGAGCTGGGCCTACGAGATCGTCGCGCCCGGCTTCAAATACAACCTGACCGACATCGCCGCCGCGCTCGGGCTGCATCAGTTGAAGCGGCTCGAAGGCTTTGCGCAGCGGCGCGCCGCGATCGCCGCGCGCTACGACGAAGCGTTCGCCGATCTGCCGCTGCTTGCGCCGCCGCGCCCCGCGCCCGGCGAGCGCCACGCCTGGCATCTGTACGTCGTGCGCCTCACCGATGCGGCGCCGCTTGCTCGCGACCGCTTCATCGAGCGGCTGTTCGAGGAAGGCATAGGCTGCAGCGTGCATTTCATCCCGCTGCACCTGCATCCGTACTGGCGCGACCGCTACGCGCTGCGGCCCGAGCAGTTCCCGCATGCGCAGTACGCCTACGAGCGGATGCTGACGCTGCCGCTGTATACGCGCATGAGCGACGCCGACGTCGAGCGCGTGATCGACACCGTGCGCCGGCTGCTGCTTGCACCCGCGTGATCGGTGCGCGATGGCCAAGCGCGCGTTCGACATCATCTTGGCGGGTCTCGCCTTGCTGCTGCTCGCGCCGCTGCTCGTCGCGCTCGGCCTGTGGGTGCGGCTCGATTCGCCCGGGCCGGCGCTCTTTCGGCAGGAGCGCGTCGGCCGCTTCGGCCGCACGTTTCGCATCCACAAGTTCCGCACCATGGTCGATGGCGCGCCCGGGCCGCAGATCACGGTCGGCGCCGATGCGCGCATCACGCGTGCCGGCGCCTGGCTGCGCGCGAAGAAGCTCGACGAATTGCCGCAGTTGATCGATGTGCTTGCCGGCGACATGAGCCTCGTCGGCCCGCGCCCCGAGCTGCCGCGCTATGTCGCGCTGTATCCCGACGCGCTGCGCGAGAAGGTGCTTTCCGTGCGGCCCGGCATCACCGACCCCGTCTCGCTAGGGATGGCCGACGAGAGCGCCAGGCTCGCGCGCGCCGCCGACCCGGAGCGCGAGTATGTCGAGGTGCTGATGCCCGCCAAGCTGCGCGAAGCCGCGGCGTATGCCGAGCGGGCGACGCTGTGGTCAGACCTGCAGGTGCTGGCGCGCACGCTGCGGCTGCTGGGGTCGCAGTGAGCAACGCCGCGATCGACCCCGCGGGGCTCACCTTCTGGCACCGGCTCGACCGCTTCCTCGCGCGGCTGCGCACGCGGCGCTCGGTATTCACCCTCGCGGTCGACGCCGTCGTCGTCGCGCTCGCCTGGCACGCGACGTATCTGTTCCGGCTCGGCTTCGAGCGCTGGCAGACGCAGCGGCCGTCGTACGACAACGAGGTGCTGCTCGGCGTCGTCGCGATCTACATCCTGACCTTCGTCGTGCTGCGCGTGCCGCAGAGCATGTGGCGCTTCGCCGGCTTCGGCGAGGTGAAGAGGCTGACGATCGCTTGCGCCGCGGCCGGGCTCGCCGCCGGCCTCGCGGTGCGCGGGCTCGAGCTCGAGAAGGTGCCGCGCGCGGTGCTCGCGCTGCATCCGGTCGTCACGCTGATGGGCGTGATCCTCGTGCGCATCCTCTACCGCATGGTCTACGAGCACGCGCGCACCCGCATCACCGGCGGCGACGCCGAGATCCGGCGCGCGATTGTGCTCGGCGCGGGGGATGCGGCGCGGCGTCTGCTCGCCGGCATCCACCAGCAGGGCTGGATCGTGCTCGGCCTGCTCGATGACGACCCGGCGCTGGTGGGCGTGCGGCTCGCCGGCGTGCCGGTGCTCGGGCCGCTTTCGGCGCTTGCCTCGCCCGATGTGATCGGCGGCGCAAAATATCTGATCCTCGCGATGCCCGAGGCGCCGGCATCGCGCCGGCGCGAGGTGCTCGCGCTCGCGTCGGGCACCGGCCTTCCCGTGCTCACCGTGCCCGGCGAGGAGGAGTTGCGCGAAGGCGTGCAGGCGCAGCGGGTGCGCGAGATCGTGCCCGAGGATCTGCTCGGGCGCGCGCCGGTCGTGCTCGACGATACGGGCGTCGCGGCGACGCTGGCCGGCAAGGCTGTGATGATCACCGGCGCCGGCGGCAGCATCGGCGCCGAGCTGTGCCGGCAGGTGGCGCGCTTCCAGCCGTCGCGGCTCGTCCTGTTCGAGGCGAGCGAGTTCAACCTCTACAGCGTCGAGCAGGAGTTGAGCGCCGCATTTCCCGCCCTCGAACTCGTCCGCCTGCTCGGCGACGTGAAGGATGCGGCGCGCCTGGCCGAAGTGTTCGCGGCGTGGCGCCCGGCGGTCGTCTTTCACGCTGCGGCCTACAAGCACGTGCCGCTCGTCGAGCGCGACAATGCGTGGACCGCGCTGCAGAACAATTTCGTCGGCACCTGGCAGGTCGGCCTTGCCGCGGCGCGCGCCGGTGCCGAGCGCTTCGTGCTGATCAGCACCGACAAGGCGGTGAACCCGGCCAACGTGATGGGCGCGACCAAGCGCGCCGCCGAGATGGTCGTCAGCGACCTCGCCGCGGCGCATCCCGCGACGCGCTTCATGGCGGTGCGCTTCGGCAACGTGCTCGGCTCGTCGGGCAGCGTGATCCCGAAATTCAAGGAGCAGATCGCGCGCGGCGGGCCGGTGACGGTGACGCACGCCGACATCATCCGCTACTTCATGACGGTGTCGGAGGCGGCGCGCCTCGTGCTGCAGGCGGCGGCGATCGGCGAGAGCGGCCAGGTGCTGGTGCTCGACATGGGCGAGCCGGTGCGCATCGTCGATCTGGCGCGCGCGATGATCCGCCTCGCCGGCCACGCCGAGGGCGAGATCGAGATCGTCTACAGCGGCCTGCGCCCGGGCGAGAAGCTCTACGAGGAACTGCTCGCCGACGCCGATGCGACGCTGCCGACGCACGTGCCGCGCATCCACGTCGCGCGCATCGCATCGAACGCCGAGCGCGTGCCGGCGATGCTCGCCTGGGCGGCGCAACACCCGGCGGCGAGCGACGCGCAGGTGCAGGCCTTTCTCGCCGAGAGCGTCGCCGAGTACCGGCCGGCCGAGGCCGATGCGTCGGCGGCTCGATGAACGTCGCCTACCTCGACCCGGCCTACAGCCGCCATTTTCACGAGCTTGCCGCCTGCATCGCCGCGCGCAGCGGCGGGCGGTCGCTGGCCCTGCTCTCGTCCCCCGCCTACCTGCCCTACACGATGGGCGATGCCAGCTGCGTCTGGACGCCGGGGCGCCCGGCAACGCCGCGTGCGCTGCCGGCCGAATTCGCGAAGGCCGGCTGGGCGCCGGCCGGCGACGCGCGCGCGGCGGCCGTCCTCTCGCGCGCGGTCGAGTGGTTCATCGAGTGCTTCACGCGGGAGCGTATCGAGCTTTGCCTGATTTTTTCGGACGCACGGCCGTTTTCCGTCGCCGCGCGGCTTGCGGCGCGGGAGGCCGGCGTCGTCTGCGTCTTCTTCGAGCGCGGCGCGTTCCGGCTCGCGACTTCGAGCCTGAGCACACAGGGCCTGAATGCGCGCTTCAGCCTGGCGCGGGCGCGGGAGGAGGGCGGCATCGCCGGCCTGGCGGCCGATGCGCCGTTGCGACCGCGTGCGTCCGAGCCCTGGCTGCGTCTGCGTTTCGCGCGCTTCGTGCTGCGCAATCTGATCGCGTGCGCGATGAACGGCGATCTGCGGTACCTGCAGCACAAGCACTACGACGCGGCGCACTATGCCAAGCTCGCCTGGGTGCAGTGGCGTGCGAAGCACCACCAGCGGCGCGCCGATGCAGACGAGATGGCCCGCCTGCAGGGCAGGCCGGTCGTCGTCGTCGCGCTTCAATTGCCGGCCGACTCGCAGTTCGTGCTCTATTCGCCGTTCGAGACCAATCAGAAGTTCATCGATTTCGTCGCCGCCGCCGTGCGCGATGTTGCGCCTGACGCGGCGCTGCTCTTCAAGCGCCATCCGATGGACGCCTCGCACGACCGGTTGCCGGCGGGCGCGCGCTGGGTCGAAGGCAATCTTGCGCGCTTCGACGCCGCGCGGCCCATCGTCGTCTGCATCAACTCGACGGTCGGCTTCGAATCGCTGGTGCGCGGGCTGCGCGTGATCGTCTTCGCGCCGAGCTTCTATGCCGATGCGCCGGCGCTCGTGCACGCCAGCCGCGACGATTTCCGCGCGCGCCTGCGCGCGGTGCTCGAACGGAAAGGCGACGCCGCGGCCGGCGCGCGGCTTCGCGCCGAGGTGCTGCGCTGGTACCAGGCGCCGGGCGACAGCTTCGCCTACACGCAAGGCGATATCGAGGCGACGGCGGCGATCGTGATGCAACATTTGCGTGCTGCACCTGAACTGCGCGGCAGTGCTTCGGAGTGAGAACCCGAACGTCACGGGCCGGCGGCGAAGCTGATGCGATTGCCGCGCCGCGGCCCATGAACCTGCAGGCCGGAGCGCGATTCGCATGCATTCGATTCGACCGCCGATCGCCGGCCGCAACAACCGCTTCGCGCTCGCTGGCTGCAGATTTGCAACCGGGCCGCGAGCTTCCTTGTCGAGGCTGAACCGGCCTGTGGTGCCAGTTGTGGCGAGCGCGGCTACAACCGACCGGAGGGTGATCTTCGCCTTGGACGTCAATGCCCGCCTGTGCAACGGGGGAAGTGGCGGCCGCGCGATGGCGCTACGTACATACGGCCGCGACGCGCGATTCGCGAGACGCAGCACCGCAATCTGGCCCTGTGTTCGACGCATTCGGCCTCGGGTTCGTGCGCAAGCTGCGCGCCATCGCGAGGACTTGAATCGAACCGCCGGGGCGGCCACAGTTTCCCCTCAGCGCCGTCCGCGCCAGGCGTCGCGCCAGGTTTTCAGCGCGCGCAGCAGGCGGATCGCGGACGCGTCCTTTGGCGGCACTGTCGCGTCCCAGTGCGCAAGCTCGAACAATGCGCGCTCGGGGGTCGTGAAGGCACCGGTCGTGCGGCTCACGTAGGTCGGATAGACGATCAGCGCGCCGGCCACCAGGGCGTCGAGATCGAGGCGGCGAGTGCGGCGCGGATGCTTCAGTACGTCGCGCGTCAGCCCCCAGCCGGCGTAGAACGGGCTGCCGTGGCACGTCACCGGCTTGCCGCGCAACAGTGCCTCGAATCCGGCGAGCGAGGTCAGCACGTGAAGTTCGTCCACCTGCTCGAAGAGGCGGTGGATGGGTACATCGGTCACGGTTTCGTCGCAACATTGGCGCGATGCCTCGACATCCGCGCTTCCCGGTCGCTTGCCGGCGAGCACGTCGGGGTGCGGCTTGTAGACGATCCAGGCGCCGGCATTCGACGCGCGCACCGCTTGCAGCAGCCCGAGGTTGGTGCGCACGCCAGGCGCACCCCAGGCGATCGACGCGTCGTTCTCGACCTGCCCGGGCACGAGGATGACGCGCCCTGCGCCCTGCGGCCTGCGCCAGGTGCCGGCACCGACGTTGTACTTGGTGACACCCGAAGCGACGATCGCTTCGCGCAGTGCGCGAGCGCGCGCGAGCAAGGCGGTGTCGAACTCCCCGGCTTCGAGCAAGGCCTCGAGATCGGATGGCGCCGTCGCGTCGTAGTACATGCCGCGTCGATCGATCACCCACGACAGCGGCTGCACGAGGTTCGCGCCGAGGCCGACCGAACGCAGGAAGCCGTCCTCGACGCGCAGCCGCGCGTCGTCGTCGGGCCTGCGCAGCCGCGCGTCGTCGGCGGACCTTTGCAGTGGTGCTTCTTCGGTCTGGCCTGGCCCCGTGCGCGCTGCGTCGGAATCGCCGCGCCCCCAAACGGCGCATGCCTCGCCAGGCGCGAGCGGCTCGGGCGCTTCGACGAAGCGAAGTGCGCTGCCGCCGAAGAACGCGCGCGCGATCGGCTGCTTCCACTGCGAGAACGCGATCGCCTGCAAGCGTGGCGCGAAGCGCTCGCGCATGCGGCGCTGCAGCCCCATCCAGGCGACCACGCGCTCGGGCGTGCAGCGCTGTCGCGTCTCCGGATCGACATGGGCAACGTACTCGACGAGCGCCGCATGCACCAGATCGGCAAGCGGCACGGCATGCGGCGTGCGGCGCCGCTGCGGCGCCGGCAGTTCATCCTGCGTCAGCCCCCAGCCGGCGTAGAACGGCATGCCGAAAGTGCGCACCGGCCGACCGCGAAGCAGCGCCTCGAAACCCATCTGCGACGTGACCACGTAGACCTGCTGCGCCGCCTCGAGCAGCGCCGGCGGGTGCGCATTCGCGCCGAGCAGCGTGACGCGCGCCGCCTGCCCGGGCGTTAGCGCGCCGAAGTGCGCGCGTTTGCGCCCAGCGATCACGTCGGGATGCGTCTTCAGCAGCACGGGCAGGCCGGGATGCTCGTCGAGCGCCGCCTCGAGCATGCGCGCGAAGCTGGCCGCGCTTGCCATGCCATAGGCGATCGACGCGTCGCCGAACGTTTGATCGACGACGAGCGTGAACGGCCTGGCGACAGGCACCGCCATCTCGCGCGCGTGGTTGTACTTCGAGACGCGCGCCGCGCGCCATGCGTCGGCCAGCGCATCGGCGCGTTCCCGCTGCGCGGCGGTGTGCGGCGCGGCGATCGCCGCCTCGAGCCTCGATGGCGCGTGCGCGTCGTAGTAGATGCCCAGATCGTCGATGCACAGCGAGAGCGAGCCTTCGCCGGCGCCGGGCGCAATCGACCGCAGGAAGCCGTCCTCGAGCGCGAGGTAGGGCAGGCCGTAGCGCTCGGCGGCCGCCTTCGCGCGCAACGCGACGCCTTTCAGGCCCCAGCCGATGACGGCGCTGGTATCGCGCGGCGGCGCACCGAACGGGCGAAAGACGATGGGCTGGTCCAGAAAGTCCTGCAAGCCGCGCACGAGCAGAAGGCCCGGGTTGCGCGCGACAAGGCGGCCGGCGCCGGCCTGCGCGCGCAGCGCAGCGCCGTCAGCCGGCCTTGCGTCGGGCGACATCGAGAACGGTCTCCAGACGGTGCGCCCAGGTGTGATGGGCAAGGACGTGATCGGCGCCGGCGCGCATCATCTCGCGGTCGCGCGCCGAGTAGCCGTCGCGCGCGAGGCGCGCGAACAACTCGTGCGCGGCCTGCGCTTCGCCGACGACGTGGCAGAAGTCCTTGAACATGTGTTCGATCGCCAGCGCCGGCGTCGAAACCGCGAGCCCGCCGCAGGCAAGGATCTCGATCAGGCGGCGCGAGAACATCGTCTGCGAATTCTCGATCGTGTTGACATTGAGCGATGCGAGGTGCGACTTGTAGATCGCCGCCGTCCGCGCGTAGGTCACCTTCGGGTGCACCTTCAGTCCGGCGAACGCCGGATAGCGGTAGTGCCCGCCGCGGCGGTCCGAGTTGCGGTCATACACCGTGAGTCCGAGCGTGCCGGCGGCGGCTTCGAGCAGCATGTCCTGCCGGTCGCGCCGCGCGTCGTGAATGTGGCGGCTGTAGCTGCCCACGAAGCTCGCGCCGCGCCGCGCCGCCTCGTCGATGCCGGTGAACGAATGGATCGCCGGCTGCACCGCGAAGGGCAGGGCGCCGACCTGCACCTCCGCTGCGACGACGGCGCGATAGCGTGGAATGCAGGATGCATCGACCGTGAAGATCGCATCGAACAGCTTTGCGCTGGCGATGAAGCGATCGAAGTGCACATCGTCTTCCTTGCTCCAGAAGACGGTCGGGATGCCGAGCGCGCGGGCGTTGCCGACCAGCCGCACAAGGTCGGCATTGCTGCGCTCGGGGTGGTCGGGGTAGGCGGCGATGCGGAACTTCCAGGCATCGCCAACCCCCTTCCAGGCGGACTCGACGAATACCACTTCAGGTCGCTCGCGCGCGAGTGCGGCCGCGCCGTTTCGGGGCGTCAGATCGATTACGCGGCACTCATGCTGCAGGCACGAGCGCGTCAGTTCGTCGGCGACCAGCGCGATCTTCAGCGGCGCAAACGGGCCGGACGGCTTGGGCGTCGAACGCAGCTTCGGCAGCCAGTGGAGCATCGGCATCGGGGGTAAAGGACCAGGATCGGGTGCAGGTTGCAGCCGCGCAGCGCAATAGCTGTGGCCGGCGACGCGGCGGCGCCCTCAGGGCCAAACGACAAATGCCTTTCGGATGCCATTTGCAGCACCCTGCGGCGTGTCGTCGGGGCCGCGCAACCACAAGTTCCGGCCGGGTGAATCGGGATATGGCGATCCAGGCGCAATGAAGGGGGCGGGTGAGGGCACCTGGTATGCGACGGCGGTCGGGGCGCAACGCCCGGTTGGCAAGATGTTCACTTTCTTTCGCGGCGCGGGTGAAACTGCTCGACTCGTCATGTGTCAACGAGGGGCTTTTGGCGGCGTCGGCGAAACGGCAGGCAGCGCGGTCGACGAGGGGTCAGCCGGAACGTCGATCGGCCGTTTTGTCGTGTCGCTTGTTGTTGCTTGAAACTGCGGCTGCAGCAATGGCAGCATGGCCTTGAACTCATCGGAGTAGTGGCGAGCGTCGCTGCCGTCATTCATGACATAAGGTGTGATCAGGACAATAAGCTCTGTTCGGGTCGTATTGTCGTTGTTGACGCGAAACAGCTGCCCTAGTATCGGTATATCCTTCAGAAACGGGATACCGCGGTCTCCGGTGGCCCGGTCATCCGAGATCAATCCACCCAGCATCACCGTGCTTCCATGCTCCAGTGTGAGTTTAGTGTCAATGTTGCGCGTAAGGAATGTTGGTGAGATGCTGACTCCTGTCGATGTCTCGACGGCAGCACTGACTTCTTGCTTGACATCCAGATCGATTCGATCACCAGAGAATATTGAAGGTCGTATATTAAGTATCACCCCGGTGTTGCGGTACTGGATAGTCTGCAAAACTCCAGCCGAGTCACCAGTTGTCCCGTTCAGTGTCGACTGCTGGCTGGTGACAATCGGAACTTCCTGTCCAACCTGAATTCGCGCAACCTCACCGTTGCGCGCAACCACGCGCGGGCTGGACAAGATCGTCGCTCGATTCGACGTTGCAAGGGCGTTCAGCACCAGCCGTACGTCGCCGCCACTTGCCAGGCGCGTAAGCGTCAGCCCGGCGGTTCCAAGACCGAGGCCACCAATGGTGCTTACCGTCGTCAGAGCGCCATTCGCGCCAGACTCCCTGAGCAGCCATTCGATGCCCAAAGTGTAAGTATCGGTCAGTCGCACCTCGGCGACCGTGACCTCGATCAGTGCAGATTTCGACGGCTGATCGAGGGTATTCAACAGAGAGATAAGCTGAGAATAATTCTCGGCATTCGTGTTGAAAATGAGCGTATTCGTATTGCTGTCAACCACAAGCCTGCCGCTGATTGGCGGCACCGCCGCGGCTGGCGATGAATTTCCGGTGGGCGCGGATTGTGCTCCCGTCGCTGGCGTCGGGGTAGTCTGAGTTCCTGCGGATCCGCCGGGCATGACCTGCCCAAGCATCTTTGCCAAGCTGTCGGCGCTGACGTTGTGCGGTGTATATGTAAAGAAATTCTTGCCTGCCGTCTGTCTGTTCGGCGTGTCGAGTTTATCTACCCACGATTGAACGTGCCGTGTTATCTCGGCACTGGTCGAGAATACCAGCAGCGAATTGGTAACAGGCACAGGCAATAATGTGATCGGGTGTCGGACGCTGCCCGTTTGGAGCGGTTGGTTGGTCGGGCCGATCGAATAGCCTTCAGCTGTCAGCACCTGCTGCAAGGTGGCTGCCAAGTCCTGGGCTGACCAGTACACCGGCGTCACCCGCAGGCTCGTGCGTCCGCGCATCACGGGCTGGTCCAGCAATCGAATCATTTCGATCGCTGCCGCAACGCTATCGGACGTACCGCTGAGAAGCACTGCATTGCGCGATGGATCCTCGGCGACCGTTACGCGGCTGCCGATGATCGTCTTCAGCCAACCGGCGACTTCGACAGTCCGCACAGCTTCAAGCTCGACCAACTGGAACACCGGTCTCAGGCGCTCGGGTGTTTCCGGAAGTGCGCTTCCCCGGCGCAATTCGGGCAGGTAGCCGCTTTGCATCCCGTCGGGCACTACTCGCACCATGGAGCCGAAGTCCAGGGCGGACAATCCGAAACTCTTGAGGAGCAGCTGCATCGCACCCTCGACCTGCGCTGCACTCTGGCCGGGTGGAGTACGAAAAGATACCAGGTCGCGCCGCTCCATCACCTTCGGATCGATTTGGACGGTCTTTCCCAGCATGTCGGCATAGACAACTTGCACCAGCGTGGTCAGCGGCACCTGATTGAAGTTGAGGTGATAGGAACCCGGGCGAGTCGATTGCGGCGGCGTCGATCCGCCACCCGCCTGTGCACGCTTGTCGCGCGAAGGTGAATCCACGCCTGGCGGCGCGGGCATCGCTTCGAACTCGGCCTGACTGGCTCCGCTTTCAGGTTTCGTAGAGGTGTCTTGTTCCTGTTTGCGGCTCGGCGCGGCCAGCGGCGGCGGAACCGTGACTGGCGGCAGTCCCGAACATCCGACGATGACGACCGATATGACGATAGACGGCAGTAGGCGTGCGAGCATGAGAGTATCTATCGCGTTATTCAATTGTCGGATATCGCGTCGGCGGTCATGGCCGGGTCACCGGGCTCATCGCGCGGTTCGGCCCAGTGCGAAACACAGGCTAGCTTCGCTCTCTGGGTGCAGGCAACGGCAAGCCGGGCGTGATCGGTAGCCAGATCGAACCTGAAGGCGAACTCGCCTCGGCAGCTGTGCCGCCTGGCGAACTGCCCCTTGGGACTCGAACCCGCACGCGGTCCGGTTCGATTGCCTCGATGCTCGACCCATCCGGCAATTTGTCGTGCAGCTTCAGCTGCTGCGACGGCTGGGCCAGCTGTTCGAAACTCACGATCACATACTTCTTTCCCGAGACGTCATAGTAGCCCGACAAGGCCCACTTCGGCGGTGGCGCATCGGAGGAATTCGCACCGGACGCAGCGCGTTGTGCGATCGGGCCCCACAGCGTTGATTTTGACAGCGCCTCCAGTTCCGCAGCCGGATCCACCGGCAGCGAAACCGGAGCAATGGCCGGCATGCGCACGCTTTGGCGTACCGTTGCTTGCGTTGGCATTTCACTTGGCGAGTTCTGCAGGATCATCCAAGCGAGCACCACGACAATCAGGAAGAGCGCCCACAGTCGCCAAAGCTTGATCACGCTCATGCTGGCTCCCGCGCACCCAATACGAACAACGCCTCCAGCTCGAGTTCAACCGCGTGGCGGCCCTCGTTTTCCACCACCATGCGCGACACCCAGATCCAGTGCCGGCTGGTTGACAGCTTGGCCAGGAATTGCTGAAGCGAATCGGGTTTGAACTCGAATGACAGGCGTGCGCGTGCGAGGCGCATGTCCAAGGGTAGTTCGGACTTGCGGCCGCTTGCCGGCGGCGCAACGCTGCGCGCAGGCAGCACCGTCACCGACATCTCGCGAGGCTGAACGCCAACCGCGGCAAGCTGCTCGCGCAGCCAGTCCTGCAGCATGGCCTGCATGCGGCCTTCGCTCTCCTCGCGCCAAGCCAGCGAGCGATAGTCGGCGAGCCGCTCCTGCGCTTGCACGCGCAGCGCCTTCCATTGCTGCTCGCCGCGCATGTCGCGCAGCCGAGTCACTTCGCCGTTCAATTGATTGCGCTCCTCGCGCGCGGTGTCGAGTACCGCTGACAACTCCAGCAGCATCAGCACCCACAGCAATGCGCCGATCGCCGCCAGCCCGGCATGCAGCCGGGAGTTGCTTCGCAACTCGTCGCGCCAGCCGGTCATCGGCCCGATCCCCGCACCGTCCCGCTCGCCGATGCCGCCAACTCGGCCGGTGCGGCAGACCTGACCGCCGAGGCCGTCTCCAGCGCCAACAACGCCGCACCCGACGCGGCCGTAGCGGCTGCGTTTGCCGCCGAAGGCGGGCTGCTTCCGTGGATCACGGCAGTCAATGTGACAAGCCCGGGCGTCGCATCCTGCGTGTCCTCGCGCAGATCGTGCAGCCACCCGTCTCCCTCCAGCGCGCGCACGTAGGCGATGCGAGGCGTATTGGCTGGAACTGCCAGCACGAGTCGGAGTCGGCTGCCATCCATTTCGAAGTTGCGCAGGCGCGAGCCGTCACCGGGCAAGCGAGCGGCCACGTAGCTGAGCAGCTGCAAGGTGTCGGGGTGCATCACCTCCGCGCGGAGTGTGTCGAGATCCGCCATGGCCGCAACGGCTTGGGCGCGCGCCGTCACGATCGGCTCTACTTCGGCTGCGAGCTTTGTCCGCTCGGACTCGAGAGCATCGATTTCTTGCGCAAGCACCCAATTCGCATGAAGCAGCCAGAGTGTGGGGAGCAGCAAAGCGGTCAATGCCCCCGCAAGCAGGGCATGCCGCCGAAGCCGGGCTCGCTCCACCATCGCGCTCAAGGTCATGACGGGTGCCCAAGGCTCGTTCAGCCACTGTGGAACCTCATTCGGGTCAATCGATGGAGGCATCTGCTGTTGCGCGTCGGCGTGAACGCCTGCGCTGCGCTGGAAGTTCATCCAGGCGGCCGCATCCGGGGCCTGTGGCCACCAGCGGCTGGCTACGAGTTGCCTGCCGCGCCAGACCTGTCCTTCCAGTCCTGTCGAGCACAGACGAAGCACAAGGCCATCGTCGTGGGCGGGCAGCAATAGCGTTTCCGGCAAGATGCGGCTCGGCTGCACCGGCAAGTTCGCGACTCGAGCGCGCTCCTCGAAGGCGTGCTGATCCCAGGCAAAAGCCATCGATCCATCGCGCCCGTCGGCCACTGCGTATCCGCTGCGTTCGAATGGCGACCACGCCAGCAACTGCATGCGAACATAGGCTTTGCGCTCGGCAGGCGGCACGATGCCGTAGGGCACCCAGCGAAAGCGGCACAGTCCGCGCGCCACGCGCTGCAAGTCCCCGCTCCCGATGCCTGGGCGCATACCTTCGGGGAGATGCAGCGGGCTATTGCGCGGAAGCTCGCGCGGAAACGGCGACTGACGCAGAAGCTGCAAGAAGCGGAGGGTCGGGCTTGTCATCGTCGTGCGTTGGCCTGAGCACCTGCCGCGTCTCGAGGATGAGCCAAGGCAGCAGACGCGCGTCGGGCGCAAGCATTACAGTGTATTCGACTGCCCGGACGTCCCCGGGCCGCCACAGGCGCAATCGATAGAACACCCCCGGGTAGAAGGCCACCGGATCGTCGGGCAATCGGATGCCTGTCAGACCGAACAGCGCGTCGGACGAATTCACGTGGAATCCCTGTTCGCGCAGGTCGAGCAGCGCCTGGACTGCGCGGGGCGTCGCACCGGGCAGCGCAGCCAGTATCTCGGGCGGCGCAGTGTTCGGATTCAGCCACCCGTCGCGCACTGCCGTAAAGTGATCGCTGGCACGTTCCCACAGCGCCGGAT
Source organism: uncultured Burkholderiales bacterium (assembly GCA_937864005.1). GTDB lineage: Bacteria > Pseudomonadota > Gammaproteobacteria > Burkholderiales > Burkholderiaceae_C > CAIKUF01. The sequence continues at coordinate 29,791 of CALMIL010000056.1, forward strand.
GATCGCGCCAGCCGAGCACCAGGCTCAATTCGTAGGGCGAAATCGGCCAGTCGTTGCGGGGCGGCGGCAATCCGGCGGCAGCGTAGTCTTCGGCTTCGGCACCGTTCAAGCGACGCAGATCGTCCAGGTCGCTGTAGTCGGCCAGTTTGTCGAGCATCGGGTCAACGTCACTGGGCGACACGCCCTGCGCAATCAGGAAGCGCGTCATCACGCCAGGGTCGTAGGACACGATGCTTATCAAACCCCGAAGATCCTGCACGCTCACCCGGACGCCGGAGGACAGGCGGTAGGTTCGCCCATCCACGCGCAGCAGCGGCTCGCCGGCGAAGCCGAGCGGCGTCAGATGCCGCGTCGCCACCAGAAACAAGAGTTCATCCCGCCCGCCGGCCAGATCAGCCTGCGCACTGACCCAGCGGCCCCATTGCGCCGATGCGTCGCGAAAGCTCATCACGCGCTCGTCAAGCCGCGTTGCCACCAGTGCGAGCAGTACCATCGTGATCATCACGGTGATCAGCACGTAGCCGCGCTGTGGGCGGCATTTCGAGCTGTGCACGGTCATCGCTGCGGCGTATCGGGTACCAGATCCTGCTGGCGCAGCATCGGCCCCTGCGTCGCGACGACGGGTACCAGGACCGTGCCCCCGATCGGGCCGCGCAGGCGTATGGCAGACGGAAGAGCCTGGGTCTGCCTGGCTCCCCGAGGGGGCCAATGCTCGTGCCAGTTGCCGCTGCTGTCGAGATAGGCGAACTGGCCGCCCTTGCCGGCCCAGTGCCAGAGTTCGAGCGGCGTATCGGAGCCGGGGCGTCGTGCGAGCAGGCGTTGCCCCTGCTGATTCTCGTCGAGCTCGAGGGTCATCCATTCAGGGCCGAGCGATCCGGGCCAGGGGGGCATCGTCGTGAAAGCGCTCAGGCGAGAGGCTGCGCCCGAAAACTTCGCCGGGTCGCCGTCCGCGCCGGCCATGACGCCGCTCAGAGCCTGCTCGACCCAGGCGCGCCGCAATTGGTCATCGTTCGTCAGAGTTCTCGTGCGCTCGAGGCGGCCTTCGAGTTGTGCCACCGCGGCGAGCGCTTGCCAGAGCAGGCTGCTCACGAGTCCGACCACGACAAGGGTGACCAGCATCTCGACCAGCGTGAAACCGCGGGACTTCATTGGTTCGGTGCCGATTCACTCGGCAAATCGCGCTCCACCCCCACACGTCGCAGTGTGAATCGTGTTTCTCCGCCCCCGGCTGCCGATACCGTCACGGCCAGCTCGTAAAGGGCCAGGCGAAATGGGGTCAAGGTACCGCCGGGCAATGGCGCACCGGGAGTCAGAGGCGTCAGGGCTCGAGCCTGCCAGCGCACATGAATGCCGGGCTCGATCTCGGCCTCGCCGCCAGGTTCTACCAACGGGTTGCGCGTCTGAAGCCATGCGACGGCCAGCTGCATTCTGCGCTGCTCGTCGTCGCGCTGACGCATGCGCGACGCCGTCTCGATGTTGGTGTTGATCCACACGAATAGCGAACTGCCCGCCAGCGCGAACAAGGCCAGCGCGACGATCGCTTCGAGGATGCCAAAGCCGGATTGGCTGCGCCGCGAATTCACTTTGCAACCGTGGTGCTGAATTGGCCGTCGGCCGGCGCAACGCCGCGCACGGCGCCGGCGGGCGTATCGATGATCCAGTCGGCCAGAACCCGGCCGCCCGAGACGATTCGAACCCGCCCCCCCGGCGTCATTCCGTTGGCCTCGTAGATCAGCGGCTTCGAGAGTTCGAGGCGCCAACCCTGCGGCAGCGCCAATGGGCCGCTCGTCGTGACCTCGATGCGCCGCGCGCCGGCAAAGGCGCGGCGCGGCATCGCTTCGAGTTCAGTGCGCACATTGTCTATGCCGGCGCGCTCGCGCGCACCCTCCACCCACTTCCACATGCGGGGCGCCACCAGCCCCGTGAGCAGCGCGACGAGGACCAGTACCAGCAGCAGCTCGAGCAGCGTGAACCCGCGCGCTGCGTCGGCGTCAACGCGGCGGCAGGAAGCCGATGTCGGCGCCATCTCCGCTGCCCCCGGCCTTGCCGTCCGCACCCAGCGAATAGAGCGCGAAGGGCTGGCCGTCGGCGCCAGGTACGGAGTATTGATAGGCATGGCCCCAAGGATCCAGCGGCAGCTTGCCATCCAGGTAGGGCCCACGCCACAACGCAGCTTCGCGTGCATCCGCAGGCGGCGCGGACAGCAGCGTCAACTGCTCGTCATTCGTGGGGAATCGGCCGATGTCGAGCTGCAGCGTCATCACTGCCGAGCGAAGCATCTTGACCTGGGTGTCGGCGACCTGCAGTTTGGACGCGTCCAGCCGCGAAAACAGGCGCGGCGCAACGAGTCCCGCGAGCAGGCCGATGATGACCAGCACCACCAGCATTTCGAGGAGCGTAAAACCTTGGCGGCGGCGCGCCGGGGGCGACGCGCGGCGAAACGAGACAACTGAAAGCATGAATCGTCGGCACAAATGAGAAGAGGGCGGGAAACCCGCCCTCTTCATTATGTCAGTTCGGCGCCGCTTACTGGTTGCCGACCATGTTGTCGAACGAGGCCTGGCCGGTCGAAAGGCTCTGGCTCACGACGGAGCCGATCACGGTTCCCGGGGGCGACGCGAAGGTCATCTCGATTCCGCGCAGCGTGCCGTTGGTCGGGCAGCCCAAGCCCGGCGTTCCGAGGCTCTGGCGCGTTGACGAGTTCGCCTTCACGATTCCAGGAATGCCGTTGACGACCGTCTGGCTGTTCACCATGCACCGCACCGTGTAAGCCGAGTCGATGCTGGAGGTGTTGGTGAGGCTGACCGCACGCGAAATGCCGGAAACCGAACTCGTCTCGGCAAACGCCGCCTTCAGCACCAGACCGTTGCGGATGAACGTGCCGGCGGGAATCGCTGCCAGGCTGCCAGTCGTCGCACCCGTGGCCGGGACGATATTGGCCTGAACGGTGAAGCTTTGCGCTGCAATCTTGACTTGGTTCGCGGTCGTAACCGAGAAGCACAACGGCTTGGCAACCGCCGGTGTCGCATCCGTGATGAACGTGGCGGCCGTCGTCGGCGTATTCGGCGTCGGCGCAGTGCCTGCCGCAGGGCAAGCTCCGTTGTCCGGCCCGAGGAACACGCCGGAGTTGTTGGTGCTCGGAGATGCAGCGGCACTGAAGTCCCCGTTCAGCACGAGAGCCGTGCCGGCACCGACCAAGTCCGCGTAGACCACCTGGGCGCCAGTCGCGGGCACGAGAACTTGATTTACGGCGCCAATGCTCACCTGGCCGATCGTGGCGACGTTGCCGCCAACGAAGTGCGTATAGGTCGGGCTCGAATTGACATCCACCGTCGAGGTGTTCACGGTCGCGCTGAAGGCCACGCCCGTCACCAAGCCGGCAACGGTCTGAGCGGTATTGTTGTTGTTCAGACGGCCTGCAGCGCCGCCCGCCGCAGCCGACGCCGCATCCGCATACAGCGAATAGGCCATCTGCACCGGCGCCCCGGCGGACTGGATCACGAGACCGGCGCTGCCGCCCGTCCCGGCGTTGAAGCTAACACCCTCGTTCTGCGCATTGCCGGCGCCTGCCGCAGTTACTTGAAAGATCACGAAAGTCGTTCCGGCCGCGCCTCCTTGCGACACGACGACGTTCGCGAACGCGGCACCCGAAATTGCCAGATCGCCGGCCGCCACTGCACCAGCGAACTTCGCATTCGACAAGTCGTAGCGAACAAAGCGCGTCTGGCCGCCCGACACGCCGAAACCGAGCGTCGAGGTCACGTTGACCGCGGCGCCGGTCAGCGCAGTGGTGCCGGGCGTGACGAGTTCCTTGGCGTAGTTGGACGCGCCGGCTCCATTGTCGAGGTTCACAACGGCAAAGGCGCCGGAAGACAGGAGCGAAAGCACCGCAGCGGAGGTGGCGGAAAGAAGGAAACGCTTCATTTGTAGAACCCTCATTAAAGGTTGGTAGATCCGGAAAAACACGCTTCGAGCAGACCCCGCAGCGTCGCTAGCAACTCACGCAGGGCATGCTACACAAGCGGTTCACGGCGAGCAAGCGGAATAGCGCCGTGTTATCCCGCTATATGTTGTTCATGCACAACAAGAATGCGGTCAAACGCGGCCTGCCGTGCTGCATGTGCCGCTGCCTCGCTCAGGCTCATAGCTTCGCCGTATTCAAGCTCGTGATCGCCAGCACGACCGCAACCATGATCACGCCGATGACGGCGCCGATGAGCAGAATGGCCAGCGGCTCGATCAGCGCGAGCAGCCGGCGCATCTGCTCGCGTGCGGCAACCGTATGCATGCTCCCGAGTTGCGCCAGCATGCGCGGCAACTCGCCGGCGCGTTCACCGACGCGGATCAGGTTCAGCCGCGTCGGTGCGATCCAGCCCTGCTCGGCGAGGATGGCCGAGAGTGCGCGACCGCGCCGGATTTCACCCTGAGCCTTGTTCAGATGGCCGCGCAGGGACGACAGGCTGACCGCGCGCGACGACAACTCGAGCGCGGGAAGCAATGCGACACGGTTCTCGAGCAAGGTGCCGAGAAGCGTCGCCCAGCGGCCGATCTCGCTGGTATACAGCCAGGGGCCGATGAGCGGCATCCGGGCCAGTGCCTCGATGACGGCTTGGCGCGCGCCGCTCACGCGCGCGGCGAGCACCGCGGCGCCCACCAGCGCCGACAACACCAGCGCGCTGCCCAGCAGATGGGCCTGCAGAAACATCCCCATCTCGATCACCCAGCGCGACAGCGCCGGCACTTCGGCCCGCCCGTTGCCCAGCAGCGAAGCGAATCGAGGTACGACCGAGATGAATATGATCATCACCGCCGACACACCGGCGCCGATGAGCACACTGGGGTAGATCAGCGCGGTGCGCACCTGCTGCGCGACGGCGTGGTCGTATTCGAGTTGGGCGGCCGCGGCGTGAAGAGCTTGTCCCAGGCGGCCGGCCGCCTCGCCGGCGGCGATCAGGCTGTGCGCATGCTCGGGCAAGTCGAGGCCCGCCACGCGAAACGCTTCGGCCACCGTGCGGCCCCCCTGAACCGCCTTGCGCAGGCGAGTCAACGGCGGCCCGAGAGCGGTGTTGGCATAGGCCGCCTCCAGCGACGGCGTCGCTTCGGCGATCGGCACGCCGGCCGTGAGCAGGGTGGAGAATTCGTGCAGCAAGACGATGCGGTCGGCGGCGCGAACGCGGCGACGCTCGGGCCGCACCTGACTGCCCGGGTCAACGGAGCCGGCGGTATCGACCGTCAGTGCCAGCACGCTGAGGCCGCGCTGGCGCAACTGGACAAGCGCCGCCTGCTGCGTATCGGCGATCACCTCGCCCTGCGTACGCTGACCCAGTTGATCGAGTGCGCGGTAGCGAAACTTCGACGAGCCTTGGTTCGACATGCTCGTGGGCGCGGCTTGATCCGGTCGCAGCCGTGAACGATCGGGCGCAGCGGCGTCGATCGCGTCGGACAAGACGTCGGCCATCGTGTTCAGCCCGGCGATGCGGCCGAACTGCCGGCCACACGCGCGACTTCGGCCATTGTCGTTTCGCCGCGCCGCGCCTTGAGCATGCCGTCTTGTCGCAAGCTGCGCCGGCCGCCGCAAACCGCGATGCGCTCCAATTCGCCTTGTGCGGCCATCGTTGCCACCGCGTGACGAAGCTCGGCACTGACGTCGACCAACTCGTAGATTCCCAGGCGACCCCGGTATCCGGTGCGCTGGCATTGCTCGCAGCCGACGTTCACGCGCCACGCGGGGGGCGAGGCGGGCGGCCAGCGCGACAACTCCGTGGCCGCATTTATCGGCGCCTCGGTCGGTGCCGCACAGCGCGCGCAAAGCCTTCGCACCAGCCGCTGCGCCATCACGGCCTGGACGGCCGCGGCCACAAGATAGGGCTCGATTCCCATGTCGGTCAGGCGCGTGAATGCCGACAGGGCATCGTTGGTGTGCAGCGTCGCGAGCACCAGGTGGCCCGTGAGGGCGGACTGGATGGCGATCTCGGCGGTTTCGCGATCGCGAATCTCGCCGACCATGATGATGTCCGGGTCGTGGCGCAGAAACGAGCGCAGCGCGCGGGCGAAGGTGTAGCCGATCTCGGCCTGCACCTGCACCTGCATGATTCCGGGCAGACGGTGCTCCACCGGGTCTTCCACGGTGAGAATCTTGCGCGTGCGATCGTCGACCGCCGACAGCGCGGCATACAGCGTCGTGCTCTTGCCCGAGCCGGTCGGCCCGGTCACCAGCACCAGGCCGCTGGGCAGGTCGAGCCACCGGCGCAACTGCGCCAACTGGTCGCCCTCCATGCCGAGCGCCTCGAGGCGCAGATCGTGGCGCTGCTTGGGCAGCAGGCGCATGACGATCGACTCGCCGTGAACTGCGGGCACCACCGACACCCGCATGTCCATCTCGGCGCCCGCCGCGCGCAGCGTGATGCGGCCGTCCTGCGGCAGACGCCGCTCGGCGATGTCGAGCCCGGCGATCAGCTTGATGCGCGAGGCAACGGCCGGAAAGCGGTCGAGGCCGAAGTCGGAACGGGTGTGCAGCACGCCGTCGATGCGATAGCGCGTCTCGCATGCGAACTCGCCGGGCTCGATGTGGATGTCGGAGGCGCGCTCGTCGATCGCCTGGGCGATCAGGTTGTTGACGAATGCGATCACCGGCCCGTCTTCGGCCATTTCGCGGTAGCGCGCGGCGTCGATCGGTTGCGCGTCCATGCCGTCGCTCAGGCCAGCGAGCAAGCGCTCCAGGTCGCGGTTGCGGATGAAATGCCATTGGACGGAACGCCCGGCCTCGGCTTCCACGGCCTCTTGCAGCGACGCGTCGAGCGGATCCTCGGCACAGGCGCTGAAGATGCCCTCGTCGTCTTCCCAGATGCAAACGCGCAGGGCCTGCAAGCGAGCGCCCGGCCAATCGAGGCGACGCAGCGCGGCATCGACGCCGCTGCGCGGAATGTCGGCCAGAGTGACCGCCGGGTAGCCGGTCTGGGCCGTCAATGCGGCGAGCAGATTCTCCTCCGACAACGCGCCCAGGCGCACCAGGATGGCGCCAAGCCGATCGGTCGGATTCTGCGCTTTCAGCGCGAGCGCGCGGTCCAGGTCGGCCGGTGCGATGTGGCCGCGGCCCAGCAGCGCCTGGCCGAGAAGCGTCGAGGCAATTGTCGAAGTACTTTCGGAACTCATCGTAGAGGCGAGGCGGCGGCGCCGATCACGACCGGCGCACCAACGAACGAATGACGATGCGAAGCCGCAATGCGCCAGACGCCGGCCCCGAATCGGCGCCGCGCCCGCGAGTTTTGGCGGACCTCACTTGGACAGCATGCGCTCGCGGGCGAAGTCCTCGGCGCTGCACCACGCGCGCGGTGTTCGATCGCCGACGATGGAAATGTATTGTGTTCCCGGCGAACCCGACAGGTCGTTGCCGCTCGCTACGTTCCCGGTGGATGGGCACTCGCCGGACTTCTTGGTGCAGTCCTTGCGCGCGTCCGCGTCGCAGAACCATTCCTCGATCGCCGGTGCATTCTGGACTTCCTTGAACCGGTTGCCTTCGATGCGATTGTTGTTGGAGCGGTCGCGCAACTTGATCGCGGAGCCGCAGACGTCCTGGAAGGTGTTGTCGACGATCCTGTTGTCCGACGAGAAGTGCGCCAGGTAGATCGAATGGAGCGACCCGCAGTCCTTGTCGCGCTTGTTGCGAATCGTGCCGAAGAAGTTGTTTTCGACCAGGTTGTTCTGGCTGTTGTAGAAGAGTATCGCTGCAAAGGACACGCAATCATCGCAGTGCGTGGTGGCGGAGCCGATATTTCGAAAGATGTTGCGCCGGATCGTCGTGCCCGAATTGAATGCCATCCGGTCTTCGCGATTGCCTTCGAGCGAGATGGCCGCAAAGTAGTCGTGCACCGCGATCGCCTGGATCGTCAGCCCCGTGGGTTTGCCGGTGTCGGACTTGAGCGTGAACCAGGTTGCCTTGCTGCCGTCGCCTCGAAAGACCGGAAAGTCCGCCGGCTCGGTGCCCAGGCCGACGATGGCAAGCTCGCCGACCAGCTTGCTGCCGTCGATCTGGACCTTCTGGCCGCGGTAGGTCCCCTGCTGGACTAATACGCGCATCGGTTCGCTCCTGGCCTTGGGGTTGGACAAGGCCAGATCGACGGCACGCTGCAAAGTGGCAACGGGCTTGCCGGCGCTGCCGTCGTTCTGGTCGTCGCCAGTGGGCCCCATGCGAATGTCGGCCGCGAACAGCGGCCCGCACAGGGCTGCAAGAATCAAACCGCCATAGATCGAACGAATCAGCATCTCTTGCTCCTTCGATGACTTTCGGGGCCGCCGGAGGCATCGACTCGACTTGCCACAGCGATCCCGCAGCGCTCCATCTTCGACCCCGATTCGCCGACAACTCTGCAACCGCTGCCGAAGTTCCAGCGCATCGGTGGTCCCGAAATGCAGAGTATGGTCCGAGCAGACGGGACTTGCCGGCCCCGGGCATTCGAGCCTTGCCGCACTCGCGCGCGGCCCCGACTTGCCGGGGCACTGCTACGGCTCATCGCGCAGGCACGAAAAAATCACGTCGTAAGTGTCGCTGATGGGGTCCCGCACCGGAAAGGACTTGACCAGGAAATACTTCTGCAACAGACGCAAGAGCGAGCGATCGCCGTAGGTGCGGTAGGTACCGACCTTCGCGCTCTGCAGCGCTTCCTCTCCGTAATGCTGGGTCTGGTCGGCCGCCGCTTCGCTCTCGCGGTTGAGCCGGTGAAAGACCTGCAGGAGCGCTCGCCCTCCGGGCTTCAACACTCTGCGGATTTCGGACAGCGCCGCATGCTCGTCGTAGCAATGTTGCAGCACGGCGATGGCAACCAGCGCGTCGAACGATGCATCCGGGATCTCCGGCATGCTGCAAAGGTCCAGCTGATAGTCGTGGCCGGCGAGTTGCCGCGCGTCGGCGGTGAGCACCTGCGCGCCGCAGCGGCGCAAATAGTCGAGCTCGCATTCGCTGGGCGAGATGTGGAGCACGCGCTTGCCGGCAAAGTCGAACTCCTCGCGCAGCCAGCTTTCGCACGCCAGCAAGAAGGCGCGTTGGCGCTCGAGCGAGCCGCAAGTCGGACAAAGTGCGAACTGCCGCTTGCCGTAGGGACGCATCCTGGACCTGGGCGTGCCACAGAAGCCACACACGCTTTCGCTGACCGACGCCTGACTGAGCGCGGGCGCGGGCGCGGGCGCGGGCGGGACAACGCCTGCGTCCGCGGTCCGCGGCGGCAGCGGGGTGTCCTGTGCGCGAAAGCAGGAAAGCACTTCGAACGAACGCATCTCGCGCGCGACGAGCGCGCCACTCTCCACCTGGCGCACGATTTCGGGTTGACCCACCACTTTGCAGCCTTCCTCGGCCAACACCGAGCAGAAGCGCTCGAACGCTTGCACAGGTTCTTCGCCCGCGTACTCGTAGTGGCGCGTCGCCGGGTTGGCCTTGAGGAACGAGAAACTGTGCATGATGGCCGGCAACGGCACCTGGTTGCCGAACGTGTCGAAGAACAGCTGGATATACCTGCGCACCAGGGCTTCGTTGCCGCAATCCATGCTGTCGAAGCCGAAGCGCATCGTCGAGCGGCCCATGTTCAATTGCGCGATCGGCAGTTCGATGATGCCGTTGGGCCACGTGAAGAGTGGCAGATTCTCGATCGGTGCGCCTCTCGGGGCCAGGTTGAAGTTGTAGTTCGAACTCAGGCGCAGTCCGACGCGGGTCATTGCCTCGAGGAAGCCCTGACCGTACTCGTAGGACCCGCCGCGGAAGGCGACGGGGTCGGCGCCGCCACCCGCCCGCACTTCGCCGATCAGATGATCGAGCACGGCTCCGGCCTGCGCCGCGCTGTAGTCGTTGAGCATGGCGGGCGGCTGCGGCAAGCCGCGCGCCGCGAAGAAGTCCTCGGCCAGCCAGTTCTGATGTGCATGCAACTGCAGGTCGTGACCGCGGCCGACGATCTCCTCGGTGATGCGGCGAAACTTGCCCGGATAGGCGTAGGTCTCGCAGTAGTCGACGAAGAACGACATCGTGTGACCGTAGCGCTCGGCCACGTCCATCATGCGGCCGATGCCGACTTCTCTCGCGTCACCGAAGCGCCCCCAGATCAGGCGATCGACCTGGTCTCGGGCCTGGCGAGATCGTGCGGCCTCGACATCGACCGTGATTGTGACGAGCTTCTGCTTGTTCATGATGGACCGGATCGCGGGGCTAGGCACGCAGACCAAGCTCGCGCAAGATGGCGTCAGCTTCGGCCAGCGCCTGTTCGCGCCGCTCGGGATCGAGCACGAACAACGTGGCGTGTGCGCGCGGCTCGCCCGAACATGTGAAGCCTACCGTGAACCTCGGCTCGAGTTGCCCGTATGACATCGTCGACCATCCCTGGATGGGGCTGCTGCGGCCCTTGACGAGGATGCCAGCGCAGCCAGGCAGCAGTTGTTCGATCGAGATCTGCCTTCCGCCGCCGAGGCGCGCGTCGAGAATGGGCAGTTCGTTCGGCCCGGAAGCTCGTTGCGCGACATGAACCTGTGGCGCGAAGTGAAACCACTGCGTGGCAGTCGTTACGGAGCCGCCGGCGAGGCGGTCCACGACCAGCAGCCAATGGCGCGGGGCGTATGCGAGTCTGCGCCGCTGCAGCGTGCCGGAACCGTGCGGCGCTTCGCCTTCCAGCACGAAAGTGCTGTCTCGCCGCTCGACGCCGCGCAGCGCGGAACCGTAGGCGTCGGCGCTCTGCGTGGAGTAGCTCGTTTCGTTGATCTCGAGCGCGTTGTGGGCCTTCGTGCTCAGCGCGAATTGCCGCCACTCGTCCATCTCGTACGACGACTCGCCGGTGTCGGTCAGCAGTCGCTCGCCGAACTCGAACAGTTCGAAGCTCAGATCATCGGCGTGCTTGTGGATCCCCGAGTGGAATGCGGCCATGAAGAACAGCATCGACGATGAGGCCGGCGGCACGGCCCAGTCGCTGCGCACCATCGCATATCCCGACTTCGGGAACGATTTCGACAGGTAGCACTGCGGGCGAGGGTCCGGCAGGTCGGCGCAGTTCGCGTCTCCGGGCGGAAACGTCACTCTTGCCGCAACGGCGCTCGAATCGCCGATGGCCACATAGGTCTTGTCGGGGCTGACCATCCAGACCTTGTTGTCCTGCGCCTGTGCCATCAGCCTCTGCAGGTATTCGAAGTTCTCGTACCAACCCGAGCGGAGCATCTGCCCGACGGTGTCGGTGATGAAGAAGTGGTAGCCCGGCGAGTGTTCGAGGTGAATTCCTTCGTCACTGAACTGGGTCCCCAACAAGTCCTGCCAACTCGATTCCGCATAGTCCAGCGCGCCGGGGCAGCTTTTCAGATAGGGCACGGTCCTGCACAACGCGACCAAACCATGAAGCTGGAAGAGGCCATGATTGCCGATCGAGAGAAATGCCGGCTCGCGCAGCTTGCTCACGTGCCGCTCCGCGAGTTCGAACAACACGTTTCGTTGCCGGTCGGAAAGCTCGAGTTCTTGGCGCAGCGCACGGTCGAGGAGGAAGGCGACCTTCATTGCCCGGATGCCGACTGCCATGTCGTACCAGCCGAATGCGCTGGGCAGTGCAAGCTCGATGTGATACGCATGCCAATCCTCGACAATCGCGAGCGCCCACTCGATGTATTGCGCGTCGCCGGTCTGCATCCAGGCGAAGACCAGCGGGTCGAGCATGCGCCATGCATGCAGTTGAAAACGCCAATTGCGATCGTGATAGGGGTCCGCATCCCATGCGAGCGGCAGATCGATCGGCCATGGGGAGAGGTCCTCCCGCCCCGGGGCCTGGAAGCCGTGTTCTCGCAGGAATTCTGCCGCCTGAACAGCGTCTGCGGGCTGATTGAAGTTGAGGGAGACTGCATCCGCGCGAGGCTCGGCAGCGATCCCTCTCGCCAACGCTTCCCAAGAGCGTGCGCTGCAGGGCTCTCCAGCGATTTCCTCTGTCAGCCACTGGCAGAGCGCAACCGGTTCGAGCGGCTCGGGTGCCGGCGGCGAACCGGATGGACCGTCCGACGCGTTGCACCCCGCCAGCATGACAAGTAGCGACATCCACAGTCCGCTACAGATCGACCGGATCGTCACTTCCCGCTCCTTCCATCAGTTCCAAGGCCACCGCAAGCGTACTCGCTCCGCGGGACAGTCGATCGATTGCCAGATGCAGGATATCGGGCGGCGGAGGCATGTGGCCCTGGTCCCAGTCACCGAACCAGAACGCGGCCCCGCAGTCGCCCGCGAAGGCGGCTCGACCCACGCGCAGCACATTCGCCGCCATGGCAAAGGGGCGTGCATGGTGCTCCACATGAAACGCGTCGCTGCGATTCTGGAGATACAGGTACGGGTGCCTGTGCCGCGGGGGGGCATCAAGCAGACTGTGCCGGACGCCGCTCACCTCGAGGCTCTGCTTCAGCCCCGCGGAAACTTCCCGATCGTCGCCAAAGGCGGCATCGACGTAGGCTCGCACGGCGTGGACGTTGGCGCGCCCGATCGTCGCGTGCGCGTTCCAGACCAACGCGTTGGCCGGGCTGCGCAGATGCCCGAGGACCGCCAACGCCCCAAAGCCGCCGCTCGATCCTCCGAACAACACCAGGTGCGCCGCCAGCCGGGCCGCCAGGTCGTCCAGCAGCGCGGCAATGCGCTGCGGCAGGTCGGAGCAGCCGCGATAGCCGGCATACCAACCCATTGCCAGCGTGGAGGACTGGGCCACGACAGGATCGCTGATGCACAGTACCGGACGGCCCAATGCTTGCCCTATCTCCCGTCCGAAGGAGTACCTGACAGTGTGCTCGGCCCGCTGTGCTGCGGCGTCGCCAAAGTAGACCAGAATCGTGTTTCCCAGGCGAAGGCGATCCAGGCCATCCAGCAGCAGATCGAGCCCATGGCCGGCAGGGAGCGCGAAGCGATGGACGCCCTCGCGCAACGAATAGCGCTGCGGCCACCGCGCCGCGGCCGGATAGTCGAAGTCCGGGTGCTCCCGACCGGCGGAATCATGAGGCGCGGCACGCATGCTCGGGCCGCAGATCGCCGCGGCGTCCGGTTCGGGCGCGCCCGAACCCGCGGTGCGCAGGGAGACCAACTGTGCATCGTAGAACTGCGGGCCAAAATGGAATGGAGACAACCCCCAGCGATGGGCCGGATCGGCGCGCAGCACGTCGGCGCTGTAGTCGAGGAAGACCGCGTCGCCCAGGGCGCGCGCGATGTCTTCGTAGCGAGCCCGCAGAAAGGCGTTTGCGGCCCTTGTCCGCGCCGGGTCAAACCCCGCCAGAGGTTCGCCGGAAACAGTTCGGCTCGCCCAGAAGACCCGATTCACGCGCAACCGATCGAGCCGCCCCTGTTCGTGCAGCGTCGTGGTCAGCAGAGCAAAACCCGCGCGCCACAGCGCAACGTGGCGCGTACCGAAGGCGGGTATGACGAGGCCCATCGGCCGGCGTCCGACCGCTTCGGCATACTCTCGCGACACCGTCACGACCCCGTCGGGGGTCTCTAGCAGGTCGAAGCGTTCGTCGATGAGGTCGAGGAGCAGCAAGTCGAACGATGCCTCGGCCACCGCATGCAGCAGTGTCTTCGCGTGATCCGCCTGCACCATGCGCCGGCACCAGGGCGCGGCGATGGTCGCGATCTCTTCGGGCTGCGCCACCGGGCCGCTCGCCAAGACGCCGAGACTGCTTCGAGCGTGGTAGCTGACAAGTTTCAAGTCTTGCGGCTCGGGCACGGTCGCCAGCGCGTCGCGCGAGACGCAGCTGCCGACAATGAATACTCGCATGCGACGCCGCGGCTTCAGCGCTTACCGGCGCAGCCAGTCGAGCTCGCGGACTATCGTCTGTTGCACACCCGAATCCCGCCGAACGCGGGCGGCAGCGGCCTGCGACAGACGCAGGAAGCGTTGCGGGTCCATTTGCAGCGCCTCGACCGCGTCGGCGAGCTGCCCCGCGTCCTCGGCATCAACCAGGACGCCGCAGGTGTCGTCGACAAACTCCGGAACCGCCGCGACCCGCATCGTGACCGGCACGAGCCCCGATGCCATGGCCTCGTCGCGCGAGACGCCCTGCGTGTCCATGCGCGTCGGGCACAGGAAGATGCCGTTCTCGCGGTGCAGCGCGGCGATCTCGCGTTGCGTGAGGAAGCCCTTGTGCAGCGTCACGTTCGGCAGACCCGCGAGCGGCCTTGTCGTCTCGTCGAACAGTTCGCCATCGCCGACGATGTGGAACGACAGGCTCGCGAAACACGGCCGCTCGGAGAGCAGCTGGATCGCGCGCACCGTCAGGTCGTTGGCATACACCCGCGAGGCAAACGGGCGAATCGAGAGGATATGTGTGCGTTGTGCCTCGTCCTTTGCACGGTAGGCGAACAGCTCGCCGTCGATGAAGTTGTGAATGACCTGGTGCGATACGCGCGACAGGTCGAGCCCGAGGTCGCGCCGCGCCTCGTCGGCGACATATTGCGACACGAACACCAGCGACAAGTTGGGGTGCGGGTCGCCCAGAAGCCGCTGCCAGAACGCTGCGCGCTGATCGGAAAGTGCCTTGCGCCGCGCGACTTCTGCCTCGCCCTGGCCGTCGAGCTCGAACGCGCGCCGCTGCCAGGTCTGAATCTCGGCCCCATGGACCCAGACCGTGATCTTCACGCGGTCCACATGCCGCGCCAGGGCCTCCCACATCTGGGCATCGAGCAGGTGCACCAGCACATGCTGGTGGCGCCCGCTGCGCAGCGTGAGGTCGAGCAGGTCGCGATCGCCCTGTACGACATCGACATCCTCGAACTCGCGGAATGCGCAGGGCTCGTCGGCATGCAGACGGAAGATGTCGACAAGCAGCCCGTCGCGCCGGTAGCCACGCACCCGGCTGTGCACGAAGCCGTAGCGGTAGAGGTCGTCGTACCCCGGGTACTGCTTGGTCACGAGCAGATGCCGCGCCGTGGGGACCACCGCGCTGGGGCGCTCGCGAAGATCGGCGAGCACCAGGCGCCGGATGCGTGCGGAGACCGGGCCTTGCACGCGCAGGCCGAAGCGCACGAAGCGGCAGCGGGCCGGAATGGCCATCGACTGCGCCGCCCCGGCCTTCGACATCGCATGGCCGATCTTGCGCTTGTCCTCGTCGAGGAACTCGAACACCGTGCGCAGGTCGCCGCCGCCGGCCACGTCTTCGGCCACGAGCTGGAAGCGGCTGTTCGTCTCCAGGTTCAACGCGGCGCGGTCGAAGGTGTCGGACAAGTACACGTAGCGGTGCACGTCCGCAGCGAGCCGGGAGCGCACTTCGAGCAGGCCGCCGTCCAGGCGTATGGAAAGGCCGCTGGGCAGGGTTCGCGGCAGCAGCGCCGCCAGTTCGTCGGCCGATTTGCCGGGCAGCGCGCGGGCGTCGCCATCGTTGGACGTGTTCGAGGTATTGGCCCGCAGGCCCTCGGCCAGCGGCAGCAGGTCGGCGTCGAGCGATACGCCCTGCGCCCAGCCGGGCTCGTCGTCGACGCGGATCGCCAAGTCCGCTTCGTTCAGGCCCGACGCATTGCGGCAGTAGTTGAACTCGTCGATGGACAGGAACTCGCCGCCCTCCAGCGCGAGTCCGGCCAGTGCCGCTGCTTCGGCCGGCATGCGCTGAGCGAGCCAGGCGCCGCGCACCATCGACGCTCGGGCATCGAGTCGCTGCATCGGGCGGTATTGGGCGCCGTCGTTGCGCAACTCGATCGTGCCCGATTCGCCGTCGTGGAAGGCAGCCTTGCCCAAGGCCTCGGCTGCGCCGTAACGGGTAGCCAGGACAAGGTCCGTCAGGTAGTTGGGTCCGTAGTAGTCGGCTGCCGTCCAGACGGCCACCCAGGCCGCGCTCGCGACGGCCTCGCGCAGGCCCTGCATCGAGCCTGGATCGAGCACTTTCACATCCGCGCCCGGCGCTTCGAAGGTCTCGCGCGACAAGAGGATCAATCGGCGGCCGGCGTGGCGCTGAGCGTGGAACATCGCCAGCAGGCGGCTCGCCTCGGCGGCATCGGCCGCGCAGGCGATGACGGTCACGGTCGTCGGTGCCGCAGCGCGGGCCGTACCCGCGACCTTCGAGGTCAGGTAGGCCAGGCGGTGAGCGTAGGTATGCTCCGCCATCACCTTGCGCACGCCGGCAAGGCGGAACTTGCGCAACTGCGTTTCGTCTGCGCACAGCGCGGTCAGCCGCCGCTCGAGTTCGACCTGCGCGTCGGAGCACACGACCAGGTCGCCGAACAGCAGCCGCACGCCGCGCGAAAAGTTGCTGACCACCACCGTGTTGCACGCAAGCAGCTCGAACACCCGGCGCGCGAACATCGTCTGCGACTGCTTGATGGTGTTCATATTAATGCCGAATCGATAGCCTTTGTAGGCCTTGTCGATCTGGTCGAACGGCAGGCTGCCGACGATGTACTTCTCGTACTCCGGCGGAAACTCGTAGTGCGGGTGCGGCTTGTGGTAGTTGCGGTCGAAGATTTCCACCGGACGCAGTTGCGACACCACGTCCATCAGGCTCTTGAAGTCGCGCTGGCGCTCCGGGTATTTCAGGTAGTACGAGCCGGCGAAGCAGAACGCGTCGCGCCGCTCGAAGAGTTCGATCGGGTTGTGTACAGCAGGCTGCGCAGCGAACGGCAGCAGATACACGCGGTCGTGCCCAAGGTCGCGCTTGTAGCGCGCAATGCAGTCGACGTCGGTCGTGAATACATAGTCCACCGCTTTCGCGATGTGCTGGAAGCTGCCGAAGTGGACGGGATCCTCCTTGTTCCAGAATACGCTTGGCACGTCATTTCGCGCGCACCAGGCGATCACACCCATGATCTCGGGCGATGGATTGCTGACTTTCTTCGTCCACAGATCGTCGGCGCCGCGCCACGCCGACTCGATGAAGACGAGATCCGGCGCGAACTCGGCCAGCTGCGCCTCCCAGGTCTGCGGCCGCAATGGCATCAGATTGCACTCCGGTGCGAACGAGTGGAAGGTGAACTCGTCCATGACCGACGCAACCTTGAGCCGTTTCGGATCCGACGGCAGATCCAGAGAGGGCGGCTCTCTGTCGGCAGCAGGCGCTACGGGCCCGGTCGTCGCGCGGGGCTCGGGAGCGGGCAGCCGCTGCACCGGCGCGACGGTCGAGGGCGGCGGCTCGGCAAGCCTTGCCGGCTCCACTGGTGTTGCCTTCGAATTCGCGCGTTCGGCGGCGCCGCGGCGCGTCGCGCCGCGGTAGATGGTCCAGATTTCCGCCGGCAGCCGCAGCAGACGAGCCGGAGAACGGGCCGCAGCCACCAACGCCGCGCCGACCCGGTAAGACTCGCTCGCAACGATTCGTTCGTTGCGCTCGGCAAGCGCCGAGGCACGCCGCTGGATGGCCTGCAGGCGCGCGTCCCGAACCTCCACGCTGCGTTCCAGCCGCTGCTGCAATTGCTTTGCGGCGGCCAACTGGGCACCGGTTTGGCGCAGGCCACGTCCCGCAGCGTCGAGTTCCGCTTGTTGACGACGGTTTGCTTTCGCGCTCTCCTCGAGCGAGCGCGATGCCGCCTCCAGGTCCTGGCGATGGGTCCTTTGCTGGTCGGCAACTGCATTCCTTGCCTCGGCCAGTTCGCGCTGGGTGCTCTCCAGCGCCTGCGACTTTCCTTCGGCGGCGGTGGTTGCCTCGGCGAGTTTGCGCTGGGTGAT
>CALMIL010000057.1 GCA_937864005.1 uncultured Burkholderiales bacterium
AACTCGACCGCGAAGCGGTCGATGATCTGCCGCGGCTGCGGGCACAGCCGCGCGTCGGTGATCATGCCGAACTGCACCCCGCCGCCGTAGGACAGGATGCTGATGCCGACACCCAGGTCGCCCGACGCCGGCACCCAGAAGATCGTCTGGCGCAGGGTCGAGCCGCACAGCTTGAGCGGCACCGCCGGTCCCGGCACGTTCGTCATCACCGCGGTGGACTTGCGCGCGAACAGGTTGAGCAGCGCGTCCTGCATCGGTTTCATCAGCAACCCGGCAACCGCGAGCACGCCGAATGCGAGCAGCGGCTGGTAGCTGCCCTTCATCTCGCGCATCCGCGCCCGCACCGCGTAGACGCGCTCGATCGGATTCTCGATGCCGATCGGCAGCACGAGCGGCGCGAGGCCGAAGCGGTTGCCGAGCTGCCACGCCTTCTCCAGCGGGCGCAGGTTGACCGGCACCATGGCGCGGATCTCCTTACCCGCGGGGTCGTCGCCCTGCTCCCGCAGATAGTCGCCGATCGCGCCCGCCGCGCAGGCGAGCAGCACGTCGTTGATCGAGCAGTTGAGCGCCTTGCCGATCGTCTTCACGTCGGCGAGCGGCAACGGCTCGTTCCAGGCGACGGCCTTGAGGCCGATCGGCTTGCCCTTGAGCAGGGTCGGCGAATCGTCGTCCATCAGCGCGAACGCGGCCGCGTCGCGCGCGACCTGCACCCCGCTGCGCGCAACGTCGAGCGAGCCGAGCAACTGCTGCGGCTGCGACAGCACTTCCATCGTCCTTGCGACGCCGTTGCCGTAGATGCCGATCGCCTTCTCCGCGACTTCGGACAACGGCTTGATCACCGCATCCGTCAGCCAGTCGCCCCCTTCTTCAGCCTCGGCCTCGCGGCGCCTGCGGCGCGGCGGATCGCCGCCGCCGTCGGTGATCGAGAGCAGCACCGAGATCAGCGCGATGCCGTCGCCGATGCAGTGGTGGATGCGCGCGATCACCGCGCTGCCGCGCTCGTAGTTCTCGACCAGCTCGAACTTCCACAGCGGGTGCCACGGATCGAGCGGGGTCGTCGCAAGCTCGCCGACGCGCGCCTGCAGGGCCTCGCGCTCGCTCTGGCCGCGCTCGTAGACGAGCTTGGTCGCGGTCACATGGTGGGCGATGTCGAAGTCCTCGTCCTCGACCCAGTTCGCGCCGAGCAGATCGTGCTCCACCCGCTGCCGAAAGCGCGGGTACTTCAGCAGCTTGGAGCCGATGCGCTCGCGCAGCGCCTCGAGCGTGAGCGCCGGCTCGACGAGCCAGACGCCGACGATCATCATCAGGTTGACGTCGTTGTCCATCCGCAGCCAGGCGGTATCCACGCGCGACATGCGCTCGCTGGTCTCGGGCATCGAATCGCTCCTCGGTCGTCTTGTGCTGCACTGTGGGCGCCTGAAGGATGGATAACATAGCGGCGCCGTTTGCCATTTTCACCCAGAGTCTCAATCGCACGGAGCACATCGCCATGGCCGACCTCAAATCCAAGTTCGAACAAGCCGTCAAGGACTCCAAGGGCCTGCCCGAGAAGCCCGACAACAAGACGCTGCTGCAGATCTACGCGCTCTACAAGCAGGCGTCGAGCGGCGACGTCGACGGCAAGCGCCCCGGCTTCGCCGACATGGTCGGCCGCGCCAAGTGGGATGCGTGGAACGAGCAGAAGGGCAAGGCCGCGAAGGCGGCGATGCAGGAGTACGTCGATCTGATCGAGTCTTTGAAGTAGCGCCTGCGGCGGGGAGCCGGTCCTGTCCGGACTCGTTGGGCGGCTCGGACGCCAGTTTGCAGATGCTTCGTATCGGCTCGGGCTTGCCGGGCTGCTTCGGCGCGGGAGCGTTGCAGGGCCGCAGCCGCTGATCGGGCCGGGCGGCTGCCCGTTTGCCGGCTCGTATCGCAACGGCGTCGGCGTGGTGCGCCGCGTCGGCGTTGGTCTTGCCCTGGTGCCGGCCAGACTTGTGCTTTCGTCGCCGCCCCCGCTCACTGGACCTTGGTCCAGTTGTCGGCGCACCGGCGGGCGCGAATACTCACCCGCACCGAAGCAACGGGGTTCGGGGATGAAATCCTGCAAATACATCATGGCCCTGGCCATTGCATTGGGCGCGGCGAGCGCGCAAGCGCAGCCGGTGCAGCCGCCGCAGATCAAGGACATCGAAGCCAAGTCCGACACGGTCAAGGTCGCCGCCACCGTCGCCGCCGTCGATCAAAAGAACCGCATCGTCACGTTCGTCGGACCCGAGGGCAACACGTTTGCCGTCGATGCCGACGACAGCGTGCGCAATCTGGCGCAGGTGAAGGTCGGCGACAACCTGGTGGTCGAGTACTACGAAGCGGTGGCGCTGGACTTCCAGAAGGGCGACGGCATCCGCATGGCCACGTCGTGGGACGACTCTGCGCGCACCAAGGCTGGCAAGAGGCGTGGCGCGGCGGCACTGAGCACGGTGACGCTGGTGTCGAACATCTGGGCCGTCAACCCCGCCAAGGGCACGGTGCTGGTGCATGGACCCTTCGGGCACCTGACCGAGGTTCGGCTGAAGGACCCGTCGCTACTGGGCGGCGTGAAGTTGGGTGACCAGATGAAGGTGACCTACACACAAGCGGTTGCATTCGCGATCACCAAGCCGTGAGGCGGAGCATCACCGCACCAACCCGCGTCATCAAGGAGAGACTCATGCTGCGAAACCGCAAGGTCATCGTCCTGTTCGGAACCACCGCCGTGCTCGCTGCCACCGCCGCGCTGGCGCAGTACCCGATCCTCGATGCGGTCGCCAACAAGGTGATCGAGAAGTACCAGACGTCGAGTTGCGAGCAGCTGTGGCAGAAGAAAGGTCAGCCACCGGGCGAGCAGGAGCAGCGCGTGATCGGCCTGCTCAAGAGCGACGCGGCGATGCGCGAGCATTTCCTGAGCAAGGTTGCCGGCCCGATCGCGAACAAGATGTTCGAGTGCGGGATGATCCCGTGAACCCACCACTGCCACGCCGGCGCCTGCTTGCATCGCGCTGGCCTGCGTTGTCCTTGTGCGCGCTGATCGCGCTCGCGTCGTTCGCAGCCGGCAGCGCGGCGCAGACCGCCGACGCGCCGGGGGTCAAGCCGGAAGCCAGGCCGGCAGCGAAGGCGGCGAGGGCCTCGCCGCGTGCGCAGCCGCCACTGCTGATCGAGCCGCGCGCGGTCGAGCTGATCAAGTCGTCCGGCGCGAAACTGGCGGCCGCGAAGGCGATGAACTTCACCGCGATCGTCGACGAGGAGTACCCGAGCCGGCTCGGCCCGCCGCTGTCGTACCCGGTGCGCTACGAGGTGACGCTGCTTCGCCCCGACATGCTGCGCGTGCTGCAGTCCGGCGCCGGCCCGGCAAACGAGTACATCTTCGACGGCAGGACGATCGCCGCCTATGCGCCCGAGGTCAACCTGGTGGCACTGGTCGAATCGCCGCCGATGCTCGAAGCCGCGCTGAAGCTGGCCTTCGACAAGGCGGCGATCTACTTTCCGTTCACCGACCTGTTGCTGAGCGACCCTGCTGCCGTGTGGACCGAGCGGCTGATCCACGCCTTCTACGTCGGGCCTTCGGGCGCGGTCGGCGGGGTAGCGACCGAATCAGTGGCTTGGGCGACCGACGCACTGTTCGTGCAGATGTGGGTCGGCAGCGACGACAAGCTGCCACGCCGGCTGCGCGCGGTCTACGCCGCCGACCCGCTGGCGCTGCGCCACGACATGGTGTTGTTGAACTGGCAACTCGACGCCAATCCGCCGCCCGAGACCTTCGCCTCGGCGAAGGCGCAGGCCGCGCCGCGCATCGACTTCGCCAGTCCGGTGGCCGTGGCGCCGCCGGCGAAGGCGGCCAAGCCGGTCAAGCCGCAAGCCGCGGCGGCGAAGGCCAATTGAAGGAGGACCGCATGATGCGCACGCGAATCGCGATCGGCCTGCTCGCCGCGCTCGCTTCCGGCCAGGCCTTCGCCTGGGCAAGCGCCAACCGCTTCGGCGGCGCTACCCAGCACAGTTGGGGCTCGACCAGCCACGAGAACCGCTGGGGCGGCAGTTCGACCCAAGTCGCCGGCGAGGGCACTTCGCACAGCAACGTCTACGGCGGCGGCACCGCGCACAGCGCCTACGGCGGCACGGCGCACACCAACATGTACGGCGGCTCGACCTATGGCCGCTACGGCTCGGGCGCCACGCACACCACCTACTACGGCGCCGCGGCCTACCACCCGCCGGCCTACGGCGCCTACCCGGTCTATCACCCTCCGGCGTACGTACCGTACTACTCGAGCGGCTGCTACGGCTGCGCCGCAGCAGCTGGCGCGCTGGTCGGCGCGGCGGTCGGCGCCGCCGCGGCATCGAGCAACACCGCCGCGGCGACATCGGCGGCCAATTCATCGGGTTATGCCGCCGGCAGCACTGCGGCCAACGCGCCGCCGCCCGGAGCGACCACGGTCACGACCACGACGACCACCACGCACTACGCGACGGGTGTCAGCTACGCCGCGCTGCCGGCGGGCGCGATGTCGATCAACAAGAACGGCGCCGTCTACTATCTCAGCGGCAACACCTGGTTCAAGCCGGAATACGGCGCCAACGGCGTGCACTACCAGGTCGTGCCGGCGCCGTGACCCGGTACGCGGCGAAAGCGGACGGCGAGCGATGTCGGCCTTGTCTTGCGCTTGCCCCCGTCCGCATTGCAGGCCGACGCTGAGGCCTGCCACTGCGGCGCCGCCGGCCGTCTCCAGATCGGCGCGCGACGCCGCGGCCGCGGCCGGCGCATCAGCCCGCGGCGCACGACTGTCGTGCCGCGTACGACGGCGGACAGCGGCACTCGCCGTGCTGGTCGCCGGCCTGCTGTGGGCAGCGGACATCGCGCTGGCCGCGGCGCAGCCGCCCACTGCGGCGATCGATTCGAGCGACATCGATGTCGAAATCGACACTGCACCGGTTGCGGTCGATGGTCACGTGCTGTTGCGCGTGCGCGGCGCGTCTTCCTACCCGGCACATGAGCGCGCAGCGCGGATCAGCAAACGCATCGAGGCAGCCGCCGCCGATACCAGCGTCGCACCCGGCTCGGTGCGCGCGGTTGCACACGGCGACATCCTCGTCATCACGGCTGGCGAGCATCAGTTGATGGCGATCACCGGCGCCGATGCGCGGCTCGAAGCGCTCAGCCGCGAGGACCTCGCGCGCTTGCACGTGCCGCGGATCGCCGAGGCGGTCGTCGAGTACCGCGCCGCACGCAGCGCCGCCGCGCTGCGGCAATCCGCCCTGCGCACCGCTGGTTCGACAGTCGGCGCCGCCCTGCTGGTAGCGCTGCTGGTGTGGATGGGTCGAGGCCTCGAACGCGTGGCCGCGCGACGGCTCGCCGGCGGTGCTCGGGCTTTCCGCGTGCGCTCGGTCGATCTGGTGGGCGGCGATCAGCTTGCACGCGCCGCGCGCGGCGCGCTGCGGCTGGCGGTGGGGCTGGCCATCGCGGCCGTCGCGCTCGGCTGGCTCGACTACGCACTGCGCCAGTTCCCGTGGACGCGCGGCTTGTCGATCCGGGTGCTGGACCTGCTGCTCGACCCGCTGACGACAATGGGGATCGGGCTGCTCCGTCAGATTCCGAACCTGATGTTCCTGCTGGTGCTGTTCATCGTCGTGCGCATCGTGCTGCGCGCAGTGCGGCTGTATTTCGATGCGCTCGGCCGCGGCACTCTGGCCCTCGGTGGTTTCGAATCCGCCTGGGCCGAGCCGACGTACAAGCTGGTGCGGCTGGCGCTACTGGTGCTGGCGCTGGTCGTCGCGTACCCGTACATCCCGGGCTCGCACACC
Organism: uncultured Burkholderiales bacterium; assembly: GCA_937864005.1. Lineage (GTDB taxonomy): Bacteria > Pseudomonadota > Gammaproteobacteria > Burkholderiales > Burkholderiaceae_C > CAIKUF01. The sequence goes on from CALMIL010000057.1 coordinate 5,812, forward strand.
GAGGCGTTCAAGGGCATCTCGATCCTGCTCGGCGTGCTGCTGTCGATCGGCTCGTCGTCGGCGATCGCCAACGTCGTCGCCGGCTACATGATCACCTACCGCCGCGCGTTCCGGATTGGCGACCGGGTCAAGATCGGCGACGTGATGGGCGACATCACCCACACGCGGCTGCAGGTCACGCACCTGCGCACACCGAAGAACGAGGAGGTGACGATCCCGAACGCGCAGATTCTCGGCCTGCACGTCGTCAACTACAGTGCGCTGGCGAAGACGAAGGGCCTGATCGTCGGCATCGACGTAAGCATCGGCTACGAAGTGCCTTGGCGCCAGGTCGAGGCGATGCTGCTGCTCGCCGCCGCTCGCACGCAAGGCGCGCGACGCGAGCCCGCGCCCTTCGTGCATCAGCGCCGACTTGGCGATTTTGCGATCGGCTACGAACTGAACGTCTACAGCGACGACGCGCAGGCAATGAACCTGCTGAAGACCGAATTGCATGGCCAGGTACTCGACGTCTTCAACGAACACGGCGTGCAGATCATGACGCCGGCTTACGAAAGCGATCCCGAGATGCCGAAGGTCGTCGCGAAGTCGAACTGGTTCGAGGCGCCGGCGTCGCGGCCCCCACCCAACGCCGGCGCGCCGCACGCCTGACGCAACAGGTGTCTGTTTCCCGATCGGCAGCGGGTCTGCGCGCCGTGGGAAGCGCTTCAACGGCGCGGTCGCCGAACGCTGCCGGCGGGCACACCTTGCATCGACTCTTGCCGGCTGCCGCTCGGCGCCGCAGCGCGACTCGGCGTCGCGATCAAGGCGGCGGCACAGATCAACCCGATACGCTCGACTCTCGCCTCCACTCCCGCACGAGCAAGGCCGCGAGCGCCAGGTGCAGCAGCACCGCCGGCCACAGCAGCAGCCCCGCGGCGGCGCCGGACAGTCCGAGTGCCCCCAGATAGACGGCGACTGCGACGCTATAGGCCAGCATGCCCAAGCGCGCCGGGCCCGGCCAGCAGGCCAGCGCCAGCGCCAGCAGTGCCATGCCCAGCACCCGCGCGACCGCGATCGCCACACCAGTCGCAGGCTCGCCCAGCAGCAGCGCCACGACCGAGGCCGGTGCGGCGAGCAGCGCGAGGCCGGTCGCGGCCTCGCCCGCGGCGGCGAGCTTCGATGCGAGCGAAGCCGACGCCGGCCGCCCTGAATTCGGCGCCTGGCTCACCGCGCGGCCGTCTTTGCCAACTCGGGTTCGGCCAGCTTGAAGTGCAGCCGATCGATCGTGCCGGTGAACTTGAACGGCGGGTCGTAGCGGAACTTCAGCAGCGCGACGCCGGTGCGCGTGTCCAGACCGACGTCGAAGGTCTCGTCCTCGGCGAAGGTGATCGGCGTGCCGTGCTCCATCGTCTGGCGATCGACCTGCTTGCCGTCGACATAGAGCACGCCGGTGCCGCTCTTGCCCAGCCCCGGTTCGTCGACCTTGTAGTCGAAGACGATGGTGTGCTTGCCCGGGCCCAGCTCCGGGCCTTCCCAGATCGTGCGCTTCAGGTCGAGCAGGTTGTAGACGAACACCACCTTGCCGTTCCGCACGCCGGCCACACCCTTGCTCAGGAACAGGCCATAGCCGCCGAAGCGCCCGCCCTGCGTGACGATCATGCCCTCGGCCCCGCCTTTCGGAACCGTGACCTCGGCGGTGATCGTGTAGTTCTTGTTCAGGATGTTCGGCGCCGTGCTGCCCGGCACATTGGCGAGCGTTCCGGAATAGGTGAACTCGGTGCGCCCGGCCGTCAGGCTGGGCTTGGGCGAGTTCCAGCGCGCGAGCGTCGTGTTGTCCAGCGGCAGCACTTTGTACTTCGCCGCTTCCAGGTAGAAGATGTTCTTCAGCTGCGCGAGCTTGTCCGGCATCGTCGCCGCCAGATCGTTGTTCTGCGTCGGATCGTCCTTCACGTTGTAGAGCTCCCAGCGATAGCCGTCGATCACGTCGGGCGGCGGCTTGGTCGACAGCTCCCACGGCAGCGTGACCGGCGTCGTCGCCGCCACCCAGCCTTCGTGGTAGATCGCGCGGTTGCCGAGCATCTCGAAATACTGCGTCGTGTGCTTGGTCGGCGCGTCGGCGTTCGCCTTGTCCCAGGTGTAGGCCAGGCTCGTGCCTTCGATCGGCTGCTGCTTGATGCCGTCGAGCGTGTCGGGCGCCGGGATGCCGGTCGCCTCGAGGATGGTCGGCACGATGTCGATGACGTGGTGGAACTGGCGCCGGATGCCGCCCGGGTCGCCGATGTGGCCCGGCCACGAGATCGCCATGCCCTGCGCCGTGCCGCCGAAATGCGACGGCACCTGCTTCATCCACTTGAACGGCGTGTCGAAGGCCCAGGCCCAGGCCGCCGAGAAGTGCGGGAAGGTGCGATCCGAGCCCCAGAACGGGTACCAGAGGAACTGGTCCTTCACCGGCACCTCGATGCCGTTGAAGGTGGTGAACTCGTTGGGCGTGCCGTTGACCATGCCCTCGGCGCTGGCGCCGTTGTCGCCGCTGATGTAGATGATCAGCGTGTTGTCCCATTCGCCCAGATCCTCTACGGCCTGGATCACGCGGCCGATCTCGTGATCGGCATACGCCTGGTAGGCGGCGTAGACGTCGGCCTGCCTGATGAAGAGCTTCTTCTGTTCGAGGCTGAGCGAATCCCAGCGCGGCAGCTTCGCGCCGCCGTAGATCTCCTGCCCGTCGGGCCAGGGCGTGAGCTGCGCGCTTGCCGGCATGATGCCCAGGCGCTTCTGATTGGCGAAGATCGTCTCGCGCAGCTTCTCCCAGCCGCCGTCGAAGAGGTGCATGTCGCTGATCTTCTTGATCCACTGCGGCGTCGGATGGTGCGGCGCGTGCACGGCGCCGGGCACGTAGTAGACGAAGAACGGCTTCTCCGGCGCCAGCGCCTTGAGCTCGCGCATGTGCTGGATCGCCTCGTCGGCCATCGCCGTCTGCATGTTCCAGCCCGGGTTGCCCTGGAACGGAAAGATCGGCGTCGTGTTGCGAAACAGGTTCGGCTGCCACTGACTGGCGTCGCCGCCGACGAAGCCCCAGAAGTATTCGAAACCCATGCCGTTGGGCCACTGCTCGAACGGCCCGGCCTGGCTGTTGGCGAAGAACGGCGTGTTGTGGTCCTTGCCGAACCACGAGGTCGAGTAGCCGTTGTGTTTCAGGATTGCGCCGATCGTGCCCTTCTCGACCGGGATGATCGAGTCGTAGCCTGGAAAGCCGGTCGCGATCTCGCCGACCACGCCGAAGCCGACCGAATGGTGGTTGCGCCCGGTGATGATCGCCGCGCGCGTCGGCGAGCAAAGCGAGGTCGAATGAAAGTTGGTATAGCGCAACCCGGCCTTGGCGATGCGATCGAGCGCCGGCGTCGGGATCACGCCGCCGAAGGTGCTGGGCGAGCCGAAGCCGTCGTCGTCGGTCATGATCAGCAGCACGTTCGGCGCCTTCGCAGGCGGCACGACGCGCGGCGGCCACCAGGCCGTGGAGTCCGTTGCGCGCTGCTTGATGACGCCGCCGAAGGCCGGGTCGGGCGGCGGCAACTGCTGGCCGCTGATCGTCGTCGTTGCGCTGGCCGACCCGAGCGTGCCGGTCACCTGCTGCGCACTGGCCGGCGCAAGCAGGGCGAGCGCGACGGCGAAGACGGCGAGTGCCCTCGCATCGAAGTTTGCGGTCATGTTGTTCTCCTCGTCCTTCAAGGGGCCGCGATCGCGTCGCCGATCGCCGCCAGCAGCGCACGGTCGTCGACCGGTTTGCAAAGATAGGCGCGTGCGCCCAGCGTCTGCGCCGTGCCGCGTGCCTGGTCCGAGTCGTAGCCGGTGATCACGATCACCGGCACGCCGAGTTGGCGCTGTGCAAGCGCCCGCAGCACATCGAAACCGCCGATGCCGGGCATCTGCAAGTCCAGCACCACGCAGCACGGCCTGCGGGCCTCGACGTCGCGCAGGAACGCGTCCCCGCCACCGTAGGCCAGCGGCTGGTAGCCGGCCGAGGCGACCAGCCGGGTGAGCGCCGCACGCACTTCGGCATCGTCATCGACGACCGATACCGAAGGGCTCGACATGCATGCGCTCCCGGTGCAGACACGGCGCCGAAGGTAGCGCCGGCGCGGCGCGGCGGCTACTGGACCTTGGTCCCGGACGGCGATGGCCCGGCATTGGCGACCCAGCGCGCCAGTTCGGCAACCGAGCGCACGCCCATCTTGTGCATCAGGTTGCCGCGGTGGAACTTGACGGTCTTCTCGCTGGTGCCGAGTTCAGCGGCAATCTGCTTGTTCAGCCGGCCGGCGAGCACGAGCTCGAGCACCTGCCGTTCGCGCGCGGTGAGCGCATCCAGATGCCGGGCAAGGTCGGCACTGCGCTGCTTCAGGCCGCGGCGCCGTTCCGCCTCGGCCAGCGCCTCGGCGACGGCGTCGAGCAGCACCGCGTCGTCGACCGGCTTGGTGAGGAAATCGGTCGCACCGTGCTTCATCGCCTTGACGCTGGCGGCGATGTCGCCACGGCCGGTGAGGAACACCACCGGCAGCTCCGGCGCACGCTGGCACAGCAGATGCTGCAGCTGCAGCCCGTCCAGACCCGGCATCGCCAGGTCCAGCACCAGGCAGGCGGCGGCATCGGGCTGCAACGCCTGCAGGCACTGCGCCGCCGATGCGAAGCCCTGCGCTTCGTGGCCCGCCGATTGCAGCAGCCGCAGCAGCGCTGCGCGCACCTGCTCGTCGTCGTCGACCACGTAGACCCGCATCATGGCTTGTGCTCGCAGCGGACCGGCAGCTCGACGCGCAGCCGTGCCCCGCCGCCGTCATTCTGCAACGCGCCGATGCGGCCGTCATGCGCCTGCACGATGGTGCGGCACAGCGCCAGACCGAGCCCCAGGCCCTGCGCCTTGGTCGTGTAGAAGGCTTCGAACACGCGCTCGGCATCGGCGGGGGCGATGCCCCTTCCGCGGTCCGCGACGTCGATGCACAGCGTGGCGCCGTCCGCGCAGTGGGTCCGTATCGAAAGCGGCCGCGGCGGCGGCAGGCTCTGCATCGCGTCGCAGGTGTTGACGATCAGGTTCAACAGCAGTTGCTGCAGCTGCACGCGGTCGGCGTGCACCGGCGGCAGCGAGCGTTGCAGCTCGGTGTCGACCACGACGCCGCGCCGCTCCAGGTCGCTGCGCAGCAGGCGCAGCGAATCGTCGACCAGTTCGTTCAGGTCCACCGGTTCGCGCACCGGCTCGCCCTTGCGCAACAGCGCACGCAGCCGTTCGATGACCTGGCTCGCGCGGCGGTCGCTGGCGACGATGGCCTGCAGCGCTTCGTCGACCGGCTGCAGCGCGCTCGGGTCGCGCGCCAGATAGCGCTGCGCCGCCTGCGCGTTGCTGAGGATCGCCGCGAGCGGCTGGTTGATCTCGTGCGCCAGCGCGCCCGACAGCTCGCCGAGCATCGCGACGCGCGACAGGTGCGCAAGCTCTGCGCGCTGCTGCGCCACCAGTTGTTCGCCTCGGCGCCGCTCGCTGATGTCGGTCAGCGCGACCAGCACTTGGTCGTGCCGATCGCTGCGCAGCGGTGCCACGCTGATCTCGGCCGGGAACTCGCTGCCATCGGCGCGCAGCGCCGCGAGTTCGCGGCCGGCGCCCATCGATCGCTGTTGCAGGTCGGCAGTGTGGGTCATGCGCAGCCGCGCGTGATCGCCGCGCAGACGCGCCGGGATCAAGGTCTCGAAGCGACGCCCGATCAGCCGCTCGCGCGCGATGCCGAAGGACTGTTCGGCCTGGCGATTGGCGAGCACGATGCGTCCGACCGCGTCGATCAGCAGGATCGCGCTCGGCGTCGCCTCGACCACCGAGCGCAGGTGCTCTTCGCTGGCCGCGAGTTCGCGTGCCAGGGCGGCCGCACGCAGCACGTCGCCGCTGAGCTCGACGCTCATCGCGAGCAGGATCAACAGGAAGGCCGGCGTCAGGATCGTCGGCAGCGCAATCAGCCCATAGACGGTGAGCGCCGCCGCCGCAGCGGTGGCGGCGATGCAGCCGACGACGCTGCCGCCGACCAGCCAGGCGCGCCTGCGCGACGCGGCATCGCCGCGGCGCCACAGCGTCCGCGCGGCGTCGGCGACGAAGACCAGCAGCAGCAGGTTGCTCAGCTGCGGCACCCAGGCCCAGCGGCCGGCCGGACCCAGTGGCACCGCCACCACCGAACCGCTCCAGAAGGCCACATGCCCGAGATCGGTCACCTGCGCGAAGTTGACGTTGACCCCGGTCGTGAAGTTCAGCACCAGCGTCGCGCCGCGCAGCACGACGATCGCGGCCAGCAGGCTGCTGCGCCCGGTGCCGAAGTGCAGACGCACGAACACCGCGGTGGCCACGACGAAGATCGCGAGCGGCACGTGCGCGGCGCGGATCGCCGCCGCCGACGCCTGCGGCGTCGCGGCGTGCATCATCTGCAGTTCGAAGACGCCGAAGCCGGCCGCAGACGCTGCCAGCACCGAGAACAGCAGGAAGTCCAGCCGGTCGTGCTCGCGCAGCCAGACGAACAGATGCAACAGGCCCAGCATCAGGCTGGCCGCGGTCATCGCCATCCACGCCAGTTCGACCGGGTTCAGCGATGCCATCGTATGCGTGCGTTGCGCAGTGGCGGCAGTATATGCAGCGCACCGCTCGCCGTCGCCCGCCGACACGCCATGCCGCAGGTGGGCGCGCCGAGCGCGATGCGAGGAACGAACTCCAGGGCAAGGCCGCGAAGGCGGCGATGCAGGAGTACGTCGATCTGATCGAGTCGTTGAAGTAGGCGCACGCAGGCGGGCAACCGCCGGCGCGGGTGCTACCTGCGCGCCTTCTTCGCCGCCGGCTTCGCTGCCGGTCTTGCGGCCGCCGCCTTCTCGCTCTTCGCGAGCAGCGTGTCGAGGTTTTCCAGAACCTCCCTTTCGATCGTCCTTGCGAACGCACCGAGCAGCAAACCAAGGCGCGCATGCAGGTCGAAGTGATCGCCGGCCACGATCAGCTCGCCGTTCACTCCCGAGCGGGTGAAGGACACGGTGTCCGAGAACTCGCCTTCGAGCACGCTGCATTCCATGCCGAACTTGTGCTCGACCTCCTCGGCCCACTTCCAGGCGATCTTGCGCGCCTTGGCGAGGCCGAGGGTGTGTTCGCGGCGGATGCGGATGTCGGGCATGAACGGCTCACTCATTCAATGAAGGCAGGGCCGCGAGTTTCTCCCGCCGCGCGTCCTTGGGCAAGTCGGCGAGGCGATTGACTTCGGCGTAGAAACGCGCCGGATCATGCCCCTCGCGCTCGAACAGGCGCTCGAACGCGGGGACGAGCTCGGTGTACGCCGCCAGCACGCCGAGCGAGGCGTTGTTCGCGTCGGCGATCCAGGCGTCGTAGCCCGCATAGCCCTGCCACGGGCCATCGCGCAGCGCCGCGTAGTCTTCGCGCATGCGCTGCATCAGCGCGGCCTTGCCGGCGCGCTTTTCGGCGTCGCTCGCATCGCTCTTGTACAGCAGCTCGAGCGCGTCGCGGGTGCGCCCGACCAAGGCCCGGAAGTCCTTGCGCCGGGCGTCGAACGCAAGGTACTCGGCACGCGCGGCCGGGTTCGCGTGCGCGTCCATCCAGCGCCGGCTGCCGAAGCGCTCGACCGTGGTCGCGAACGATTCGTTGAACATCGTGTCGCCGCTCGCGTAGACCAGCTGATGCGACAGCTCGTGAAACATCAGGCGCGCAAGCTCGACCTCGGGGTAGTTGATGAAGGTGCTCAGCAGCGGATCGGCGAAGTACGCGCCCGGCAGCCGGCCGAGCGTCGAATAAGCGGGCACGCCGTAGACGCGGACCTCCAGGCCCTGCGCGCGCAGTTGGGCGGCGAAGGCCTCGGCCTCCTCGCGATCGAAGTAGCCGCGATAGCCGACGCAGCCGACGACCGGGAAGCACCAGGTCTCGAGCTTCAGGCTGAGCTCGGGTGCGGCAACGACGTTCCAGACCGCGGCGCTGCGATCCAGTTGCGCATAGCGGCGGTAGCTCGCGTTGTCGGGCAGCGCGAGTTCGGCGACCGCGAAGTCGCGCATCTGCTGGCTGAGCACGAGGCGCGCGCGCAGCTTCTCGGCGGTCGCCGGATCGGCCTCCCACTCGGCGACCGGCTTGGCGGCGTTCAGGATCTCGAGGTGCCCTTGCACCGACTGCGCGAGATAGCCGACCGAGGCGCAGCCGCTCGTCAGGCACAAGACACCCGCGGCGAGCGCAACGACGGCGATCGAGGCTGCGCCCGCCATCCACAGCGCCTTCGTCGTCACGCGCCGCGCCATGGGCACGGCTTGCCCCGGCGCTTCAAGCGCAAGCTTCGACCTCGACCAGGCAGTCGTAGAAGGTCGGCCCGCCGCCGAAGTCGGTCAGCCGCTGATGTGTCAATTGGTTCAGGTTGGTGCCGTCCAGCCCCAGCTTGCGCCACCACACACCGAGCCCGTTGACGACGCCCGGCCGCGCCCGGCCGCGCTTCACATGCAGCCGGCAGGTGCTGCGCCCGCGGTCGTTGAAGACGTGCACCAGTTCGCCATCGACGAGGCCGCGCGCGGCGGCGTCGTCGGCGTGCATCTCGAGCACCGGCTCGCCTTCGATATCGCGCAGGCTCTTGACGTTGACGAAGGTCGAATTCAGGAAGTTGCGCGGCGGCGGCGAGATCATCGCGAGCGGGAAGCGCCGCGCCAGATCCGGCGCCGACAGCGCCGATTCGTGCGGCGCGACGAAATCGGGGACGCCGAGGCCGGGCGCATCGATCATGCAGCGCCCGCCCGGGGTCGCAAAGCCGCCCTGCGCGAACGGCGCCGCGCGCAGCGGCAGCTGCTGCCAGCCGCGCTCGCGCAGCGCGTCGTAGGACACCACGCCGCCGATCGCCGCGCGCGCGAGCGTCTCGTCGCTGTCTTCGAAGCACGGCTCGCCAAAACCCATGCGCGCGGCGAGCTCGCGAAAGATCTGCGCATTCGGCTTCGCCTCGCCCTGCGGCGCGATCGCCGGTTCGTTCAGCAAGACCGAGGTGTGGCCATAGCTGCCATGCACGTCCCAGTGCTCGAGCTGGGTCGTCGCCGGCAGCACGTAGTCGGCATGGTCGGCGGTATCGGTCAGGAAGTGCTCGAGGACGACGGTGAACAGGTCCTCGCGCGCAAACCCGCGGGCCACCTTCGACGAGTCGGGTGCGACCGCCACCGGGTTGCTGTTGTAGACGACGATTGCCTCGATCTTCGGCCCGAACGCGGGCGACGCCTCGGCGAGCAGCGCATCGCCGATCTGCACCATGTTGATGGTGCGCGGCCGGCGCCCGGCCAGCAGCTCGGGCCGCTGCAGCGCGTTGCGATCGACCGCGAGCCAGCTCGACGACGACAGCAGAAAGCCGCCCGCCGGATCGCGCCAGGCGCCGGTCAGCGCCGGCAGGATGGCGATCAGCCGCACCGCGTTGCCGCCGCCGTGCACCCGCTGCAAGCCGTAGTTGGCGCGGATCGCGGCCGGCCGGGTCGTCGCATAGTCGCGCGCCAGCGCCCTTATCTCGCCGGGCGTGATGCCGCACACCGCGGCGGCACGCTCGGGCGGCCAGGCGAGCGCCCGCTCGCGCAGTTTGGGCCAGCCTTCGGTGTGCCGATCGATATAGTCGTGATCGAGCCAGTCGTTCGCGATCAACTCATGCATCAGCGAAAGCGCGAGCGCGCCATCGGTGCCCGGCAGCAGCGCGATATGCTGATGGCACTTGTCGGCCGTCTCGGTCTTGCGCGGATCGATGCAGACGAGCTTCGCGCCGTTGCGCTTGGCCTGCTGGGCGAAGGACCAGAAGTGCAGGTTGGACGTGATCGAGTTGCTGCCCCAGATCAGGATCAGCTTGCTCTGCGCAAAATGCTCGACATGCATGCCGAGCTTGCCGCCGAACGTGGCGACGAGCGCCTGCGCACCGGCCATCGAGCAGATCGTGCGATCGAGCAGCGACGCGCCGAGCCGGTGGAAGAAGCGCCGGTCCATGCTCTCGCCCTGCACGAAGCCCATCGTTCCGGCATAGCTGTAGGGCAGGATCGCCTGCGGGTCGCGCGCGGCGATCGCGGCCAGCCGGGCGGCGATATCGGCGAGCGCCTCGTCCCAGCTCACGCGCACAAAGCGGCCTTCGCCCTTGGCGCCGATGCGCTTCAACGGATGGAGCACGCGCTCGGGGTGGTAGACGCGCTCGGCGTAGCGCGAGACCTTGGTGCACAGCGCACCGTGCGTCGTCGGATGGTCCGGATCGCCCTGCACCTTGACGACGCGGCCGCCCTCGACCGTCACCTGCAGCGCGCAGGTGTCGGGGCAGTCGTGCGGGCACGCGCCATGGACAATGCGCGAGGCTTCGGGGGCAGCGGCCGTGGTGCTCATAAGGTGACTATTGCACAACCCCAGGCCTTGCGGGCAGGCGTCTCGGGATGGGTCACTGCCGGCAAGGCAGCGACAGGTCAAGTCGTCTCGTGCGCGACGCGTTTGGCGTTGCCATAATGAAGCATGCCTGTGACCGCCTCCGGACCTGCCGCTTCGCACGAACCCCGCAGCGTGCGTCAGGCGCTCGCGCGGACCGCCCGGACTTCGATCGCGGGGCGGCGGCGTCTGCTTGCCGTGGTCGCCTGCGGCATGGCGTCGCCGGCGCTGGCGGCGAGCCAGCGCGTCATGGCGTCGATGACCGAAGGGCCGTTTTATCCGCCCGCGCGCTGGCGCGCCCAATGGAGCGACTGGGACGCCGACCTGACGCGCGTGGCGAACGCCGGCCCGGCGGCAAGCGCGAAGGGCGAGCATCTGGCCCTGCTGCTGCAGGTCGTCGATACCACCGGCCGGCGCATCGACGGCGCCGAGATCGAGATCTGGCAGTGCGACGCGCTGGCCGCCTACCGCCACCCGTCGGTCCGCCCGAAAGTCGGTGCCTGGGATCCGGCGTTCCAGGGCTTCGGCAGCGCGCGCGCGAGCAGTGCCGGCGAGGCCCGCTTCAGGACGATACGCCCGGTGCCCTATCCCGGCCGGACGCCGCACATCCACGTCAGGCTGCGCCACCCGACCTTCGGCGAATGGACGTCGCAACTCTTCGTCGCCGGCGACCCCGGCAACGCGCGCGACTTCCTGTGGCGCCAGCTCGACGCCGGCGAACAGGCGACGCTTGCGATGCAACTCGATCCCGCCGACGGCGACGGCCTGCGCTGGTCGTGCCGTCATGCACTCGTCGTCCCTGCCTGAACTCGCGCCATGCCCGCACCTTCCGCCTCCCCGTTCGACGCGTCTCCAGAAAGCCAGCCGATCGTCGGTTCGGCCGGGCCGCTCGCCATGTTCATCGTCCTTGGCCTCGCTGCGGGCGATGACGCATCCGCAACCGTGCGCGGCTGGTGCGGCCAGGTCGGTGCACTCGCCCGCAGCATGCGCTTTCGCTTCCCGGCGAGCGACGTGCGCTGCGTCGTCGGCTTCGGCGCCGACGCCTGGGACCGCCTGTTCGGCCTGCCGCGGCCCGCGCAACTGCAACCCTTCGAGGCGATCCGCGCCGGCGACCGCCACGCGCCGTCGACGCCGGGCGACATCCTGATCCATCTGCGCGCCGATCGCGCCGACCTCGTGTTCGATCTCGCTGCGCGCCTCGTCGCGGCCCTCGGTGCAGCCGTCTTCCCGATCGACGAAGTGCATGGCTTCAACTCGTTCGACGCGCGCAGCATCCTCGGCTTCGTCGACGGCACCGAGAACCCGCAGGGCGACGCCGCCGATGCGGCTGCGTTCATCGGCGCCGAGGATGCCGCGTTTGCCGGCGGCAGCTACGTCCTGGTGCAGAAATACCTGCACCGGATGGACGCCTGGAAGGCGCTCTCGATCGCCGAGCAGGAGCAGGTCTTCGGCCGCACGAAGATCGACGATGTCGAGATGGACGACGCGGTCAAGCCGAGCAACTCGCACATCGCGCTGAACGTCATCACCGACGACGCCGGCGAGGAGTTGAAGATCGTTCGCGCCAACCTGCCGTTCGGCCAGCCGTCGCGCGGCGAGTACGGCACCTATTTCATCGGCTATGCGCGCGACCCCGCGATCACGCTGCGGATGCTGTCGAACATGTTCGTCGGCGATCCGCCGGGCAACTACGACCGGCTGCTCGACTTCAGCGACGCGGTGACGGGAACGCTGTTCTTCGTGCCGTCGGCCGACCTGCTCGAAGCGCTCGCCGAGCGGGCCGCGGACGCCGACGGCCACGAGGCGCAAGCGCCCGGCGCGACGGCCAGCGCGGCGGCGGCCCCCGCGCCGCGCCGCGCTGACGGCTCGCTCGCCATCGGCGCGCTCGAATCCGACCCGGCCGCGCTGCTGCCGCCCTCGGCAAGGGCCTGACCGCCCACATCCATCCACTCCCAACCCGATCGCCACGAACCATGAACAACCTGCATCGAGAACTCGCACCGATCTCCGACGCCGCCTGGGCCCAGATCGAGGAGGAGGTCGCGCGCACCTTCAAGCGCAACCTCGCGGCGCGCCGCGTCGTCGACTTCGAGGGCCCGTCCGGACCGACGGCCTCGTCGGTCGGCACCGGACACCTGAAGACGCTTGCGCCGCCTGCCCCCGGCATCGAGGCGCGCCAGCACATCGTCAGGCCGCTGGTCGAATTGCGCGTGCCGTTCGAGCTGTCGCGCGAGGCGATCGACGATGTCGAGCGCGGCTCCAACGACTCCGACTGGCAGCCGGCCAAGGATGCGGCGGAGAAGCTCGCCCTCGCCGAAGACCGGATGGTATTCCTCGGCTACAAGGCGGCCGCGATCGACGGCATGCGCGCGGGTTCGAGCAATCCGCAGCTCACGCTGCCCGACGACGTGACCCGCTACCCGGACGTCGTCGCCCAGGCGCTCAAGCAATTGCGACTCGTCGGCGTCGACGGCCCCTACACCGTGCTACTCGGCGCCGAGGCGTATACGGCGCTGTCCGAGGGCAACGACGGCGGCTACCCGGTCCTCAAGCACATCAATACGCTGGTCGATGGCGGCATCCTGTGGGCGCCGGCGCTCGAAGGCGCGATCGTGCTGTCCAAGCGCGGCGGCGATTTCGAGATCCGCATGGGGCGCGACCTGTCGATCGGCTATTCGAGCCACACCGACAGCGCCGTGCGGCTCTACCTCGAAGAGTCGCTGACCTTCCTGCTCCACGCGCCCGAGGCGGCCGTCGCACTGGTGCCCGGGGGCAAGGCGCGGCGCGCCTGAAGCCCGCGCGATCCGTCGTGCCGGCGCGGGGTGATCTGCGGAGCACCCGCGCCTTGCGCTCAAGTCGCGTGGTGCCGCTGTTGGCTCGGCACGGTCGCGCGCCAGCGCATACCCTCGCCGCTCGATGGCATCTCGACCCCCACCTCGCTAAACTGGCTCCCCGACCGCCGCAGCCGCAGGAGCCCGCGCATGAACCTGATCGAACCCATCCTCGCCGACGCCGCCGCCGTGGCCGCGATCCGGCGCGACATCCATGCGCATCCCGAACTCTGCTTCGAGGAGCAGCGCACGTCGGACCTGATCGCCCAGGCGCTCACCGAATGGGGCATCCCGATCCACCGCGGCCTCGGGACGACCGGCGTCGTCGGCATCCTGAAGAATGGCAGCAGCCCGCGCGCCGTCGGCCTGCGCGCCGATATCGACGCGCTGCCGATGAGCGAGCACAACCACTTCGCGCATGCGAGCCGGCACGCCGGCAAGATGCACGCCTGCGGCCACGACGGCCACACCGCGATGCTGCTCGCCGCCGCCAAATACCTGGCCAAGCACCGCAACTACGACGGCACCGTCTACCTCGTCTTCCAGCCCGCCGAGGAAGGCGGCGGCGGCGCGCGCGAGATGATCAAGGACGGCCTCTTCAAGCTCTTTCCGATGGAGGCGATGTTCGGCGCGCACAACTGGCCGGGCATGCCGGTCGGCAAGTTCGCCCTCAAGAGCGGGCCGGCGTTCGCGTCGAGCAACGAGTTCAAGATCACGATCCGCGGCAAGGGCGCGCACGCGGCGATGCCGAACCTGGGCATCGACCCGGTGCCCGTCGCCTGCCAGATGGTGCAGGCGTTCCAGACCATCGTCTCGCGCAACAAGCGGCCGATCGATGCCGGCGTGATCTCGGTGACGATGATCCACACCGGCGAGGCGACCAACGTCATCCCCGAGAGCTGCGAGATCCAGGGCACGGTGCGCACCTTCACGATCGAGGTGCTCGACCTGATCGAAAGGCGCATGCGCGAAGTCGCGCGCCACACCTGTGCCGCGTTCGACACCGAGTGCGAATTCGAGTTCGTGCGCAACTACCCGCCGACGATCAACCATCCGGCCGAGACGGCGTTTGCGCGCAAGCTGCTTTCCGACCTCGTCGGGCCCGAGAACGTGCTCGAATTCGAGCCGACGATGGGCGCCGAGGACTTCAGCTACTACCTGCTCGAAAAGCCCGGCTGCTACTTTCTGATCGCCAACGGCGACGGCAGCCACCGCGACGGCGGCCACGGCATGGGCCCGTGCATGCTGCACAACCCGAGCTACGACTTCAACGACGAGCTGATCCCGCTCGGCGGCACGATGTGGGTGCGCCTGGCCGAAGCCTGGCTCGCGACGCCGCGCGCGGCTGGTGGGCCCGACGCCCATGTTTGATCGCAACGCTTTCTCCCAGACCTACGCCGAAGCGCGTGACAAGTTTCTTGGCGCCGCCGAGGCGGCCGGACTCGACGTGCAGAGCCACCTGCATCCGCTGCTCGGCCGCGACGGCGAGCGTCTGGCGATGGATGTCGCGCGCGACGGCCCGGCCGACGCCGAGCGCGTCCTCATCGTCAGCAGCGCTTGCCACGGCGTCGAGGGCTACTGCGGCTCGGGCGTGCAGATCACGCTGCTCGGCGATGCGGACTTTCGCGCCGCGGCGCGCGCCGGCGGGGTCGCGGTACTCCATATCCACGCCCTCAACCCGTACGGCTTCTCGTGGTGGCGGCGCACGACGCACGAGAATGTCGACCTGAACCGCAACTTCCACGATTTCGGCAAGCCGCTGCCGGCAAATCCCGGCTATGACGAGCTCGCCGGCCTGCTCGTGCCGCACGACTGGCCGCCGTCCGAAGCGGTGCAGGCCGGCATCCAGACCTATGCCGCGCGGCACGGCATGGCGGCGCTGCAAGCCGCGTATTCGGGCGGCCAGCACGCGCACCCCGAGGGTCTGTTCTACGGCGGCGTAAACCCGACCTGGAGCAACGCCACGCTGCGCCACGTGCTGCGCGGCGAGTGCGCACGCGCGCGGCGCCTCGGCTGGATCGACCTGCACACCGGCCTCGGGCCGAGCGGCCACGGCGAGCGCATCTTCGCCTGCCGCGACGACGCTGCCGCGCTCGCGCGGGCGCGCGCCTGGTGGGGCGATGCGGTGACGTCGATCTACGACGGCAGTTCGTCATCCGCGCCGCTCACCGGCTTGATGTGGCTCTCGGCCTACGAGGAGTGCCCGCAGGCCGAATACACCGGCATCGCGCTCGAATACGGCACACTGCCCTTGTCCGAGATGTTCGACGCACTGCGCGCCGACCAGTGGCTCGAGAACCACCCCGAGGCGCCCCAGGAGCAGCGGCTGGCCATCAAGCGGCGGACGCGCGACGCGTTCTACACCGATACCGACGAATGGAAGCGGCGCATCGTCGTGCAGGGCATCGAAGCCTCGACGCAGGCGGTGCGCGGCCTGTGCGCCGACTACAAACCCTGATCGTCCGCAGCACCTGCGGACAGCGCGGCGGCACACTGCGACGCGTCGCGAAACCAGATCGCCTGCCAACCGAGCGCACGCGCGGCATCGACGTTGTGCGCGACGTCGTCGATGAACAGCAGCTCGTGCGGCGCGAGCCCGAAGCGGCGCGCCGCGGCGTGAAAGATCGCCGGCTGCGGCTTCATCAGCTGCAGTTGCGACGAGAAGACGCCGTCGTCGAACCAGGCCATGAAGGCGTGGCTGCGTTGCAGATGTTCGGCAAATGGCGCGGGCATGTTGGACAGGTAGAAGAGCCGGTGGCCGGCAGATTTCAGGCGTCCGAGCAGTGCCACCGTTTCGGCGATCGGCTCCAGATGCGCCGGAACCGCCTGCACGAAGGCCAGCACCTCGGCCTCGCTCAGACCCGTGCGGCGCGCGGCGCGTTGCGCCAGCGTGCCCACCCCGATCTCGCCGCGATCGAATGCGCCCCAGTCGCCGTCTGGCGCATAGCCCTGGAACAGTTCGGCCGCGAGTTCGCGCGCGAGATCGTCGTCGCGGGCGCGCAGCGGCAGCGTTTCGCGCAGCAGCCGAAGCGGCTGCCAGCGAAAGACGACGCCGCCGAAATCGAAGACGATATTCATTGCGTGGGCCTGGCTCGGGCGGTATGGTTTCGGCTTTTGCCGCCGGGCCGCAGCCGCGTACCGTCGTTCGGCAGATGGAGTCCGCGATGATTGCACGCCTCTTGACCGCCGCGCTGGCTCTCGCCTTGCTCGCCCTGCCCGCCGCCGCGCAGCAGAAGAAGCGGATCGAGAAGGCAGCCGATCTGCCGCGCTTCAC